>NZ_JABXKI010000254.1 GCF_017115095.1 Nostoc sp. NMS4 | reverse complement strand
AAGCTTCTACAGGGAAGGCGGAAGCTGCTACAGACTGCGCGAAACACGGAAACGTGAAGGCGGAAGCTTCTACAGGGAAGAATATTTTTATCTTTGCTTGGGAGAGGAGAGACATAATTCTAGTTCCCCTTCTCCCATCTTTGGGAGAAGGGGTTAGGGGATGAGGGCTATCAAGGTTTTTGCACATTTGGGATGCTCCCAAGTGCAAAGTGCTGAGTGCTGTTAGCGGATAGCTAGGGTTGAGCCAGTGCTGAGTAAAAACCCAGTTGCTTCAAGGCTTTGAGCAATCAATACTGTTCTAACCTATCTGACGACTACGGCTAGTAAGTAGGAAACAGAATTTTCTAAAACACTTGTTTTGCTAATGCTTCATAATCCTGATAAGCTAATCGGCATTTAAGTTGCATAAAAGCAGGGCTGAAGCCCTTACTACAAGCGAATCATTCTGGAAAAATGAATGACGATTAGCTTAGTACTCTTGACCCGGATGGGTTCGCGCAGCGTTCCGTAGGGAAGTAGAAGTATGTCCGTGGATAGAGAACTTCTAGGCTAGACAATTGTTACAAGAATGGTTTTGTAGGTATGAAAATTGATTTTGGTGCAACTGCTACTGATTATGCAAAACACCGGGCTGGCTTTCCCAGTTCATTATTTAACAAACTGTCTGAATATGGTATAGGTTTACCAGGGCAGAATATTGTTGACCTCGGCACAGGAACAGGAACACTAGCGCGGGGCTTTGCTGATAGAGGTGCTTATGTAATTGGCATAGATCCATCAGCTTCACTTTTAGAACAAGCCAGACTGTTAAGCGAATCTGCCCAACTTCAAGTAGATTATCGAGTCGCAACTGCCGAGAATACCGAGTTACCAAACGCAAGTGCAGATGTGGTGACAGCCGGACAGTGTTGGCATTGGT
The DNA here is from genome assembly GCF_017115095.1 of Nostoc sp. NMS4. Classification (GTDB taxonomy): domain Bacteria; phylum Cyanobacteriota; class Cyanobacteriia; order Cyanobacteriales; family Nostocaceae; genus Nostoc. The sequence goes on along the minus strand of NZ_JABXKI010000254.1, from coordinate 27,536 downwards.
TTGACCGTCCGCGCGCTGTCCAGGAAATTACTCGCATATTGAGAAGAAATGGCTCGATTGCGATCGCACATTTTGATTGGATACCCTTAAAAGGTAATGTGGTTGAAGCAACGGAACAACTAATCCAGGCTCATAATCCTGCGTGGAATCTGGGCGGCGGTAATGGCTTACATCCCTTGTGGTTACAAGATATTGGCGAAGGAGGATTCCGAGATATCCGTACATTTTCTTACGATGTATTTGTCTCTTATACACACGAAGATTGGCGGGGACGAATTCGTGCTAGTGCTGGCGTGGGAGCCAGCTTGACACAAGAATTGGTAGAAGTATTTGATCAAGAATTGGCGACATTACTCACAACCAAATATCCCACGCCAATTCTTGAGGTTCACCATAGAGTTTGGGCTGCGATCGCAAAATCACCACTATCTAATTCGTAATTCGTAATTACAAAAAAATCGCACAATTTTAGGAAAAAAACCATGATTGAACTTTACTATTGGACAACTCCCAACGGTCATAAAATTACAATTTTCTTAGAAGAAGTTGGCTTACCCTATACCATAATCCCTGTGAATATTGGGGCTGGGGATCAATTTAAGCCGGAATTTCTGAGGATTTCTCCTAACAATCGCATCCCCGCGATCGTTGATCAGGAACCAGCAGATGGAGGTGCGCCAATTTCGGTATTTGAGTCTGGGGCAATCTTGCTATATTTGGCAGAAAAAACCGGGAAATTAATCCCCCAAGATTTACGTAATCGCACTCAAGTTTTAGAATGGTTATTCTGGCAAATGGCTGGGCTGGGGCCAATGGCGGGACAAAATCATCACTTTAGTACTTATGCTCCCGAAAAAATTGAATATGCCATTAACCGCTATGTGAATGAGACGGGACGCTTATATGCATTACTAAATAAGCAATTAGCAGATAGAGAATTTGTAGCTGGCGATTATTCCATTGCTGATATTGCTGCTTATCCTTGGATTGTGCCTCATGAACGCCAAAGTCAAAACCTAGAAGATTTTCCTCATATTAAACGCTGGTTTGAGACAATTAAAGCCCGTCCCGCAACAATTCGCGCCTACGAGAAAGCCGAAGCATTGAAAACTCAAGCGCTCGATCCAGATAAGTCACGAGATTTGTTATTTAACCAGTCGGCAAAGACTATTCAGCCTTAAGCATTTTAAATTGTGTAGATGTAGGTTGGGTGGAGGCTTTGCGTAACCCAACATTGATCGATCGGAGTGTTGGGTTTCGTTCCTCAAACGCCACGTGCTTCAAGTCGGGGAACCCGCCCAACGCAGTGGCTCCCCAACCTACAAATTTTTTTGCAACATTTTAGCCTTGCCACGCCACTACAAAATTAAAGCTTGTGTATATAGAAATAATTTTATAGATTGGCGACAGTCGCGGGAGTTGAGATTTTGCGACAGCGCCAACTAAAAGATAGAGTACCAGATTCCGGTGGGTATCTGCCTGGTTGTTGAGCGTAGTCGAAACACTGCCTCCTGCCTTTGTCTGTAAAAATTCTTTTAATCGCACCAGCCAACAGAAGTGGCAGAATGTGGGTAGTAAAATTAAAAAAATTATCAGTAAGCATCACCCAATCTACAGGTTTTTTAGATGATGAAACAGAGATGGGCAAGCATATATAAATGCACTCAGCTAGTTTTGAGTTTTTTGTTAGTCTTGGTAATTTGGAATCTCCCCCAATCCGCTCTTGCAGATGTCAACCCACAAGACATAAATGCAATTATTCGCACGCGGGATATTGCCTTACAAGCCTTAAACACCCGTGATTTTAGCAAAATACAGCCTTACTTGCACCCAAACTTCACAATCACAACAGTTGATAACCAAATTTTTCATCAAGTTCCTGAGTTTGAAAAGTACTGGAATCAGCAGTTTTCCAGTTCCATTAAAGATATCAAAATGCAACTAAAGGGAGATCCTATCAGAACATTTCTTACTCCAGAGATCGATGTTGCCTCTGGAGAAGCGATCGCATCTTTTTCTTTCAAAGATGGCAAAACGGCAGACATGGCGTTGCGATGGACAGCAGTGCTGCAAAAACTCCAAGATAAATGGACAATTCAATCCCTACATTTCTCTTCCAATTTGCTGAATAACCCAGTTTTGAATGCTGCTCAACAATTGGGACAGATTCTAGCAGTTGCAGCCGGGATAGGCGGTTTCGTTCTGGGAGCAGTGGCAATGCTATTATTACGTCGCAAGACTAAGCAACAAACCGCAAGGATATAGCAAATAAAGTGAAACAAAGCACGCACCAGCCCAGTAAAAACACTACCTTTCAGCGCCGTATCAAGGCAACCATAGTAGTTTTGTTGGTTTGGAGTGGTGTGAGTTTGCTGCATTGGCTACCTGTAACACAATGGTTCATGTTGGCATTAACAGCAATCCTGACTGTGCAAACCTTACGGATGCTGTTAGCAAAACCACAGGCGGCGGTGATGGAAAGTGAGATTTATTTACCGCCAGTCTCGATTTTAGTTCCGGCTAAAAATGAAAGCCCGGTATTAGCTAATCTAGTTTACAGCTTATGTCAATTGAATTATCCTAGCCTAGATATCTGGGTTGTTGATGATGGTAGTACCGATCAAACCCCCCAGATATTGAAAGAATTACAAACTCAATTTCCAGCTTTACAAGTTCATCGGCGGGAATCAAAAGGTGGTAAATCAGGCGCGTTGAATGCGGTGTTTCCCTTTACCCAAGGGGAGATTATTCTAGTTTGTGATGCGGATGCTCAATTACCTGCCAATTTTCTCCGACAAACAGTACCTCTATTTCAGAAACAAGCTATCGGTGCAGTGCAAGTGCGAAAAGCGATTTCTAATGTTAATACTAATTTCTTAACCCGTTGTCAGCAGATGGAAATGTGCTGTGATAGCTTTTTACAAACCCATCGCATTGCTATTGGTGGAATGTCTGAACTGCGGGGTAATGGGATGTTAGTTCGTCGAGAATTGTTAGAAAAGTGTCAAGGTTGGAATGAGAACACCGTCACCGATGATTTGGATCTTTGCTTCAAACTCTATTTAGCAGGTACGGAAATTGAGTTTGTGACAGTTCCATCAATTCAGGAAGAAGGTGTAACTACTTGGGAAAAACTTTGGAATCAACGCTGTCGTTGGGCTGAGGGTGGCTATCAGCGTTATCTAGATTATTTTCCGCAAATTCTTACTTTAGGTTGGGCGAAAGAAATTGATTTACTATTATTTTTTCTATTACAATTTCTTCTACCAATTGGACTAATCCCCGATTTACTTTGGACAATATTTTATAGCCATCATCCAGTTTTATTTCCCCTCCAGACACTACTCAGCATCATTTTAACGGTTGCTTTTATTGCTGGAATTTACCAATTTCAAAACTTACGAAGATGGTCTTTGATTTGGGCAACAATTCAAGGGTCATTATACATGGTGCATTGGATTCCTGTGATGATTTTCATAACATTAAAAATGTGTGTGCAAAAGGAGCGATCGCACTGGATTAAAACTGAGCATCGTGGTTAAAATCCTAACAGTGATTATAGAAATAAATAAAATCTGATATGCCTGCAAAAGATATCTATCACGATGCTGTTAAAAATTCTTTAATTAAAGAAGGCTGGATAATTACAGATGACCCTTTACATTTAAAATGGGGTCAAAAAGATATGTATGTAGATTTAGGAGCAAAACAACTTTTAGCCGCAGAACAAGGAACTAAAAAAATAGCCGTAGAAATTAAAAGTTTTGTCAGTCCTTCAGAAATGGCAGACCTCAAAAATGCCATCGGCGGATTTATTCTGTATCGTGCTGTTATCAGTCGCCTAGAACCTGAGAGAATATTATACCTAGCAGTTCGTGACAACGTATTCACAGCTTTATTTGAAGAACCAATTGGTACACTTTTAATAGAAAGTGAAAATCTAAATTTACTTGTTTTCAATCCTGAAACTGAGAGGATTATCCAATGGATACCTTAGATAACTATCGACGCATCATCAAAGAGGTGTTAGTACCTTATACACAAATTCCTTATTCCTATGCAGTTATCGAGTGTAAAACAGTCTTTGATAGCGAAAATGACAGCTATTTGCTGATAACTATTGGTTGGGATGGTGCTAAAAGAATTCACGGTTGCTTAGTTCATATTGACATTATCGATGGCAAAATCTGGGTACAACGTGATGATACAGAAGATGGTGTTACCTACGAATTAGAAGCTGCCGGAATTCCTAAAGATAAAATTGTCTTAGGATTTCACCCGCAAAATGTCAGGCAATATACGGGATATGCGATTGCATAAATTTAGCAAATAAAATCGGAATAATTAGCGATGCCTACGGCGGTAAACTACGCCCTGGGTGAAAACTGAGCATCATGGTGGAAATTCTTACAGTGATTATGAAAATAAATAAGGTAAAATTTAAAATTAATTATCAAATATTAATGACTTATGGTATGGCAACCGATAGAAGATATATTATCAAGTTGGCAAAGTTTAGCTAGTTCGGAATTACCACCATTGGTAACTGTTTGGAATGAGCAAGCAGAGCGGCTTCGCGCATCTGGTGAGTTTAAAGTCTTCATGGAAAGACTACGCCGCGAAATAGCGATTGAAACTGGAATTATTGAGCGATTATACAACATAGATCGAGGAATAACTCGCCTTTTAATTGAACAAGGAATTAACGAAGCTCTGATTCCTCATGGAGCTACAGATCGTCCTGTAAAACAAGTAGTGTCTTTAATCAGGGATCAGGAAACTGCGATTGAAGGACTGTTTGATTTTGTGGGCGGGCAAAGAAATTTATCAACGTCCTATATAAAGCAGTTACATCAGGTTTTAACCCAGAACCAACAATATACAGAGGCTTTAGTTCCATCGACAGGGGAAATTGTTCGTGTTCCTCTCATAATGGGTGACTGGAAGCGTCTACCTAACAATCCGATGAGACCAGATGGCATTATTCACGAATACTGCCCCCCAGAACAAGTGGCATCTGAAATGGATAAGTTGATTGAATTGCATCATCAACATCGAAATCAGCAAATTCCCCCTGAAGTTGAATCAGCTTGGTTGCATCATCGATTTACACAGATTCATCCATTTCAAGATGGAAATGGCCGAGTTGCTCGATGTATTGCCAGCTTAGTTTTTATTCAAGCTGGTTGGTTTCCTCTAGTTCTTACTCGTGATGACCGTGCAGATTACATTGCAGCTTTAGAGCAGGCAGATCAAGGCAATTTGTCAAAATTGATTGATCTGTTTGCCAAGAGCCAAAAGCAAGCTTTTATCCGCAGTCTTGGTTTATCAGAACAAGTCTTATCAGAGTCCCGACGTACTCAGGTTATTATTGCTTCCATTGCTGAAAAGCTGAAGCAAAATCAATCAGCATCTATTCAAGAGCGTAATCGAAAAGTTGAAGATTTTGCTTCAAAATTATTTGAGATAGCCTCTAATCGCTCACAAGATATTGCTAATGAAATCAAGCTATCCGTACAAAATTTAGTGGATGATGCTGATGCTTTTATAATTAGTGCGTCTGCTGGTGATACTCGTTCATATTACCACCGCTACCAAATTGTAGAGACGGCTAAACAGTTAGGATATTTTGCTAATATTCGTAACTATCATACCTGGATACAGTTAGTTATTGATATAGGAATATCAACGACGATTTTGCTTTCATTTCATGTTCTTGGACATGAGTATCGTGGCTTACTTGTGTGTTCTGCGTGTGCATACCACAGAGATAATGCAGAAGATGGTGAGCGCAACATTAGTGACATTCAAGCCCTAACAGATTCTCCATTCCAGTTCTCTTATGCTGATGAAGAGGGTAATTTAACAGAGCGTTTTAAGAAGTGGTTAGAAGATGTAATTGTGACGGGTTTGGAATATTGGAACAAGAGTCTCTGAAAGCGATGTCTACGACGAGCTACACCATTTCCAATAAATTCCCAACCTATAATGACCCTAAACAGATCCAATAACAACCAAAAGGCAATAAAAGAATCATGCTAGATTTGCTGATTCAAAACGGGTTAATTTTTGATGGCTTAGGCTCTCCACCTGTGCGCGGAGATATTGGCATTCAAAACGGCCGCATTGTCACCCTTGCACCCTCCTTAACTACTCCAGCGCGTGAAGTGGTTGATGCTTCTGGGTTCTGGGTGACACCTGGATTTATAGATATTCATACTCATTACGATTTAGAGTTAGAAATTGCACCAGGATTGAGCGAATCAGTGCGTCATGGTGTTACCAGCGTAGTTATTGGTAACTGTAGCTTGTGTATTGCGATCGCAGAACCCCAAATCCTGGCTGATATTTTTCAGAGGGTAGAGACACTTTCCCATCGGCTGATTGCAAAATGGTTGAAAAAGTCGGTTTCCTGGCAGACACCAGCAGAATATTTACAGCATTTGCAACAGTTACCCCTTGGCCCCAATGTTGCCCCAATGTTTGGACACAGTGCCTTACGCGCTCATGTGATGGGGTTAGAGCGTAGTTTAACCGTTCAGCCGACAAAATTTGAACTAAAACTTATGCAACGCATAGCCAGAGATGCAATAGATGCTGGCTTTATTGGCATTTCTATTGATATGTTTCCTTGGCATCGGATGAGTGGAAAATGGCAAGGTTGGACAATTCCCTCTCAACACGCCAAATTTAAAGAATATGCAATGTTGGCTAATCTTTGTCGGCGGGGCCAACGGGTTTTTCAAGTCACACCCAATTTACAACGGCTTGCTTCCTTTGTGGATATTCTGCGTATGGGTTCAGGGATTGGACAAAAACCACTGCGACTAACAGTCCTCTCAGCCTTAGATGCCGTACACGATCGCAACCTATGGCGAATATTTTCCCCCCTACTTTTTATTTGGAATCGGCTTCTAAATGGGAATGTGCGCTTTCAAACCCTAACCGAACCCTTCACCATTTACTCTGATGGATCTGTGACTCCCTTATTTGAAGAATTTTCTACAGGCGCACAACTCAATGGCTGTCAGTCACGAGAACAAAGACAACAACTATGGGCATCAGAAATATTTCGTCGTCAGTTTCGCCAAGAATGGCTGAGTAAACGGCGTAAATCATTCCATCGTCAGTTAGATTTGATGGAAGTTATTCAATGTCCCGAAGCAAGTTGGCAAGGGTTGAGTTTTGCAGAGATTGCTCGTCAAAAGCAACAAGAACCAGTAGATTTATTTATCGATGCATTACAAAAATACGATACAGATTTACGCTGGGTGGCAACAGGAGCAAACGATCGCCTAAAACCCCGTTTAGCGATGATGCAGCATCCTCATATTTTCCCTGGTTTTACCGATGCTGGCGCTCACGTCCGTAATCTGGGCTACTATGATGGCGCTTTGTCTTTGCTCAAACAAGCAGTTACAACCAAGTTTCTTTCACCTGAAGCTGCAATTTGCCGAGTTACCGGAGAACCTGCTGGTTGGTTTCGTCTGGATACGGGAGTTCTCAAAGTTGGTGCGAAAGCGGATATAGTTTTACTCGATCCCAATGCTTTAAATCAGCCAATTAGCCCGCAGGTGCAGATATCAGATCCCGTTTTAGATGGTGAACCTCGGATGGTTAAGCGTGGTTCAGATGAGATTGTGCAAACTGTGTATATTAATGGGGTTCGGGTTGTTTGTCGGGGGAAAGTGAGCGATCGCTTGGGGCGTGAAAAGTTGGGAAGTGTTTTGTTTCCTTGTTGAATTATCAAACAGAATTCAGGAGTCAGAATTCAGAATGAATGCCATTTTCAGCTTTAGCAATCCGAGGTTGGCTAGAACTAATCTTAGCAGCGAGTTCACTTTGAGTCATCAGTTTTTGCCGACGCTCTTTCAAGTTTTGGCTGCTAGCTTAATTTCAACCAAGATAGTTTCTTCGGGTGTTAACTCCAAAAAATCTGCAACTGTGCCAATTTTCCAGCCTTTAGATTCCAAACGTTCTCTTTTCGCTTGATCCATCACATTACTCCTGACAGCGAATTCCTATACTTGGCATAGGGCGTGAATGTGGCATTACTGCAACCGCAAAGCGTAATGGTAAAACTCTTCATTCTTAATATAATCTCGCGCTTCATAGAATTTTTGCGCGGTTATATTAGAGATTTGAGTAGCTAAAATTACTCGAACTGCTCCACTCTCTTTTGCATATTCTTCCGCAACACTCATCAATAACTTTGCAATTCCCCTCCGGCGATACGACTCTTCCACATACAAATCGTTCAATATCCATACTCGTTTCATCGACACTGAAGAAAAGCTGGGATAAAGCTGAGTAAATCCAACTAACTCCCCATTGTCATTAGCTACAAAAACTACCGAGTCATTATTCTTGAAACGTTCTTTGAGAAACTCCTTGGCAGCTTCAAGGTTTGATGCCTGATTGTAAAAAATACGATACCGATCAAATAATACTGAAACACTTTCAAGATGATTAATATTAGCCAAGAAAACTTCCATTGAGTGTCCTCATCACTTCAATACAGTTTACACATATAGCGGTTCTCGTTTACGCGACTCGTATGTAATATATCTAAATTGGAACAATCGCTCTTTGGAAAAAACTTTTTGGTTTACTGAGCATTTACTTAAATGTTATGGGCAAACTACATTGATGTTCTGTTGGTCATAGCTTCTAAATTTATGTCAGATTATTTGTTTTCCCAGTTTAAAGCCAACGAATTTGAAGCCTTGCATAAGGAATTATCTAAAGTTCTGGATATTTCACAAGATAAACTACAAGCTCTCTATGAGGAGATGCAGCAAGAATTTGAATTAGAGGGCTATCCCGACGATCGGAGGCTTCCCAGAAATATTTTTCACTCTCACGATGAAAGTTTTCAGAAATGCTACGAAGATGCTTTAGTTATTGGAGTAGATATTCCCAGTCTCCTTGAAAAGAACAATAATATTTCAAACAAGAAAACAGTTGTTATCCTGGGACAAGATCCTTTAAGAAAAAGTAATAAAAAAGTAGAGGAAATTGGTATTGCAACACCCTACGCTTTACACTTGAAGAATTGCCGTGAGAAGTTGCGTAATACAAGGCTGTATTTTGATTTGATCAAAGTCTTACTAGATGCAGGATACCGAGTTTACCTCACAGACATTTTCAAGGTATGGGTCAGTGAGGCTAGTTGCGATCGCGGCATTCCTCTGAATAAGAAAGATAGTATTCGCTTCATTCAAGTTCTGAAGGCAGAGTTAGAAATTTTTGAGCCACTTGCGATCGTTACCTGGGGACGAGAAGCAAGTAACGGCATTAGAAGTATAAAATTAGAAGTCAAACACCTTGAGTTTCCTCATCCTAGTGGTGCAGCAAATGGTGCTTGGGGTAGACTAATGGGTAAACCAGCAACACGAGAAAACCGGATTGATTTCTGGCAGCAAAAAGTTTTTGCCCACTTATCAGGGTTGTAGACAAGGATAATTGCCAGTGCGTTGGTGCAACCCACCGTAGGCATCGCTGTTCTTGTACGCTACATTAACGAAACATAACGCACTATTTTTATGAGAGTAATACCTACGGCGGGTGGAGCGATCGCTGATTAGGAATGTTAGGCTTAATTCGGGATAAAAGTTAGTATCTCTTCAAGTGACTCTATCTAAATAGAGCTTAATGTATGGAATTACGTCCAATTAGAACCCAAGCTGACTATCAGGAAGCTCTTCGAGAAATTGAGTTGCTGTTTGATGCCGTCCCTAATACACCTGAATGCGATCGATTAGATGTGCTGAGTACCTTAGTAGAAGCTTACGAAAAGGCACATTTTCCCATTGAAAAACCCGATCCGATCGAAGCAATTCATTATTACATGGATACTCGTGGCTTGTCTCGTCATGATTTGGAGTCATGTCTTGGCAGTCGAGCTAGGGTATCTGAGATACTATCTCGTAAACGCTCCTTGACCTTGGAGATGATTCGCAAGTTAAATCAAGAGTTAGGTATTCCGGCTGAGATTCTGATCCAGCCTTATGATTCAGTGCAAACCTCTGCTTAAATAATAGCCAGAAAATAGCGACGAAATATTAAACCGTGAAGGAAAGTATCTACATTGAAACCAGTATCTTAGGTCACTTGACCGCCAGAGCAACAGACAACCTCATTCTTGCTGCCAACATCAAGATCACACAAGACTGGTGGAATGAAAATCGTAGTTCATTCATACTGTATGCTTCAGAAATTGTTGAGGATGAAGCAGCTAAGGGAGATCCAGCGATCGCATCTCAAAGGTTGAGTATGTTACAATCCTTGATGCTCCTTGAACTCACAGAAGAGGCTCTAGAGCTTGCCCAAGCATTCCTCAGCCAAAGTAATCTCCCACCAAAAGCATCAAACGATGCTCTGCATATAGCATTGGCAACAGTGTATGGCTTGGACTATCTGCTAACATGGAACTGCAAACATACGGCAAATGCCCAAATCCAGCGCAAGCTATCACAAATTAGCTCTGAACTTGGATATGTTTTACCAGTTATTTGTACACCTTATGAACTCGTAGGATATAATCAGGAGACTTAATCATGTACAAAAACGAAATAGTTGAAGAAATTCACAAGTACAGAGAAGATTACGCTCAATCATTTCAATATGATTTGCAAGCTATATTTAACGATTTACAAAGAAAACAAACGGAACACAAAGATAGGCTGGTAAGACTCCCAATCAAGCGGGGGTATAACAAATCACTGAATCAAAATGCAAGCTAGATCATTCTTATTAATGTAGGCAGCAGACTCAATAAATCAGTTTTGATTATGAAAAATCGGTAGGATGGGGGTATAACTCAAGTTATACCAAACTATGAAAACCGCGATTTCCATCCCCGATCCTCTCTTTGAGGCTGCTGAAGAATTTGCAAAACGTATGGGGTTATCCCGTAGTCAGCTTTATGCTGTGGCACTTCAAGAATACTTGCGATCGCATAAACCGGATGAAATTACTAAACAGTTAGATGCCGTATATGCTGATGAAGATAGCAATCTCGATCCATTGTTTGTAAAGCTACAAGCCCATACGATATCTGAGGAAAATTGGTGATGCAGCGAGGTGAAATTTGGTGGGCAGACCTGCCAACGCCTGTTGCTTCCGAACCAGGATATCGTAGACCAGTTCTGATCGTTCAGTCAGATGAGTTTAATAGTAGCCGAATTCGGACTGCGATCGCTGCTGTACTCACAACTAATCTTCGACTAGCTGAAGCTCCAGGCAACATTTTGGTGACAACAGATGAAACTGGTTTACCCCAAGACTCGGTTGTGAATATTTCTCAAGTGATTACTGTGGATAAATCGTTTTTGATAGAGCGGGTTGGACAGTTAGGCGATCGCGTTATGGTGCTTGTTGATGAAGGTCTTCGTTTAGTTCTTGCGTTATAGCTCTTGAGTTGTGCCGATTCAGGTTTCTGGGTGGTGTTGCCAGCAATGTCTACGATGGTAACAGAGCGGCTGGTGAGCGGAGTCGAACCATGCCTCTCGTAGAGAAGTGCGGGCTACACCTATGCACTCTTAGCACTAAAGTAAGGATAAGGTTTTGACATGAATTCTAATCCTCAGCCAAGTTTGAGAAATCGGATTAATAATCAAATTATAGATCATCCTTTTACAGATTATTGGGATATTTTTATTCTTAAACATCAGCATCCAATTAATATTACTCTACACATTCTGGGAATATTATTTTTTTACACTTTACTCTTTTATACTTGGAAATTGCAAAACCTTTGGTTACTCTTGGGTTTACCATTAACTCAATTATTGGGATTAACCGGACATTTTTTATTTGAGCGTAGCCATATTGATTTACAAGATGCTGTATTTTCTTGGCGGGCTTCTTACTGTTTGGGTAAAATGTTATTGAGAATTTTCATGGGCAAATATCAAGATGATATTCGCCAACGACAAGAAATATTAAACAATTATGCAAATATTTAACAATTGGAATGTAATTGCTCAGGGTTGGTATATTGCCTGTCCTAGTCATGAAATACCTAAAAAAACAGCGAAATCTGTAGATGTGTGTGGTCAAAAAATTGTCATTTTTAGAGGCGAAGATGGGCAAGTACGGGCTTTGGATGCTTATTGTCCTCATTTGGGAACAGATTTAGGCATTGGGAAGGTTGATGGTAATTGGATTCGTTGTACATTTCATCATTGGGCATTTGATGAAACAGGGCTTTGTCAAAATATTCCCTGTCAATCACAAATTCCTACTCAAGCTAAATTACAAGCTTATGCAACAGAGGAAAAATATGGATTTATCTGGATTTATCCAGATGCTAAAGCACCAGAAGGAGTAGCTGATTTTGATGAATTGAAGGGTAAAGAAATTGTTGCACAAGCTGATATTGCATTTGAAAGAAATTGTCATCATCATATTTGTATGATGAATGGAATTGATGCTCAACATTTAAAAACAATTCATCATTTAGACATCAAAATGGATATGTCGCTGCATCGTAGCGAATTAGGCACACAAATCGACTTTACAATGCAAGGAAAATTCCCTCAAACTACTTGGAGAGAAAAGTTAGGTCAAAGATTTCTTGGTTCTACCTATCAGTATTCAATGCGTTATGCTCATGGTTGCATTGGTTTGTTAACCATGATGAAAGATGTGAGGCTTTTTCCACCACTTTATATGATATATGCTTATACTCCAATTGCACTTGGAAGAACGAGAATTCAACCAATTTATGTAACTGAAAAACGTCAAGGTATTGTGGGATATCTGGTAAGTCAGTTTTTGCTGTTCTGTACGCGCTTGGCTTACTATATGCTCAGGGATGAAGATGGCAAAATTTACGATAATATTCGCTTTAATCCGAATTTACTCCTTAGTATTGATCGGCCATTAGCTCAATATATGGAGTATGTAAACCAGCTAAAACCGTCTCGATGGTCAAAAAATAGGGGTGTAAAATAGGGTAAATTTGAGAATCTGACTGACTCTTTTGAGCTATGACTTGGCTATCAGACAATACAGTTCACTTAAGCAATTTTTTCCTTCTCTTTCTTTTCTCTGCGCCTCTGCGGTTCGTAAAAAAATGACTTTGGCAAAGACTACTAGCCTTAACCCAAGCGTATTGGACTATCAGATGTAAAAATTATGAAAAATCTGTGACAAGTTTGCTTAACAGATGGTTTAGCGCAGTTAACTACCTGTGGAAAACCTGTGGAAAAACTCAAGTATTTTTCCACAAGGTAATTATACTTAATTAAGTTTTACTAGGAGAATATCAAGTTTTCCACAGTTTTTTCCACAATCTAAGTTAAATTTAATCAATTTTTATACGTTACTTAATATTTTTGACTAATTATTCAGATATTAAGGCTAATGTTCGCGGTGCGGGTTGTGGAAAACTTAAAAATATATCTTTAGGAAGATTTTTGGGAACGGCTAGTGAGATTGATGCGATCGCTAAGTTGGCGGATTGTTTGTGCTAAAGTGCGATCGCTCTCTTGGAGTTGAGTAATTTTATCGCAACTGTAGATCACCGTTGTATGATCTTTACCACCAAACTCCTCGCCAATTCTCGGCAAACTCAAAGCCGTGTGTTGGCGCATGAGATACATCCCTAATTGACGCGCCCAGCTAATCTCTCGTCGTCGTGAGTTACTTTTGAGGTCATCTATTGAAACATCAAAATTATCCGCCACAACCTTTAAAATTGCTTCGGGAGTAGCTGCCATTTTTTCGTTAGGCGGTTCTAAAACTGGTGTGATATTTTCCACCGTCATCGGTAAACCCCAAATAGAAATGTAAGCCACCGCCCGAATTAAAGCTCCTTCTAATTCTCGAATATTAGAAGTATAGTTAGAAGCAATATACTCAATCACATCGCGGGGAAGACTAATATTTTCATCCTCAGCCTTTTTCTGCAAAATTGCCATTCTCGTTTCTAAATCGGGCTTTTGGATATCTGCAATTAAACCCATAGAAAACCGAGAACAAAGACGTTCTTGCAAGCTAGGAATCTGGTTAGGAGGACGATCGGAAGCGATAACAACTTGTTTACCCGTTTCATGTAGAGTATTAAAAGTATAGAAAAATTCTTCTTGGGTGTATTCCTTCCCTTCCAGAAACTGAATATCATCAACTAATAAAAGATCAGCAGCTCGGTAATGTTCTCGAAAACTTTGCATACTATCCTTACGAATGGCTGTAATTAAATCATTCGTAAACTGCTCAGTAGAAACATAAAATATTTTACAATCAGGACAAATTGCATAGCGATAATGACCAATAGCTTGCATCAGATGAGTTTTACCCAAGCCGACACCACCGCATAAAAACAAAGGATTAAACTCTTTACCTGGAGATTCTGCAACTGCCAAAGAAGCAGCGTGAGCCATGCGATTGTTAGCACCAACTACAAACCGCGAAAAGACATATTTTGAGTTTAAATCAGTAGTTTTATGATTGTGATTAGGTAAGGATTCCGAAATACTGCTGGAATGTGGTGATTCCCAAGCAACCTCTCGTTCACTAAAATGAGAAACTTCATCACCTTGAGCAACGGTAATGTAAATTCCCACGGGATGACCGAGAATATCTTGTACTACATGAGCAATGGTATTGATGTAATACTTCTGTAACCAATTACGAGCAAATGGGTTAGGAGTGCGGATAACCAAGCAATTATTTTCTAATCGCTCTGCACTAGCAGTTTTGATCCAAGTTTCAAAGGTCGGTCGAGATAGTTCAAGCTTTAGGCGCTCTAGTACCTGACTCCACAGACTTTCTATGGGAATTTCCATGATCCACCACCTTTGCTGCTAATCGTCACAATAGAAGAGAAAGCACTAATTTAGCATTGAGACACGCTAGACCTAAAATAAGCTTTTAAGTTGTAAGCATTTTGGGACATACCCAGTAGGCAAGATCCTAACACCCACTGACCAAACCGAGTGCTGAGTACTGAGTGCTGAGTGCTGAGTAAAATAAAATTTCTCAGAGCTTTTGTAACTCAGTATATGCATCGTCCTTTATTCTGAGCGGTCTTTTAACTCAGCACTCGGCACTTTTAACTCAGCACTCTCATTGACACGGAGAAGCAACGACACATGAAGATAACAAACCATCACTCAGCGCCCAAAAAAGTTGAAACTAGGGGCTTACCCCATAGGTTGTGGATGCTCTCATACGGGGTAGCAGTGGTGTTCCTGGGGAGCTGCTCTCTTCTACCTGCGAAGACCTTTGATACTCAGCAAAGCGATACTCAAGCCGAAAAAACCACAGAACCTAATTCGGTAATTGTCCCCCCGCCGATTTTCTCTTCTTCTGGAGATCCTAATTTTGTGGTGAAAGTAGTGCAACAGGTGGGGCCTGCGGTAGTTCGCATTGATTCTTCCCGGACAATTACTTCTCGCGTACCAGACGAATTTAACAACGATCCATTTTTCCGGCGGTTTTTTGGAGATGGAGCGCCACAGCCTAGACAACGGGTAGAGCAGGGTAGTGGCTCTGGATTTATTATTAATTCTTCTGGTCAAATTGTTACCAATGCCCATGTGGTAGATGGTGCTGATAGAGTGACTGTTATACTCAAAGATGGCCGGACTTTTGATGGTAAAGTTTTGGGTGAAGACCGGGTAACAGATGTGGCAACGATTAAAATTAATGCGAATAATCTGCCAACTCTATCTATGGGTAACTCCGACACCTTGCAACCAGGAGAGGCTGTAATTGCTATTGGTAATCCATTAGGCTTGAATAATACCGTTACTTCTGGAATTATTAGTGCTACAGGGCGTTCTAGTAGCGATATCGGTGCTAGTGACAAGCGGGTTGATTACATCCAAACGGATGCTGCGATTAACCCTGGTAATTCTGGTGGGCCATTGCTCAATGCTCGTGGTCAAGTGATTGCGATGAATACAGCGATTATCCGAGGCGCGCAAGGTTTGGGATTTGCTATACCCATTAACACCGTGCAAAGGATTGCTCAAGAATTAATTGCTAAAGGCAAAGTCGATCATCCTTATTTGGGTGTGCAGATGGTGACATTGACACCAGAAAATAAAGAAAAAATCAAAAATGTCGCTGGCGATCGCTTAAATCTTACAGCAGATGAAGGTGTTTTGCTGGTTGAAATTGTACCGCGATCGCCAGCATCTGAGGCTGGACTACGAGTCGGTGATGTGATTAAAAGCATTAACAGCCAGCCTGTTACTAAAATTGAAGAAGTCCAAAAGCTGGTAGAAAAGAGCAAAATCGGGACTAAATTACCAATAGAAGTGGAACGCAATGGGCAAATTGTCCAAGTAGGAGTTCAACCTGCTCCTTTACCTGTAAGACGTGAAGGATGATGTTAGGAGGCAGGGGGCAGGGGGCAGGGAGATAAACAAAACTCCTAACTCCTAACTCTTAACTCTTAACTCTTAACTCTTAATGCCCAATTCCCCATTACTTAAAGGAGTTTTATCATGACTGAATTAGCGGCAATAATTCAATTAGGCAATCCAACATTGCGCCAAAAAGCTGCTTGGGTTGAGAATATTCAAGATGAGCAGATCCAAAAATTAATTGCAGACTTAATCGCCACTGTTGCTGAGGCTAATGGTGTGGGTATTGCTGCGCCTCAAGTAGCACAATCTTATCGTTTGTTTATTGTGGCTTCCCGTCCTAATGCCAGGTATCCCCACGCGCCAGAAATGGAACCTACTGCGATGATTAATCCCAAAATCATTGCTCATTCAACTGAAGTTGTCAAAGATTGGGAAGGTTGTTTAAGTGTTCCAGGAATTAGGGGGTTAATTCCTCGATATCAAGCTATTGAAGTGGAATATACTGACTCTCAAGGCCACTTACAAAAGCAAGAATTAACCGATTTTATCGCTCGGATTTTTCAACACGAATATGACCATCTCGACGGTATCGTATTTGTCGATCGCTTAGAAAACACTCTCGATATGATTACTGAGCAGGAATATCAACAACGAATAGTTAAAAGTTAATCAATTAGGAGTGGGGAGTGCTGTGCTACCTACTCCGACCTTGTTAAATGTATTCTCACCTGGCTAGTACTCCGTCAAGCCAACTTTGACAGACTACTGCACGGCGGAAATAAGCCATCCCTGACGCTCCTGCGTCGCTAAAGCTGCGCTAACGGGTTCGCAGTCGCTCATGGGGGAAACCCTCAGACGCTCGCGGACTCGCTTGCCGCCGGCGCTATCGCCCTTGGCGTCTCCCCTTGGGAGAAGATCACGCTGTTCACTATTATTTTTCCCTAGTACAACACGGCGGAAGTAAGCAGACCATTAAAAGCTACGGAAATTTGATTGATTGCAAGGCTTAAAAATGGTATGTGTATTTACGCCGCACGGTACTAGTCAATTTATAATTTACCAACCAAGGAACCCAAAAACCAAATAAATTGGTAAAGAACCCAGTTTATTCTTTAGGTAAGTAAAAATTGGTAATTGGATCATCAGAAAAAATGAGAAAGTATGAATTGGTATGGTGCTATAGCATATCTAACTGTTAATGCCAGCACTTTGCATAAATTGTGATTTGGTGATTTGACCAATCCCATACTTTCTTGTTGAACTATCGGTTTAACTTTCTATTACTAGCTTCTAACAATTGTTTCCAGATTATTTTTAGCTAGTTGTTCGCTTTCTCTTAAGCCAGATTCCCAATAAACCTGCAACTGCTGTTCCTCCTAGAATGGATGGTTCAGGTACTGGTTTTACACTCACATTATCTAAGTATAAGAATGCATATCTATCTACATTCCCAAACTTTAATTCTGTAGATGATGAGTTTGCCGTGAAATTGAACTTATATGGCGTATAGTGTTGGTAAGAAATATTTTTTTGATCGAAAATCTTTTTTCCACCTACAAACGTCTGAAATTGATTATCAAGATCAGGTGCCTCATCTATAGACGCTAAATAGTAACTAAGTTGGTATTCTAAACCAGGTTGTGTAGAAAGCGTCTGTGATATGTAACTAAGGTCTACAAATCCTCCAAGTGATAAGCCCTGATTACCACTTTCAGGAAAATTGCTAATTCTTGTCCCTGATGTATCCATCGGATCGCCATACTTAGTCCATCCTGTAATATTGGGATTTGTAGTGTCGGGATTATTAGGATCAACAAGTGGGTCAAGTTCAAATCCTCCATTAGAAACAAGGTCTTTAGGATCTATAACAGAGTTAGGATTGTATTCTGCTTGCGCTACTGGAATATAAGTGCCAGTCATCACAGCAGTGCTAGCTAAGGTAGTAGTAAAACTAAAAAGAATAATTGGAAGTTTTTTAGTTAACTTCATGAAACTTGACTCCAAATTATGACAGTTAAAACAAGTTGGTAGTTCCATCCATCCTGGCTCTAAACAGTGTCAATAAAGCTGAACACTTGATTTTGGTTTATAAGAGTTAGCTATTGATATGGATAATGATTTATCTACTCAAAACAATCTCTCTAGGTAAACCGATGATGGACTTTTTTAATCAAATGAATTCAATAGCGTTATCGACACTACAGACAGAGCCAGATATTACTCAGACTTCTAGTGATTTATTTATCCCACTAGTTTTTTCCTGATGTTAAGGTATAGATTTGACACTCACATCATCCAAAAACAAAAAGGCATCTTTGGCTATGGAACCAAATTTTATCTCTGTGGATTCTCCTTTCGCTTTGAAATATATGGTGTATTTCGTATAAGGTTGAAAAGGAGTATTTTTACTAACAAAAACCTTCCTTCCACTGATAAAAACCTGAAATTTATTACTCAGGTGAGGTGGTTCTTCTATAGATGCGAAATAGTAAATAAGTCGGTAGTTTTTACCCTTAACTGTAGGGATAGTCTGTGATACGTAGCTAATGCCTGAAAATCCACTCAGCGATAAACCTTGATTACCAGTGTTAGGAAAGTTACTGATTCTAATACCTGATGTATCTATTGGGTCGCCATACTTAGTCCATCCTGTAATATTAGGATTTGGAGCGTTAGGATTACCAGGATCTACAAGATCGTCGTTTTCAAAGCTTCCGTTGAGAATCAGTTCTCGTCCTTCTGCTTGTGCTACTGATTTATAAGTATTGGTAATCACAGCAGTATGAAGGAAAGCAGTAGTTAAACTACAAACAATAATTGAGAGTTTTTTAGTGAACTTCACAAGACATGACTCCAAATAGTTCAAAATTCACGACAAGGATTACTTGATTTACTTTGTGGTGATTAAGGTAGGACAAACCCATAAGTGTTTTTGAAGATATTTTGGGCAGTACTACTACTTAAGTAGTTAGAAAAACTTTGCGCCGTCGATAAAACTCCAGTTCTGGTGAGTATACCCAGTGGATAGATAATAGCCTCACTATCCGTTGTGAGGGCAGTATCTACAATTCTTACCTTCTTAGAAATAAGAGCATCAGTTCTGTAAACAAAACCTGCGTCAACCGTCTTGTTTACATTGTTAACTACAAGAGTTTTGTTTTCAACAGCAGTTAAAACGTTACGCACATTGCTTGCACGGTACAATTTGGGACTGACAGTATTGAAAATACTTCGCTTAGTGAGAACTTGTTTAGCATAATCCCCTGCTGGTACAACTGGTGGAGTACCTGTATAGTCACCTATGGCAATGCCTCTAATATTGGCGTTGGTCAAACCACTGATGCTGTTGAGAGCAGCACTACCAGCACTAACAGGAGATGTCGTAGGGGCAATCAAAACTAGACGATTTTTGACAATGTTTTTACGGCTACTTGTAACCAATTTACTTGGACTCGAATTCTGCAAAACATCTATTTGGTCGTTGGCAGCAGAAATGAAAATATCTGCTGGAGCTCCTCCTTGTATCTGACTAAGCAAAGTACCAGAAGCAGCAAAGGTATAAACAACGCTGACACCTGGGTTAGCATTTTGGTACTGAGTCTTAATACTGTTCAGCGCGTTTGTTAAGCTGACAGCCGCATACACGTTAAGTGTGGTTGCAGATTTGGCTGGTGATAAATTGACAAACTGTAAGCCTATTACCAGTATCATGCTGGTAACTGCCGTCGCAATCCAAGCAATAAATCTTCTTCTGTTCATAATTTGAGAAAAATGTTACCTGAGATTTGAGCATTCGCATAATCAATACTGGAAATAAACAACCCATCAGAATTGGTAAAAGACCTTTCTGATGATAGAAATTGATTATTTCCCAGCAGGATTACTTAAATGGAAAGTAAAAAGGATTGAATTCTGAAATCTTACCAGTTTAATAGGTATTTACCAACAAAAATGGTAATCGAATCTTGACACAAGCAATATCTTGCCCAATTTAATACCTGTCGTGTTGCGTACTACGACGGGGGAAGTGCATCTAAATTACTCTTGATCACAACACCCTAGTACCGCAAGGCGGAATTCAAAATTCAAAATGAATACAGCGCAAGGGTTTCATTGATTTAAAATGGGTGGTTTATTTACGCCGTGCTGTACTAGTTCCTTGATACGTCTGCTGAAACTGGTTTTTACCTGGAATACAGCAGAATTCAGGAGTAAAATATGCTTTATGGCTGGGTAAAAAACTTACCTTGTGTATCTTACCAACTTGAAATCTGCTGTAAGTTGGGAGGCAGCAATTTTACTTCTTTACGTCCATAAAAAAAGGCGGACAAGCTGCCCACCCCACAATAAAATAAGTAATTGGATATTTTTTATTATTTGAAAGTCATTTTGTAGTGACGTACATACACCGCCTGAGTACAGGTCGGTGTAGGCTTCTCAAGGACTCCTCATTGAGGACATAGCTTGAGCTTTAAGATCGTGCGTCCCACGATTCTTTATGTTTAGAGAAGCGTAAAGCCACTCTTGCTTAACGGAACTTACCAGGACTGAGACGAACACCGTTAGGCTGAGACTGACGACGAATTGCTACTCCACTCCGCAAATTGTTTCCAGTACCGCCATCTTGACGATCGAGGAAAGGTTTCAAGTTAATTCCACTTCTAGATGAGCTAACCCGGTTATTGCCACTGCCTAGAAGTGTACGTCCTAAATTATATAATTCACTGCTTCCACTATTGCGATCGCCATAAGTGTTAACGGCTATAGTTTGTTGTCCACTGTCAGCAGTAGTCAAGTTTTGAAAAATGCTATTGCGGATAACAACAGGATCTTTCCCACGCGGGACTGTCAGCACAATTCTACAGGTTGAATTAGCTTCAGTTGTGACGCAGACTGTATTTTCGTTATTTTCTACAGATGTCTGAAGTTCTTGTAAACCATCTGGGCGATAAAGTTCCAAGCGACTGGCAATTGCTGTACAACGCCTTTGTGCATCCCAACCACCGCCCAAAGCCGCAGGTGCTGCCCAAGGAAAGAATTGTCCTGGTTGACTTTGGGGCTGATACATAACAGTATACTGTCCATTGTAAGTCTGACAGCTAAACCGAGTTGTACCATCAGCTGAGGGTGAAGTTGGTACGCCTGTGGATGTGTCTATTGGAACTGGTGCTGATGGGCTGCCTGATGGTACTGTTGGTACTACTACACCATCGTTAGTAGAATCATATTGTGCCATTGCTGCGGAATTGCCCAGACACAAAGATAAGCCAAGACTGCCCAAAGATATCAATCGGAGCATTTGTGATGACATAAATCATCCTCCAGGAGAAATTAAGTAGGGAATTGATAGTTTAAGTGACGAATAATTCTAGCTTTTGATTCAGCAAAAACCTATTTTTTTTCCTCTCTTGCTTTTATAACTGATTCCAATTGTTGAGACAGCGAATGTGTGTCTCTGAATGTTGAGGCGGGCAAGTAGACTGTAAATTGAGTACCTCTGCCTACTTGACTGTAAACATTGACAAAACCACCGTGATTCTTAATAATACCCAACGCCGTAGAAAGTCCTAAACCTGTACCTTTACCTACATCTTTGGTAGTGAAAAATGGTTCAAAAATCCGTTGCTGGACTTCTGACGACATCCCCATACCAGTATCCGTCACCACGATCGCAATATAAGAACCAACTTTCGCATCTATATTTATCTGGGCAGAATGTTCGCCAATCACCAGATTTTCCGCCGCAATCCTTAAAATGCCGCCATTGGGCATCGCGTCGCGGGCGTTGATTACCAAGTTTATCAATACCTGATGTAATTGAGTTATGTCTCCACGAACGTACCAGAGATTTTTCGGGATATCTATCTGGCAACTAATGGATTTGGGGAATGTTTGAGCGATAATTTGCTCAATTTCTGCCATCAAAGGCTGAATTTGCACAATTGTTCGTTTGCTTTCAATACCCCGGGCAAAAGATAACACTTGTTTGAGCAAATTAGCGCCACGTTTGACATTATTTTCTAAAGTTTGCAGTATTTGCTGACTCTGCGAATCGGGCAATTTATTCTGCAATAGTTGAACTGACATTAAAATTGGCGATAGTATATTGTTGAGGTCATGGGCAATACCGCCAGCTAGAGTGCCGATACTCTCCAAACGTTGCGATCGCAGAAGTTGAGCTTCTAGTTGTTTCTGTTGCGTAATCTCAGTGTTCACACTCAAAATGGATTTGGGCTGTCCATTATCATCTCGGATCAGTGTCCACCGACTTTCAACGATAATTACTTTACCTTCCCTTGTCAGTTGATGCAACTCACCCCGCCACTCACCTGTATTCATCACCCTCAAGTCAGCATCTTCTAGCTGTGGTGAAATCTCTTTATACAAAAGTTGTAAAACATTCTTACCCACAGCGTCTTCAGCTTTCCAGCCGTATAGACGTTCAGCACCTTTATTCCAAAATAAGATTTGGTTGTGGATATTTCGCACCAGAATCGCATCAGTTGATACATCCAACAGCGCTGCTTGTTCGCGGATTTTCTGTTGTGCCTGTTTTTGCTGGGTTATATCTCGCGTCAGTGCCAAATGGATGAACGTGCCATCAGATTCGTTACGCAGTGGTACAGCATGAGTTTCTATGTAGCGGCGAGTGCCTTTAAATCCCACGATTTCAAACTCTAAAGTACCTTTATTACCTTGGCAGACACTTTCATGCAAATTGGCAAAAGCTGCTTTATACTTTGGTACAATTACAGCATCAACTGGTTTACCAATCAAGATATCAGCACTTTCCACTTCCATCATTGCCAACCCTTCTGCATTAATTTCCAAAAGAGTGCCATCCCTGGCAATTAACTTGATGCATTCTGGTTCTGCATCTATCATCGCTCGTAAACGATTTTCACTTTGGCGTAGGGCTAGTTCTGTCTGCTGAAGTTGCTTGATATAACGCCACAACAAATCATATAGCAATGCCACCAGCACCAAATCTACAATTGCAGCGATAAAAAATGTCACTATCGCCTTTTGGGAATTTGCTTGTGACTGCTGCATTCCCTGATGTAATAAGTTTTGCTCCGTTTTCAAAGAGTCGTTAATCAGTTGGTGAATCTCTTTACCAATTTTCTTGTCATTATCAGATAATATTTGCTGGCGAACTGCTTTTAATCCCTGGTTTTTTTCGAGGTAAATTTCTTGTTGTAAAATGTTGAGTCTGTTGTTAATTTTCGGCTCCAGTAAAGAAATCCACTGCTGCTTTTGATGGTTATTGACAGTTAAATTTTTGAGAACCTGAATATTGTTATTAGTTTGCCCTACGGCTGTAAGATAGGTTTGTAAATCATCTGCATCTGCTGTAATTAAGTAACTACGTTGTGCAGTTTCCGTATCTTTTAGTGTAGATTGGATACTTTCAAGTTGAGTAATGACTTTATATGCGTCTGTCACCCATTGCTGGTTGTGAATCAGCTTAACAGTGTTGCCATAAGAGACTACAGCATTAGTAAAGACAACTGCCAATGCTAGGACGAATATTGCTTTCAGCTTTTGGACTCGATACCATTTTTTGCTCATGCGATCGCCCTTTCTGCCGCAGATGCCCTCCATCAGTTAAAATTGGATACTAAAAGCAAATACTGAGAACATTTTAATAATTGTGACAGCACGGGTAACAAAATACAATCTCTTAAAGTTGTAAATATTTGGGTTTTTTGGGATGATGATGTATACACGATACTCACAAATAAATCCGCTAGCTTTTAATATAAATTCATTTTGAGCCGTAGTATCGCCCATGCAATTCGGATCGGATAATTTACCTATCCATAATAAATATTCTCAGAGACGTTGCAATGCGACATCTCTGATTTGGAATTTTAACGAACTTTGGGGGTTTAAGTCCCTGTCTCTACAGGTAGCGCGAATTGAAGCCTAAGCTAAATCCCCGTCACAAAACATAATTACGAATTACGAATTACGAATTACGAATTATTTTAACCCCACACTACCCGTAAATCCAAAACAAAACCAGGTAATATATCTTCTCCAGACAAGCTAGTGGGAGATTCTAATACTTCTTTTGGTTGTCCTTGTCTATAAATTTCGACGCGACGTGTTTTGCGATCGATTAGCCAACCAAGTCGCACTTTTGCATCCATATATTCGCCCATCTTGGCTTGCGTCTCGCTCAAGCTATCAGATGGAGACATTAGCTCTAAAACAAAATCAGGAGCTATGGGAGGAAATTTCTCGCGCTGTTCGCTACTGAGTGCATTCCATCTTTCTAACTGTATCCAGGATACATCGGGGGAACGGTCTGGGCCGTTGGGAAGTTTAAAGCAAGTGGAAGAGTCGAATACTTCTCCAAGTTGGGTTTGTTCGTTCCACAAGACAAATCGAGTAGTAAGTTTGGCATTGCATTTTCCAGTTTCTCCCCCTGTTGGTGGCATTACAATTAATTCTCCCTTGGCGTTGCGCTCAAATTTGACATCAGGATTATCCCGACACAGTTGATAAAATTGGTCATTGGTAAGTTTGATAACGTTATTAAAGTTAATGGTAATCGCTGTCATAGTAGGGGTGACATGATAAATCCACAATGGAATTTGCTGTAGGGGCGCAGGTCTGTACATTGGTGTCAACTTAAGGTTAAAGCCAGTCTAGAAAAAGCTTTTAGCAGATTATCTCGTTCCCAGTCTCCGACTGGGAATGCCCCTCATTGAGGCTCCGCCTCCCGAACTGGCGGCAGAGCCTGAATGAGTAGCATTTCCAGCCAGAGGCTGAAAACGAGATTTTAAAAGGGTTTTGGCTTAAGTTGACACCAATAACGTCTGTACGCTCTTACTATAATTAGCTTGACATGATTCAAGCAATATGTTAATAATTATAGTTTGTGGAAACTTTACTTCTTAATATAAGCTCTTGGCTAACGTCATTGTCATAGGTGCCCAATGGGGCGATGAAGGAAAAGGTAAAATAACTGACTTACTCAGCCGTTCCGCAGATGTTGTGGTGCGTTACCAAGGGGGTGTCAATGCTGGACACACAATTGTAGTCAAAGGTCAGACCTTTAAGCTGCACTTGATTCCCTCTGGAATTTTGTATCCAAATACCGATTGCATTATCGGCTGTGGAACAGTGATCGATCCACAGATTTTGATCGCAGAACTCGACCAACTAAAAGAATTAAATATTTCCACTGACCACCTGCTGATATCTGAGACAGCCCACGTAACGATGCCTTATCATCGGTTGATTGACCAGGCATCGGAAGAACGACGGGGAAGCCATAAGATCGGCACAACAGGTCGGGGCATTGGGCCGACTTATGCTGACAAATCTGAACGTACAGGCATTCGGGTTTTAGACTTGATGGACCCGGATGGGCTGCGCGAGCAGTTGGAGTGGACGATTAATTATAAAAACGTCATTTTAGAAAAGCTTTACAACTTGCCGCCTCTAGATCCACAAGAGGTGATTGAGCAATATTTGGGTTATGCAGAACGCTTGCGCCCTTACGTTATTGATACATCGTTAAAAATATCCGATGCGATTCAACGACGACGCAATATTTTGTTTGAAGGCGCACAAGGTACGCTCCTAGACTTAGATCACGGAACTTACCCTTATGTCACCTCCTCTAATCCGGTGGCGGGTGGGGCTTGCGTTGGTACTGGGGTAGGGCCGACAATGATTGACCGGGTAATTGGGGTGTCGAAAGCCTATACAACCCGTGTCGGAGAGGGGCCATTTCCTACGGAATTGGATGGCGAGTTAGGCGAATTGCTGTGCGATCGCGGGGCCGAATTTGGCACAACCACCGGACGCAAACGGCGCTGTGGCTGGTTTGATGCTGTCATCGGTCGCTATGCCGTGCGGATTAACGGTATGGATTGTATGGCACTGACCAAACTGGATGTTCTCGATGAATTAGAGGAAATCCAAGTTTGTGTCGCCTACAACATAGATGGGCAACGCAGCGAACACTTCCCCACAAGTTCTCGTCTATTTGCCAGATGTCGCCCCATCTACAAAACCTTACCAGGGTGGAAAGTGTCAACAACTCACTGCCGCACCCTAGAAGAATTGCCACAAGCAGCATTGGATTATCTCAAATTCTTAGCCGAATTGATGGAAGTTCCGATCGCGATCGTCTCACTCGGAGCCAGCCGCGATCAAACCATAATCGTAGAAGACCCCATTCACGGGCCCAAACGCGCTTTATTGCACCCCGATGGCACACCTGCTACCTTACTAAGTGCTTAGTGAGTGCTGAGTGCTGAGTGCTGAGTGCTGAGTGCTGAGTGCTGAGTACTAGGATTTAATGACAAAGGACAACTGACAAAGGACAATTTTTATGGCTATTACAGTCGAATCTCAAAAACGTCCAGAAGGCAGCAAGCCAAGAGCTTTGCGCCGTGCTGGATTGATACCTGCCAATTTGTATGGTCATAAGGGTACAGAATCTATTTCTTTGACCATTGAAGCCAAAACTGTTGAACGCTTGCTCAAAAGAGCTTCCGTCAACAACACCTTGATTGAGTTGAATATTGCTGATGCACCTTGGCGCGGTAAAACCTTGCTGCGGGAACTTCAGATCCATCCTGCAAAAGGTACGCCTTATCATCTCAGCTTTTTTGCGGTTGCTGGCCACGGCGACACCACTGTAGAAGTACGTCTACGTTTTGTGGGAACTGCTGTTGGTGTTAAACAAGAGGGTGGCGTGTTAGACACCGTAATCTCTGAATTGCAAGTTAGTTGTGCGCCAGAAAACATCCCAGATGTGATCGAAATTGATGTTTCTAATCTGCAAATTGGAGACAGCTTGAGTATTAGTGATATCGTCTTTCCTGAAGGTGTAACACCTCTAGCTGAATCAGAGCGACTTGTTGTCAGCGTTTTGCCACCACAAATTAGCGCTGAAGATGCTGGGACAGAAACTGAAGCAGCTGCTTCTTAAGCTAGGTAAACTGTGTAATAATTTTTGATGATACCAGGGGGGAACTCCTGGTTTTTTTGTATTTGAACCGCAGAGGCGCAGAGAGCGCAGAGGACAGAGATGACAGAAGCGACTCTTCCAGCTTTAATTGAGCAAATGTTGCAGCCAAGATTTTATCCCCATCCGGTAATAGAACCTATTCAATTAATTCAAACTCACGTTTCTTATGTGCTGTTAACTGGGGATTACGCTTATAAGCTGAAAAAACCTGTGAA
>NZ_JABXKI010000176.1 GCF_017115095.1 Nostoc sp. NMS4 | reverse complement strand
CCTGCTTCATAGTCTTTTTAATTTGTCAATTACTTTTACTCGACCGGCGCTCTAGAAGGAACATCATTACTCGATCCCGATTTAAGAGTTGACTTTTTAAATGGTGCTAAAAATTCCCTCAGCTTTGGTTTTGCTGTGGATAGCTTTGAAGGATCAAATACCTTTGCAGCTTTCAACCTTTTTGATGCAAATGGAAACTCGTTGGCTTCTGCCCAAGAGTTAGCTGTTCTGGGAACTAGCGACTTTCCAGAAGGAGAGATACAGCTTAATTTCTCAGGAGTAGCGGCTTATGGGACATTCAACTTTAGCAGTGATTTCGGGCGCTATATTATTGACAACTTTGAAGGAAATTTTGGCTTTACCGAAGTTGTAACTTCCGTTCCCGAACCCGCTACTATTCTCGGTTCAGGAATAGCTTTAGGCGTTGGTGCGCTCTTTCACAAAAGAAAGCGGAAGCGGGGCGGAATGGCACTAGTAGTCTGTCCCAAAAGTTTTGAGAGGTGAATCAGTTTTAAATTTATCTTCTTTACCTCTTAACTTTGCGCTCTTTGCGTCCTTTGCGGTTCGTTTTCTTAACCCATCAGAATTAATGACATAGACTACTAGTTAAGATACAGCCCTTGCCCTGACTGGTTCCCAGCCTCTAGGCTGGGAAACCATTCTGGGAGGCTCCGCCTCCTCTTTCTTGACCGGAGGCGGAGCCTCTTACATTCCCAGCCTTGAGGCTGGGAACGAGGCTACACAGGCTTTTAGGCTTTTCTTAGTGCCATGCGATCGAGTCTGACCTAAAAATTATCGACTGAGGAAATATTGCTATGACTACCGAGCAAACTTTAGAACACAACAAAGCATTCATCCGAAATCATTTTGAGGAGTTCGTTAATCGGAAAAACTCGGCTATTGCTTACCAAAACTTCGCACCAGATTACTTAGATCGTGATGAACCTTATGGAGAATCAATTGGTTTTGAACCTGCTAAACAGATGATTGAAGAGGTCTACTTGAAATATCCCGATTTGCACGTCACCATTGAGGATATCATTGCTGAAGGTGACAAAGTAATGGTGCGTAACGTCTGGCGTGGAATAGATTCTTCGACGGGCAAAAAGATCGAGTTCAAAGGTTTTGTACTTTGGAGATTAGCTAACGGCAAAATTGCCGAGCGTTGGGCAACGATTACACCTCCTTATGAAATTGCTTAGAATGAAACAACTAGTATAAGAATCTTTATTTTTGGTCTATCCAGCATAATTAATAGTTAAAAAATTAGGTATTGTAAGATGTGTTAGACGGAATGTCCTAACGCACGATTTACAATGATTTATTACCGTACTTTCGGCGTTAACACAACGCCATTTTGCTCAAATCGGGAAATCCTTTAAAAAATCAAATAGGAACCCTATATCATCGAAAAAACATAGGATTCTTAGAGAACCGAAAAAAATTAAACTTGTTCAAAAAGATAAACCATTGTAAATGTTTTTTCCTAGTCCTTATACTCAATCATAAATATCAGAGTAAAAGCAAAAATTATTTTACATGAAAGACAAATATCAAACAATGCAAACAATTCAAAATAAATCTTTCACACGTCGGAAGTTGCTGGTGGGGAGTTCATTTTTAACAGGGTTAATTGCAAGCAGCACAGCCTTCTTCACCCTTGGCAGTAAACCCGCATTGTCGAAAGACCCACAAGAATCAGGAGAATATTTAGGGACCTGGAAAAAAAAGAAAATACATCGGATAGAAGGGCCGGGTTTGCATCATTTTGCCCTGCTTTCCTACGATATCGACGCAACAATCCGCTTTTATGAGCAAGGTTTCGGTGCGCGTAAAAGGTATGATTGGAACTCTGCTAAAACAATTCTTCCAACAGGCGAAGTTTTCAACGTCATTGGACGGCTTCAACTTATGGATATGGGCGACGGTAATTATGTAGAAATCATTTCAGGAGGTAAACCTGCCAGCGAACGAGTCGGATATGATGTATGGAATCACATAGCTCTGCGTTGCGACAACACCGACCGTTACTACGAGCGTGCCATAAACGCTGGAGCAAAACCTTATAATTTCGTGTACAAAGACCAGATTTGGGACGGGCGACCTGCTGACTTCGAGGTGAGTGGTAGTCTCTACGGCGAACCAATCATTAATGTTCGCCTTGCCTATTGTCGGGGCATTGACGGCGAGCTAATTGAGCTGATTCAAGGCAACCTGCTTTAACTACATAGGTGCATTAGTACTTAGTGTGATTCACCTAGATACGAGCCTGGTCTAGGTTAAGAAGTAAAAATTAACTGACATGAAAGACACAGATAAAACAATGCAAAGAAGCCCAAAGAATCCATTCACACGCCGAAAATTGCTGATTGGGAGTTCATTTTTAACAGGTTTAGTTGCAAGCAGCACAGCCTTATTCACCCTTGGCAATAAACCCGCATTGTCGCAAGATCCACAACAATCAGGAGAATATTTAGGGACATGGAAAAAAAAGAAAATACATCAGATAGAAGGGCCGGGTTTGCATCATTCTGCCCTGCTTTCCTACGATATCGACGCAACAATCCGCTTTTATGAGCAAGGTTTTGGTGCGCGTAAGAGGTATGGCTGGAACTCAGCCCAAACAATCCTTCCAACTGGGCAATTTTTCGACGTACTCAGGCGCGTTCAACTTATGGATATGGGCGATGGTAATTACGTAGAAATCGTTGCCGGAGGTACACCTGCCAACGAGCGAGTGGGATATGATATATGGAATCATATAGCACTGCGAGCCGAAAACACCGACCTTTATTACCAGCGTGCCATAAACGCTGGTGCAAAACCCTACAGTTTCGTGTTTAATGACAAGACTTGGAACGGCGAACCTGCTGACTTTGTTCTGAGTGGCGATGCGAGCGGCCAAGCAACTCTTAGCGTCCGACTTGCCTATTGTCGAGGCATTGACGGTGAACTCATTGAGATGGTTCAAGGAAAAGTACTTTAACCACAGAGCAAAATATCTCTCAAACTCTCATTTCTCAGCGTCCTCTGCGCCTCTGTGGTTCGATTTCGCTTATAAATGTATAATCTTATACATTTACATAGTGCGTCACTACTTGGTATAGATGGCTTGATAGTTAGCGGAAAAATACCTAATCAAATCCGCACAATAAGTTCTTTGAAGACCTCAATCAAATCAGGATACAAACTATGGTGACAACAATGAAAGCAGTCCGCATACATTCTTATGGAGAGTCAGACGTACTTCTTTATGAAGATGCACCCCTTCCTAGCCCCAACGCAGGTGAAATACTGATTCGTGTGTATGCTACAACTGTCAATCCTTTAGATTGGAAAGTCCGTGCTGGATATATGCGCTCTATGATGGACTTTCCTATGCCGATAACTTTGGGATGCGACCTAGCTGGCATTGTCGAGTCTGTCGGGACAGGGGTTACAGACTTTAGAGTTGGCGACGCTGTTTATGGGATGCCCCAAGCAGAGATTGGTATGTATGCAGAATATGCAGTGGTACGCGAATCTGATGTCGCAGCAAAGCCCAAATCCTTAGACTTCATTGAGGCAGCTTCAGTACCGGTAGCGGCGCTGACTGCTTGGCAGTCATTATTCGAGGTAGGTAATTTAGCTCCGGCGCAAACTGTTCTGATCCACGGAGCAGCCGGTGGAGTTGGTTCGATGGCTGTCCAACTAGCAAAGACCAAAGGATCTCGCGTTATTGGTACCGCCTCAGCGAGCAACCTCAAGTTTGTACGCGATCTTGGTGCTGATGAAGTGATTGATTATAAAGCAGCACGTTTTGAAGATGCGATCAAAGATGTGGATCTTGTGTTGGATTTGATCGGTGGTGAAACACGAGAACGCTCTTGGCAAGTTATCAAAAAAGGTGGCACTTTGGTGTCCACCGTTCCACCTTTCCCGTCTGACGAAGACGGTGCTAATTATAGTGTCAACGGAAAAGGAATTGCAGTCCAACCTAGCGCAGAGCAATTGAGAGCGATCGCTACTCTGATTGATACCAGAAAGCTCAAGACCTTAGTTGACAGAGTTTTGCCCCTTTCTGAGGTGCGTCAGGCTCATGACTTGAGCCAAAGCGGTCATGTGCGCGGGAAAATAGCTCTCCAGGTCAGATAATCCTTAGAATCAATCCGAAAAGTCTTCAAAGTTAAACAAATCGTTCAATTTGAGTTAAAAAGTATGAGCAATCAAACCTTTGACTATATTATCGTTGGGGCTGGTACAACAGGCTGTGTCATTGCTAGCCGCCTAAGTGAAAACCCTGGTATTAATGTTCTTCTGCTAGAAGCAGGGGATACAGATAACAAACCCGCTTTCCGTAATTCGGACTTGCGCTCTTTTTTCACAGACGCATGGAACACGGAAGCTGATTGGCAGTATGTCACTGAGGAGGAAAAGTATATTAGTGGACGCAAGCTGCCCATTTCACAGGGTAAGGTTGTAGGCGGTGGCAGTTCAATCAATGGCATGATTCATGTACGGGGTAGCCGACACGATTACGATTACTGGAACTATCTGGGCTGCGAGGGCTGGAGCTATCGTCAGGTGTTACCCTACTTCAAAAAAATGGAAGACTATCAGGGCGGTGCTTCCGAATATCATGGAGTTGGCGGCCCAATTCGGATTGTTGACTATAAGAACCCATCCCCTATTTCTCAAGCCTTCATAGAAGGAGCAGTTGAACTAGGATTCAAATCTCCACCCTGGGATTTCAACGGTGCAGAGCAAGTGGGTGGCGTAGGTATGTATCAATTTGCCCACACTAAAGACGGCAAGCGATGCAGTGCTTCTGTGGCATACTTAGAACCGGCTCTCAACCGTCCGAACTTAACGCTCCAGACAAAAGCCTATGTAACTCGTATTTTGTTGGAAGGCACACGTGTTACAGGAGTCGAGTATCTCCAAGAAGGCATCTTACATACGGTTGTGGTAGAGCGTGAAGTTATCTTGAGTGCTGGGCCATTTGTTTCACCCAAGTTGCTGATGTTAGCAGGGATTGGCCCGGCTGACCACTTGAAGGCACATGATATTGCTGTTGTAGTAGATTTGCCAGGAGTTGGAGAAAACTTGCAAGATCATGTACTGCTAGATATTGGATATGAATGCAAACAGGAACAGCCTGTACCACCTGTAATCACCGAAGTTGGTTTATTCACTCATAGCCGTAGTGGTATGGAGGATACCGCACCTGATTTACAGTTCGAGTTCAGTCCCTTTATGTTTGGCCAACAAGAGCTTTTTATTGGGGGTACACATTTTAACTGCGTACCAACCCTTCTACGTCCACATAGTAAGGGCAGTGTCACCCTGCGTTCCAAAAATCCAAAGGATCTGGCAGTTGTTAGAACAAACTATATGCAGTTTGATATTGATATGGAAACGCTGATGAGGGGGATTGAACTCAGCCGTGAAATAATGAGTACGCCTCCCTTCGAGAAGATGGGCATTAAAGAATTATCACCCGGATCGCAGGTCAAAACAAAACAACAATTACGTGAGAGCATCCGTCAATTGTGCAGAACCGAGTGGCATCCTTCATGCACCTGCAAAATGGGGCGTGATGCTATGGCGGTAGTAGATCCGCAATTGCGAGTGTACGGAATTGAGGGACTGCGGGTAGCAGATGCTTCCATTATGCCAGCAGTTGTAAGTGGGAACACGAATGCTGCATGTCTGATGATTGGTGAAAAAGCAGCAGATATGATTTCCCAAGGATCGGATTTGAGGTTACAACGTTTCAGTAATGAGCCGTCTCCTTCTTCCTTGCCTCTGGGACTGCATTCCCAACTCGAAAAAGAGTCAAGAGTAATTGCTCTGGCTGATAAAGTTTGAAGGTAAAACCTAAGCCAATTCGTAATTCGTAATTACTATTACGTAAGGGTTTTAGACATTTCAAATGGTGAGACAGCTCCATATTGGGGGAATGGCACGCTTGTAAAGCCCAAAGACTTATGTAGCCTCGTTCCCTACTGGATTATCATTTTCTGCTGACTACTACAAACTTAGCCTCGTTCCCAGCCTGGAGGCTGGGAACGAATTCCGAGAGGCTCTGCCTCTTGTCAAGAAAGA
Source organism: Nostoc sp. NMS4 (assembly GCF_017115095.1). Taxonomy (GTDB): domain Bacteria; phylum Cyanobacteriota; class Cyanobacteriia; order Cyanobacteriales; family Nostocaceae; genus Nostoc. The sequence goes on along the minus strand of NZ_JABXKI010000176.1, from coordinate 22,385 downwards.
GGAGGCGGAGCCTCTGGGAATGGGTTCCCAGCCTCCAGGCTGGGAACCAGTTCGGGCAACCTCCTGACTTTTTGTAATTAAGAACTTTAGGATAATTCTATGCCAATCATATCTGCAACTTTACCGAGTCCTACGGAAGCGACCTTTGATAATACCCTGCAAGGTTTACGCAACTACGATCCAGTCTCTTTTGTGGCTAATCTCGTACAGACATACGGCGATATTGTACGTCTCCCTTTTGGAACTCAAGACATCTATTTACTTAATCATCCTGACTTTATCCGCGACGTATTTGTTAACAAGTCTAGCTACTTTGCTAAACGCAAAGATGCAACTTCAGAAGGAACTTACTTACACCAGATAAGTGGGATCTTACCTCTGTTTGAGGGTCAATTAGGTACAACTTATGCTCCAATAATGGTCGATGCTGCTCTACATGCAGATGGCCGTTGGGATGCTATCTACCAAGAACGTGACCTGCTGAGGGTGGATATTTACAAGGAAGTGATGCGTATTATGCTGGAAATTGTCTTTAAGACGCTGTTTCAAGCGGATGTGGAAGCAGAAGCGGGGAAAGTTGCTGATGCAATTGTCACAATGGATGTTGGCTATGGCTTTGACCCGATCGCTGCATTGTTAAATGACTTAGTACCTTCTACACCTGTGTCTATGACAGCAGAAGCAGAAGCAGCCCGTTCTTATATGTTGAACTTGATGTTAAGCCTGATCCAAGATCACCGTGCTGCTCCACCTGATTCGAGGTCTTTGTTCTTTTGGTTGTTAAAACAACAGGAGAATGGGCAAGTTACTAGTGATGAGCAGATCGCTGACCAAGCACTAAAAATAATGTTTTCCATGCATGAAGTGACAGCCACAACCTTGTCATGGGCGTGGTATTTACTCTCACAATACCCTGAAGTTGAGGCACGGTTACACGCCGAGCTTACAAGTGTGTTAGCAGGACGTACACCAACTTTTGAAGATTTGCCGAACCTACCTTATACAGAGATGGTACTCAAAGAGGTACGACGACTATATCCTTCTGTATGGATCGTCGGACGTTTTGTTCGGGATGATGTGTCATTTGGTGATTATCTAGTTCCAGCTGGTTCAATTTTGCTGTTTAGCCAGCGCTTGCTGCATCGCGATCGCCGTTTCTTTCCCGATCCCGATCGCTTTGACCCTTTGCGCTGGACGCAAGAGGCACAAGCAGCTCGCCCAGAGTTTTCCTATTTTCCCTTCAGCGCTGGCCCTCGACAGTGCGCTGGTCGAGACTTCGCGCCAACAAAAGATGCGTTAATCTTGGCAACTCTGGCACAGCACTGGCAAGCGCGACTAGTACCTGGTCAGCAACTCGAACCATACCCCCAGAAGTCTTTTACACCCCGCTATGGCATTCAAATGACCCTACATCGTCGATAGAAATTTTTTGATACTACATGGCTGGGTTTGCGTTCCAAAACTCAGCCGTTAAGATTATTCTCTGTTTCAAGCTATTGGCAATTAGTTTTAGATTGTTATACCAAAAACTATATGAGGAACGAACCGCAAAGGGCGCAAAGGACACAAAGAAAGAAAGAAAAGTTGGCGCAGCCTCACAAAGAAATAATGGTATTAGGTATTGCTATTTACAGATATTTTCAAGATTCAAGGTCGCTTTGATGTTTGAAAACCTCATATTTTTGATATTTAGTTACTTAATAAATGCGTAATTTAGAAGTAATTGAATTTTTATCCTAACTACATATTTATTAACATTACTTCTACAAAAAGAGGTTTTTCTGTTGTGTGGAAATTTGCTTTGATTGCTTTGAGCTTTGCACAAGTTTTGCTACTGACTTCTTGCCGTTATACTTCCAAAAATGCCACATCTACCTCTGCACAGGCGGCAACGCAGATCCCAGATACGGCTGTAGTTGCTACCTTATCTAAAGTAACATTGCCGCCAGCATATCTCATTTCACCAATGAAGGTTTTGCAGAGTGATAAATACTCTGAAGGAATTGTCTTAGACGGTGAGGGCAACCTCTACTTCTCTCAAACTAAAGCCGGGACAATTACAGTTGTAACTCCTCAAGGCTTCACTAAAATCTGGGCTAAAGTCCCAGGTGCTAACGGTCACAAGATTATGCCCGATGGCACTCATATTGTTGCTGCCAAAAACTCGGTAGTACAGCTAGATGCCAACGGCAAGATCCTAAAAGTGATTGCGAAGGAATTTAATGGCAAGCTCTTGGAGTATCCCAATGACATTACTATAGATTCAGCAGCAGGAAGTTTTTACTTCACTGACTCCGGTAACTCAAACCCCCAAACTCCAACCGGTTCCGTTTATTATGTGGATTCTAGAGGGAAAATTAACTTAGTCGTTACCGGATTAGCTTTTGCCAATGGGATTGTCGTCAGTAGCGATCGCAAACGGCTCTTTGTTAGCGAAAGTAATAAGAATCAAGTCTTAGTCTATGACATACTGTCACCGGGAAAGGTGAGTTCGCAGAAAGTGTTTGCTCAACTCCCCCTCAAAGAGGGAGAACAAATCGACAACAAGCCCGATGGGATATGCCAAGATCCGATGGGAAACCTTTATGTGGCTCACTATGGCATGGGTCAAGTGCAGGTTCTCAATCCTGAAGGCAAGCTGATCCGTCGATATTCGACTGGTAATCTCACCACCAGCAATTGCGCTTTTGCAGGTACAAAGCTTGACCAGCTATTCGTGACTGGCGGTATAAAAACAGAAGACGGTTATGGAGGGATATTCCGCTTGGATATTGGCGTACCCGGATTAGATATCCGCTAAGTGAGAAAAGAGACGGTATTCAGTAACCTTGAGTTTTTGATTAAATCAAGTCGAGTTTAAAACTTAGTTTTGTATACAGTAGAACCGAAAAAATGCAAACTTATTTCCAAATTTTAACCATTGTGTTTGTAGTTGTGTTTTGTAATTCTTAAACTAGAGAGAAAATTGGGAATGTCAATTGGCAGAAATAGCTCAATAATCACAATTGCTCTTAATTTTTAGACAGTAACTAAATCTAGTTAAGCAGATTTTTCCCACTATTAATTCAGCTACTAGGGAGAAAACACTAACCGCAAAAGTAACATATTCAACGACAAATTCAAAGGAGAAACACATGAATTTGCAAAACAAAGTTGTTATTATCACTGGGGCTAGTGGTGGGATCGGCGAGGCAGTTGCCAAGGAGTTAGATGCAGCAGGTATGAGTCTAGTACTCACAGCGCGATCGCAAGATAAACTCGAACGGCTAGCCTCTAAACTCCAAAACGCCAAAGTAGTTACTGGTGAGATCACCAACCCTGAATTGCCACAAAAATTGGTAGATTTTGCTATCCAAACTTTTGGCCAACTTGACGTAGTTTTCAACAATGCAGGTGTGATGACTGTAGGCCCAATTGAAAGTGTTGATATCGAAGCAATTTGCCAGATGGTTCGAGTCAATGTCGAATCTGCTTATAGAATAGCTTACACAGCATTGAGACACTTTAAGCAATCTGGCAGTGGATTTTTAATCAATACTTCAAGTATTGCTGGGCTAAAAACAACCCCCCAATTAGGCGCTTACTGCGGTACTAAATTTGCCATTGAAGCCTTTACGGATTCTCTGCGTGTGGAACTTGCAGGAACCAACATTCGTGTATCCAGCATTGCTCCAGGTACTGTAGATACTGGTTTATATGAGAAATGGGATGAGGAGCAAAAGAATTTCGTCTATTCGGGAGGTGTTCTGCAATCAGCAGATATTGCCCGTTGCGTTCGTTTCATATTAGAACAGCCAGGTAACGTTCTGATTCCCAGACTCTTGGTAGTTCCAGCTGCTGAACCAGTATAAAATTATGGTGAGTAGGTTTTAATTTACACTCTCAAAAAAAGATAGAAAGGATACAATCATGAGTACAGAGAAAAGAGTTGCAGTCATTACAGGAAGCTACAAAGGTCTTGGTTTTGAGATTGCTAAAAAATTGGCAAACCTTGACAATATTCAAGTGATTATAACTGGTCGTGACAAAGCAAAAGGATTAGAAGCTCGTGAAAAATTGGCTTCACAAGGTCAAGAAGTAGACTATCTACCTCTTGATGTCACTGATGATAAAAGTGTTGAAGACTTTGTAGCTGCATTACGTAAACAGTATGGGCGAGTAGATATATTAGTCAATAATGCAGGAGTAAACCCTGCAAAAGAACCAGAGGAAAGCAGTCTGATTACTGCCAAATTGGATACAGTTATCTCGACATTTACAGTCAATACAGTTGGTTCTTTGCGTGTGTCTCAAGCACTAATTCCTCTGATGCAAGAGCGTAATTATGGACGCATTGTTAATGTATCCACTGAAATGGCATCTTTGAATTTTATTAGTACTGATTTTTATCCTCTTGCTCCCTCATATCGGCTGTCAAAAATTGCTTTAAATGGACTGGCTTCTCTATTGGCGAAGGAATTGAAGGGCACTAATATTTTAGTTAACAACTATTCTCCTGGATGGATGAAAACTGATATTGGAGGAGCAAATGCGCCCTTAACCGCAGAAGAAGGAGCAGAAACAGCTGTTTATTTAGCTACACTGCCAGATGGTGGTTCTCAAGGTGGCTTTTTTGCAGAGATAAGAAAGTTTGGTGGGCCATTTCCTTTGCCTTGGTAGCACAGGATAATATCAAGTCCGATTGAAGAAGAATTCAGAAGTCAGAATTCAGGAGTCAGAATCAAGACGCTCTCTACGAGACGCTAAAAGCGAACGAATACTCGCTAACACTGCGCTATCCGCTTTTTCGGTCAAAATTCATTCATTCTGAATTTTGACTCCTGACTCCTGAATTTTGTTTGATAAGCAATCAGCAGTAAATGATACCACATTTTAGAATTATTCCACCATCCCTAATTTTGGATATATGCAAACAAAGCCTGTTTTAGACAGGCTTTGTTTTCATGATGAATATTTCACAAAAAACTTGATTAAAATTTGTTCTTTTACCAGAATCTGAAGTTTATCTAAATAGTCATATTCTAAGAATATTTCTTACTAAACTCAATAGCATTTATCTAGTTAAATAAAACTAATTTTAGATAAAAGCAAATTAGAAAAATATAAAAATAATAATTATTTGGTAAATAAAACCTCAGTTATACAATGACTAAATATTCAATTACTTCAAAAACTTCGGCACAAAATTTATATACTCTAACCTTGGATGAACCTCCATTAGAAGTAGATTCTTTAGATTGGGAATCACGAATGGCAAGCTTGGTTGGCTTTGAAGAAGAATCTCCTGTTATTGAAGTCCCAGTTTTAGAAGATTCTACTGTTTTAAAGCAGTCAGTTTCACAACCACAAGAACTTCAGACTAAACAACTCCTCTCATTTAACCCGTTTACCAAGTTAAGCTTGGTGGGGACTGTTACCTTAACTATAGTTTTGATGGCGGCTGGGTTTTTATCCCAGATAATGAACACCAGCAGTGAAAAGCCAAAAAAAAATATTGCTGTTTCACAAGTGCGATCGCCACTAACTAATGTATCCAGTTCTCAAGGGCTAGAAGAAGAAATAGAAATTCTCAAAACGAAATTAGCCCTGACGGAACAAACACAATTGATTGAAACCACACAACAAAACCTTAAAAGTACAAAATCAAAGCCTCCTCATCTTGTAATCACTTTAGATGTAAAATCGTCAGATAATTCTAGAAATAAACAGCCAATTAAACTGCAAAGAATACCAACACCTATACAAAGAGTTTCTCGGTCTGGGATAGTCACAGTTAAACGAATACCTCAACCTTCACAGTTGTCATCTCTAAAGCCACACACTCAATCAGTGGTTAATTTTACTCCATCACCCACACCAAACCCAATCAAAGAATGGACAACATTAGCAAAGCTAGGTAGCTATGGTCAGGTAAATTTCACTCGTAAACCGAATCGTAGAATTACTACTTATGCAGATAAACAAAATACGCAGGTGGCGCGACAGATACCAGATTCTAATGCTAACCGAATCCAATCACGGACAACTTATATGGTGAGCCAAGTACAATCGCCAACCTCAAAATTGGTAGCAGTGGGAACTACCGCTAAAGCTGTATTAGCAACAGCTGTATTTGGGGAAACTACGAAAGCAAAGAGTAACAAAAATCAAGACGAAAACAAAAACATATTTGTTGTGCGTTTGACACAACCATTAAAATCTGTAGATGGTGCGATCGCTTTACCTACTAACACCGAGTTATTAACTGAAGTTCGTTCTATTTCCCAACAGGGTTTACTAAAGCTGGATGTAGTAAAAGTCATTGTGCAAAATAATCACACTCTCACAGAAAAAAGCTTACCGCAAAATGCTATAATTATTCGCGCTCCCCAAGGTAAACCTTTAATAGCAAATCAATTTCCCAATCAAGAATCATCCATTGCTGGGAGGGATATAGGAGTATTTTTCTTAGGTGCTGCTGGTAAAGTAGGAGAGTTATATAATCGTCCTGATTCCCAAATTACTATAACTACGAACAGCACAGAATATACCACTAATAACTCTAAAGGTAACATCTCAGCAGGTTTCGTAGAAGGCGGGATAAACACTATAGCTCCCAAAATTTCTCAGCGAAATCAACAGGCTATTTCTCAAATAAGGATGCAGCGTACTAATATTTGGTTTTTGCACGCAGGTAAAGATATTGAAATATATGTCAATCAAGCCATGCAGTTTTAGATTTTAGTATTAGAATTTTTGTTTTCTACAGCGACAATTCAAAAGCTACTATCATTCCCTTTCCTACCTAGAAAGCATGGCAACAATCTCTTTACGCCCACTTTTTTTGGCTATATCTAAAGGAGTGTCTCCGTTCTTACCTTTGATATCTAAGCTAGCACCTGCGTTTACCAGAAGCCGGACTCCTTCGATATTGTCCTGCCAAACTGCATCGTGTAGGGCAGTATATCCGTTATAAGGGCCTTGAGCATCTATATTAATCCCATATTCAATCAGAATTTTCATGACCTCTCCAATAGTAATAGTCAATTTTTATTTTGCAACTTTCTATGATTTTAGCCATACTTATTATTGCTACTAGAGTGATAGGAAAACCTCACTTTCAGTATCCGTGCTTGTACTACTTCTTTTTTCTCCAATCTGATAAAGCTCATTAAGTCTTCAGCTTTTTCTTGAGTTGAACTTTGTAATTTAACTAAAGGCATTTCCAGCCAGCAGCTTCGGCAGAACCAGTACACCTGGTTATTACTAATATGTTGTAGAAGCCGATGGGAGCAGCAAGGACAATTTTTCATAGGATCTGCTGATTGCTCTCAAGCTTTGATTAGTTAGGGACTCAATCTAACGAATAATAGACTTATTGCAGAACTTGGGGAAAGGATCAAGATTAAAGATTCAAGGAAAATTCAGTCTCTTGATACCAATTCTGTATGAAGATGCGCCAAACTATATAAGGAACGAACCACATTCGCGCAGCGTCTCGTCAGAGAAGGACACAAAGAAAGAAATAAAATTTGGCGCAGCCTTACAAAGAAATGGTATGAACCATTTTTTATTCTCCTCTCCCTAAGTGTTGCAATAGGTCTAATAACCCAATGAAACATTGCTGAATTCAAGTATGAAATTCACAAATGCAATATTTTAAACTCTTTAATTTGCATCTTTTAAATTAGTCTTGTGCAAATTCAATCATTATTCTTGGATAATGCTGAATTACAAATTTCTTAGACTTAAATAAAAGCCGAAATGATTTCAACACGATTCGCAAGTTGATACTAAGGTTATTTGTATCGAACTATTATCTATTTTTGCAACAGAACCATTTTCGCTTTTTAATACAAGTACTTCATCAGCAACAGTACTCTTATTAAAAATCGCAGCAATTTCTTGGATACAGGCTTGCAACCGTTGAGCTTCTGCAAAAGTCACAGTTGTAGTTTCCTGATTGATTAATTCGCTTGAGCTTGGCTTTTGTGGGACTCTTTGCCAACGTGGGATGTTTTTACTCCGATGCGATCTTCGCCATGTTTGCGGGGTTGTATCGTGGAGGCGGAGAAATTGGCGACCGAAATGCCGTCTATCTAGATAGCCCACAGCTTCAGCAATTTGCTCTACCGACTGGTCTGTTTCGATAAGTAAACGGCGTGCCTCTACCATACGACGTTCAACAATCCAACAGAGTACGGTTTTTCCAGTCTCTCGCCGTACAAGGTCGGTGAGGTAGGCAGGGGAGCGACTGACCGCCTCAGCTACCTCTCTAAGACTAATTGAATTATGATAATTTGTCTCAATAAATCGAAAAACATGGCTTAACAAAGGTTGGGACTGAAGCAAGAATTTTTCAAAACTTGTCAGTATCGCTGTATTAATAGCGATGTTAATATTATAAGAGTCAATGCCATTTAATAAATAATTAGAGTCCATAACTTTCGCCTCATTCCTTGTATTAAATACACTTGGATTTCATCTCGAATTATCTGAACTACAGTAGATTTAAAACCTTTATCATTTCCTGTTAAATTTCAGTTAACCTCCAGAAACTAATTATCTGAATGTTATACTTTCTCTTCATTAATCTCTGACTTTTAACTGATAACTAATTTTGTTACCGCCTGATCCAATACAGCAATTCATCAGAGGCATAAACGTCACGATAAAAACTAAGTTGCTCACATTTTAAGTAGCATCCACCTCGATGTCCTCGTCGAAGCAAAGTTTCATTTCCCTTGGCGATGATTTCGTTCGTTTCATCATCGAAACAATTCCATTCTGAGTAGATAACTTCACCATTGAACATAATAATTGGCCAAGCTATTGTTACACTTGGTTGAGCAAGAATTGCCCACCGATTTACTTCTCTATTTGTGGCTGCGGTTCTGCCATAAAAACGTCCATCAGCACAGAAATATACAAGATTATTAGTATACTCACCTGCTAAAATGTCTCCCCGCCCTTGTCGTAGCGCTTCACAGTGGGTTGGCCACCAATGTTTATTTTCCTGTTCTACTTGCTCTAAGCTGTATTCTAGATTTATTTCAGGTAAAGCATCATTACGTAGAGAAAGATATGTCTCTGCGTCTGTAAGTAGTTTTACTGCTAGTTCATTAGAAACTAGCTCTGGCTTGGAGTAATCTACTAATAGATCGTTGTAGTAGTTGGTTCGCTTCGTCATTTCAAGCCTCTACAATCTTTAAGCAATTTTCTCTGTGTATGCTATTAGTCCTGAATGTCTATAATCCTTGTTTTATGAAAGCTTGGATAACCCAGTTTTCTGTGCAACCTTATATATATGTTGTTAAAAAACATATTAAGTTGCTGCTAAGGGTACGCTTCTTACTCAAAAGGAATTGGCAAGCAAAACCGTTGTTGTCGAGAATATGTACATATAGCAGTGAAATTAGAGGGGAAAGCCCCCGTGCATGAATCGGGGGATATAACTGAGTAAGTTAGTGGTAATAGTTTTTGAGAGTGAGTGTTTCTCTCAAGACCTTTGCGTACAATTATCTATTTCAAGATTTGTTTTAGCCAGTCAAGATAGAAAACTTAAGCGGAAAAGTTTGTGTTTTTCAGGTAGATTTTGGGCAAAACTCCAACTGAAGCGGTTTTAGCCGACAATAAATAAATATAAATTTAGCTAGGCTAGTATCAGACATTGAGTCAGAGACTCAATGAATGCATTCCCAGGCGGAGCCTGGGAACGAGGAAAGTCCTATCAATCAAGGTTTTTAGGACTTGTGTGTACACCGTAGCAAGCCCAAGGGAACGCGAAATCTACCAAATTTAATTCGCTAAGAATTTATGCAAACCTGTATAAAAATGTTATGCTTTGCCAAACCAGTTTTTACAGATGTACGTTTTGGAAAACTAAAATCGCGCTATTACTTACGTATCAAGCTTTTTAGGCTAAATTATACATTTGTATGTGCAACTTGAAATTTGAAGGGGAGAATGTCGCAGGAAAAAAGAACTTATCTTTATCTTAAGTTTCTTATCTTGAGTTGCAAAAGTTTTGTAAATTTAGCAAACTTAACTGTAACAGGCATCAATCAACCACATAGATGAGGGTGGGTAAGATGAGCAATCAGCAAATGTTGCGAAAACGGAGGTTTGCAATAGGGAAAAAGATGACACCGCCCATGCTTTGCTTCTTTCACCAGCACTGCAACTAAAGGGCAGTTTGGACTTTGTTTGACACTATCCGATCGCAATAAGCGTTGCTTCTGGTTAAATGTGCAGGATGGTAATGAAATACATCCTGTGTGCAATCCATTTGTTAGTTTTAAAATAAAAGCTTCCTGTTAGTTTCCCTAAACCTTGTACACGAATGAAGCCGCTTGTCAATCAGGTTTCTGTCAATACATAAGTCCTAAGGATATGGGATTTTCTCACCATTTAAGTCATCTTTAGAATACCTCTCTTCTTGGCGAATGTCCAGCGAAACTCACAATTGGACATTGCATTTGTCAAAGAAAGTCAGCAATTTTCCCTATCTTGGTAGCGAAAGCGATGGTCTAGTCCTGGAAGACATAGGAATGCAATATGCATTTGGTATTTCCATAGGTGCGATGGCGTAACTGCCCTGTGTATGCGATCGCATTCATCTAGCATTCCAATAGCTCTGTAACAAACGTAAGTTAGGAAACGAACTATGCGTAATGACTTGTTAATTAACACTAAATCAGCGTGTTTCGTACCTGACGAAACAGCGCTCAAGACTGACTACACTCAAAGGCATCGATCCAGTTCTGCAAAAGGTGGCGATCGCACCATCTCAAATATAATTGATGCAGAGAAGATAGCTGAAACTCAGAAACTTTTGGATCGAGCGATCGCCTATGCTTGGCATACAGTCAAAACGGATCGCAGACCACCAAAACTCACCCCTACACGTTGGGTATGGCGAATGGCTGGTGCATACCATTCAAGCCGCCACACCTCACGACTGATGTCAGAAGCCGCTCAACGATTTGCTGCATCTGGTCGAATGAATTTAGCACAGTGGGCTAAACAGAAAGCTAGAGAGGAAGCCGGCCACGATCAACTTGCCCTGCTTGATATTCAGTCAATGGGATATGAAGCTGAGGCTGTGGTGCAAGCGCTCGTTCCATCTGCGGCAAGGGCTGTAGTAGATTACTTTACCCAAAGTGTGCAAGCGATCGACCCAATTGGTTGCGTTGGCCATTCCTATGCAAACGAACGCTTAGGAACATTTCAAGGACAGGAGTACATCCAGAGTGTAGAGACTTTGCTACCACAGGGTACTCATGCCACACGCTGGTTGCGTATACACACTGGTGTTGGCCCCGAAGTCAAGCATGTTGAGGAGACAGTTGAGATTGTTGCAGGGATGACTCCTGAAGAGTGTATCCGCGTAGCGAGAGCTTGTTATGAAACTTCGTTGTTACGCTTTACTCCACCCAAGGAGGGCTATATCTCAGACGAGAAACTTGAGAATCTATTGAAACCGCTAAAGTTAAATACTTGCCTACAAGAGTGAACTAATTTTAACAACCTAAAGAAATGACCTCGTAGGTAACAAAGGCTTTTTTTCAGACACGCTTAACTGTATTGTTCAAACAACAAGGAAAAAAAGATGCTAGCTCACATTTTAGATTTTGGATTTTCGATTTTACTATCACTAGGGTCAGGTATTGCCAATGAAGCTGTTTTTTCACATATCTCTCCAAATGAAGCTAAGACTACAACTATCGAGCAACAGTCTTTAAAGCAAGATGCTACCAGTAACTTTTTTGAAGCCAGCTTCAATCTTTTTAATGACATCAAGTTTGATGATTTGGAAAATATCATAACCAATGACTTCGCGCAAGGATTGCCAAGCGATACTGAATTACCTGGTTTTTAGATTCAGTTTATTTCTCCATCTAATGACCTAAACTTCAAACTGTACGATAAGCTGAACCACATCTAATTTTCCAGAGTAATTCAAGCCAGTTAAAGATATAATGCGACGAATTATGGAAGTTAAATGTCAAACAGCTTATCGTTTTTTCATGATTATGGATGGCCAGAATATAACTGAAATCTTTGCTGAGGATGTTTTTCGCTAGTAACTGCTCCCAAGAGTTTGAGTGTAGCAATAGTCGCTGTGGTTAAACCACTAACTCCCATAATGTTCATGCACTTATAGGGTGGTTCCGCTTTCAGAGTTTTTAAACATTCACCTGTTACTATATTCCACAATCTAATTGTCTCATCATCACCACTACTAGCGAGAATCTGATTATTAGGATTAAAGACGACTGACCAAAGTCTGCCTGTATGCCCTTCCAAAGTTCTGAGACATTTACCTGTACTAACATCCCACAGCTTGACTGTATTATCTTGACAGATGGTTGCTAGTATCCGGCTATCTGGACTAAAGGCAACTGAAGGCAACCAACCTGTACTTGCCTGTAAAATTCTTAGGTATTCATTAGTGCTGATACTCCATAACATTAAGGTTCCATCTAGATCAGTACTTGCTAGCAGTTCACCATTTGGACTGAATGTAACGGATGAAACCCAAGTCGTATGATCTTTTAGTGTTATTTTACACTCACTAGTGCTGAGATCCCATAATTTAACTGTCTGATCTGAAGAAGCACTTGCTAACATCTTTCCTTGAGGGCAAAAGGCAACTGACCAAACTGCCGCCTGATGTTCCTGGAACTTTTTAAAGTATTGACCCGTACTAATATCCCATAATCTCACTGTTTTATCGTCACTGCTACTGGCTAGTGTTTGACCGTCAGGACAAAAAGCGACAGACCAAACTAGCGCCTCATGTCCTTGGAATATTTTGAGGCATTGCCCACTATTAACATCCCACAACCTGATTGAAGAATCATGACTGCCACTTGCCAAGGTCTGCCCATCTGGACTGAAAGCGGCTGACTGGATTGCAGCACTATGCCCCTGGAATATTTTCAGGCATTGCCCACTATTAACATCCCACAACCTGATTGAAGAGTCGTGACTGCCACTTGCTAATGTCTGCCCATCTGGACTGAAGGCAAGTGAGAGTACTTGATTAGTATATCCCTGAAAAGTTTTGAAACATTCACCAGTCTGAACACTCCACAGCCTAACTGTTTGGTCATAACTGCTACTAGCTAAGATATCACCCTCTGGACTAAAAGCGACACCAAATACCCAACCCGAATGTCCCTGAAAAGTTTTGAGACATTCCCCTGTGCGAACACTCCACAACTTCACCATCTGGTCAAAACCGCTACTAGCTAAAATATCACCCTCTGGACTAAAGTCCACTGAATAGACTTCATTGGAATGTCCTTGAAAAGTTTTGAGGCATTCACCAGTACTAATATCCCATAACTTTACTGTCTGGTCTTCACTACCAGTCGCTAGCATCTGACCATCAGGACTGACAGTAATTGCCCGTATTCCATCACTGTGTCCGTGGAAAGTTTTCACACATTCGGTAGCGTTGATATTCCATACCCCAACTGTATGGTCATCACTGCCAGTCACCAATGTTTGCCCATCTGGACTGAAGGCAACACAGCATACCCAACTTGTATGTCCTTGGAAAGTTTTGAGGCATTGGCCAGTACTGACATTCCATAACTTCATGGTCTGGTCATCACTACCACTAGCTAATAATTCACCATCAGAACTAAAAGCAACTGACCAAACTTCATGATCGTGTTCCTGCAAGGTGTGAAAGCATTGACCTGTAGCAACATCCCATAACTTCACTGTATGGTCAGTACTACCACTAGCAAAAATAGTGCTATCTGGACTAAAGGCTACTGACAAAACCCAGTTGGTATGACCCTTACAAAACAAAAGTTGCTTCCAATCTGAAACTTGGTATAAGCGAATTTCACCATTGGTGTCACCCAAAGCCAAAAGTTTACCGTCAGGGCTAAAGGCTACCGACAAAACACCACCGAAGGTTTCAGCAAAAATAGACTTGTCAAAATTGGCATTTTGGAAATTTACATCGTGCAATTTCAAACACCGTAGGTCTGCTTGCCAAATACTCAAATTAGAAAAATCATAGCTGCTGAGATCGCATTCCAGATAACAAAGCAGATTGAGAATATTGCCGGCTGTATAACTTTGTTCTAGTGGTGATGTCTTTCGTGACCTTGCTAAAATTTGGCTGAGTTGATTCTCTAAGTTTTTTTTGCTTCTGGTGACAGCGAGCAACTCATCGATAATTGGTTTGAGGATCAGGCGAATTTGAATCTCTCTCACGTAGTCTTTTGCTGTTGCCTTGATCAAGGCATGACACCTGAAAAAATCAAGATTCTGAGTTTCAATCTCGTGACAAACTATCTCTATTAATCGCTGAGTCACATACTCCATGACGACAGGTTGTAGGGTGAAGAGTGCTGTGCTTTTCTCAACTAGCGATCGCCTCACCAGAGATTCCAGAGCTTCTAGTAGTTTTTGTGGTTGTATTAGTGATACAATGTCCTCTTGGATTTCTGATAGGGAAACTGGCTCACGATTGATTGCTAGCCAGTAAATTATATCTTTCTCTAAATTTGCCAAGCGCGAAAACTGCTGGTCTAATAGATCCCGAATGCTGCCAAAAACAGCCGTGTAATGTTGCAGAAATTCACCAACATTACCATCAAAAACATCTTGGATGGTTGTTGCTACTATCTTCAAAGCTAGGGCATTACCTGCATAACGCTCAACTACTGCTGGTAATTCTGACTCTGAGCCAGAAAACCCCTTGGCTTCAAAGATTTGCTGTCCTGCTACTACCTCTAAACCACTGAGTTGTAATGAGCGAACAGCCAGTGTTTCTCCTGCGAGTGACGCTATATCTTTGGGGTTTTCACGAGAAGTCAGCACCAAGGTACTTTTATGCATAACTTGTCCCAATCGTTTGATTAGTAAGCCATAATCTTCATAGCCTTCTCGATAGCATCCAGCACAAGCGCCTGGTTGCAAAATAGTCTCTAGATTATCTAATACGATTAGACAGCGCTGTTGTTGCAAATATTCAATTAGTTGTGATATTCTTCTATCTAGAGTTTTTGGTAAGTCAGTTTCTAAAACCTGCTCGTGAGAGAAAAATTGAATTAAATTTGCCAGCAGGTCAAAAAGTGGGGGAGCATTGTAGAGCGATCGCCAAATAACATACTCAAACAATCCTTGAACTTTTTGTGCTAGTTTGGCAGCCAGAGAGGTTTTACCAATTCCTCCCATCCCCAACAGCGCCACTACTCGACAGCGTTCCTCAATCAGCCATTGCTCTAGTAGAGTCAGTTCATCTGTGCGTCCATAAAAAACAGATACATCCACCATTTCTCCCCAATCAACGCGCTTGGGGTTTTTCAAGTTTTCTGAACCCTTTAAATCAGAGTCGGGGCTTGTATAGTCGTTTTGATCCAGTTCTAAATTAAACATCATAAACAAACGCACTAGCGTTCGTTTATCAACCCCAGTTTCCCTAGTTACTACTTTCCTCAAGGTGACAGGAGTGATCCCAGCTTGTTCGCTTAATTCTTCTAAAGTAAATTTGGAGCCTTTGTTTTCTCTAAACTCCCATTCAAGTTTAGCATTCTGGAATTTTTGCCAGCCTTCAAAAGTCAGTATCAGCCCACGATTACGTTTGGGTTTCTCTGGTTTCATAATTTCTGACGAAGAATTGGATTTCGAGTAGTAGATCGGTTTCTACCACTGGCGTGCATGGAAAACAGCGATCGCTAAATTAGAGTTGTTGCAAAATAACCTAAATAATCCTTAAAACCCATTCAAAACCAACATTGCCAAAATCTGATTTTAGATAGCTAAAACGTCAACTTTGTATAAGAGAGCTTAAGCTAATTTAGGCGTTATTAAGCGACAACTGTAGTACGAAGAAATCAAAATTTTATTTATACACTTATACTCATAAAACCTGGATTGTATTGTTCAATACCTCGTTTATCTAGTAGATATTCACTCTAATTGAAGCACATTAAGATAGACTATTTTTAACTTGAGGTTAATTTTATTATTGAGTAATTTACTATATGATAGTAATTGGAAAGTCATTAAAAGTCAATGACAATGGCTAGGAAAAATACTGATAATTTAACAACTTATTTTTCGCTGAAAGGGAAGATTATTTTGGAATAATATTGTGGAAAATCCGAGTTGTAACCTTTGGAATTACGAATTACGAATTACGTTAGCGTAGCGTTAGCGAGTCATCGATAGCGAAGCGTTAGCGAGTCTTCGAGCGTCGCGTCATTACGAATTATTTGGTCAATTCTCAATTGCTCCCAAAACTTTCAAAGAAGCAATAGTTGCTTGAGTTAAACCTGTAACACCAGTAATATTCATGGTCTCATAAGGTCTTTCATTTCTGAGAGTTTTTAGACATTCACCCGTCAAAACATTCCATAATTTAACGGTTTCATCTTCACTACCACTTACCAAAGTTTGACTATCTGGACTAAAGGCAACCGACCTGATCCAGTGGGTATGACCATGCAAAATTTTGATACATTCACCTGATTCGATATCCCACAACCTTACAGTTTGATCTACACTCCCGCTAGCCAAAAGTTTACCTTCAGGACTAAAAGCAACCGACAATACCCAACTTGTGTGTCCCAACAAAATTTTGAGACATTCACCTGTGTTAACATCCCAAAGCTTGACTGTTTTATCTTTACTGCCACTGGCCAGAATTTTACCTTCAGGACTGAAAGCAACCGACAATACCCAACTTGTATGTCCCGACAAAATTTTGAGACATTCACTTGTGTTAATATCCCAGAGCTTCACTGTTTGGTCATCACTGCCACTAGCTAAGATATTTCCTTCAGGACTGAAAGCAACTGACCATACTCCATGAGTATGTTCCAAAATATTCAAAACTTCACCAGTGTTGACATCCCAAAGCCTTACAGTTTTGTCATCACTGCCACTGGCCACAATTTTACCTCCAGGAGCAAAGGCCACTGATTTTATCCAGCCTGTATGTCCTTCTAAGATGTTGCAGCATTGGCAGGTGCTACTATCCCACAGCCTCACGAGATGATCGTAACTGCCACTTGCCAAGATATTACCTTGCGGACTAAAGGCAACGGTTCGGACTCGATTAGGGTGTCCCTGCAAAGTTTTGTAGCACTTTCCATCGGCGACATCCCAAAGCTTTAGGGTTTGGTCATTATTGCTGCTAATTATGGTCTGACCGCCAGGAGCAAACGCAACAGACCACACCCCATTATTGTATCCTTGCAAGTTTCTTAAGGCTTGACCAGTGCTAACATCCCAAAATCTCACAGTTTGGTCATCACTACCACTGACCACAGTTTGACCATCTGGACTGAAAACAACAGACCAGACAAAACTGGTGTGTCCCTCTAAAGTTTTGAGGCATTCTCCTGTGCGGAAATTCCAGAGTTTTACAGTTTGGTCATCACTGCCACTAGCCAGAATATTATCACTAGGAGCAAAGGCGACTGACCTAACCTTGTCACTATGTCCTTGGAAAGTTCTCAGACACTCGCCATCGGGGATACTCCAGAGTTTCACAGTTTGGTCATCACCACCGCTAACCAAGGTTTGACCATCGAGATTGAAAGCAACTGAGGAAACCGAACTGGTGTGTCCCTCTAAAGTTTTGAGGCATTCTCCTGTGCGGAAATTCCATAGCTTCACGGTTTTATCACTGCTAGCACTGGCGAGAATTTTACCTTGAGGATTAAAAACTACAGATAATACAGAATCAGTATGTTCTCGTAAAACTTTGTAACACTTACTATCTGGAATACTCCATAAACGCACTGCCCGATCGTCACAGCCAGAAGCTATAATTTCACCTTGAGGACTAAAAGCAACAGTTCGTACCCGTTCAGGATGTCCTGTTAAAGTTTTCAAGCATTCACCTGTGTTGACATCCCACAATTTCACATTTTGGTCAGTACCTCCACTGCAAAGAGTACTACCATTTGGACTAAAGGCGATCGCTCGAACCCAATCAATGTGTCCTAGACAGATCAAAAGTTGTTCGCCCTCAGCAAAGTCTCGCCACAAGCAAATCTTGCCATTTGCGTCACTCACTGCTAAAATTCTTCCGTTGGGGCTGAATGCTACCGCAGAAATTTTACTGAAATTTTTAGTAAAAACCGATTTAGATAAATTAGCGTTTTGGAAATTGACTTGAGGTAAACTTACACCCCGCATATCTACTTGCCAAACGCTGAGGTTAGAAAAATCATAACCTCTTAAATCTGTCTTTAACTGACGAAGCAAGTTGAGAATATTTCCGCTTGTATACCCAGGTTCTAGTGGGGATTCCCCTTGCAGCTTGACTAAAATTTCATTTAAATGATTTTCTAGTTTTCTTGGGGTTTTAAAAGTAGTGAAAAGTTCATCTATAACTGGCTTAATTATTAAGCGTAATTGAGTTTCTCTAATGTAGTCTTTGGATTGAGCTTTACTCAAAGCATAATACTTAAGCAGCACAATATCCTGAGTGGCAATTTCTTGATAAGTTTGCTGAATTAATTTGCTAGTCACATACTCCATGACTATAGAGTGTAATGTGAAGAGGAAACCACTTTTTTCACTTAGCGTTGACTGAAATTTGTCGATGAGACTTCGCCTGATCAAAGACTCTAGAGCTTCTAGTAACTTGTGTGGTATTACTAATAAAGTTAAATCTTCTTGCAATTTGGAGAGTGGAATTGACTCACGATTAATTGCCAGCCAGTACATAACCACACGTTCTAAATTAGATAAACGCTCAAACTGCTGCTCTAAAACGGCGCAGATATCACCAAAAACAGCTGTTTTTTGGTTCAAAAAACCACAAATATCACCATTGAAGACATCTTGAATAGTCGTTGCAACTATCTTCAAAGCCAATGGATTACCAAAATAAAGTTCAATCAGGGCTTTCTTTTTGGACTCTGTTCCAGACAGACATTTGAGGTGAAAAATTTTTTTTCCTTCTTCTTCTTTTAGACCCCTCACTTGTAATGAACGAACCAGTAATGCTTGTCCTTCGTGTAACGCTATATCTTTCGGTTTTTCGCGTGAAGTCAGCAACAAGGTACTTTGATGCATAACTTGTCCCAAGCGTTTGATTAGTAAGCCATAATCTTCATAGCCTTCTCGATAGCATCCAGCACAAACGCCTGGTTGCAAAATAGTGTCTAGATTATCTAATACGATTAGACAGCGCTGTTGTTGCAAATATTCAATTAGTTGTGATATTCTTCTATCTAGAGTTTTTGGTAAGTCAGTTTCTAAAACCTGCTCGTGAGAGAAAAATTGAATTAAATTTGCCAGCAGGTCAAAAAGTGGGGGAGCATTGTAGAGCGATCGCCAAATAACATACTCAAACAATCCTTGAACTTTTTGTGCTAGTTTGGCAGCCAGAGAGGTTTTACCAATTCCTCCCATCCCCAACAGCGCCACTACTCGACAGCGTTCCTCAATCAGCCATTGTTCTAGTAGAGTCAGTTCATCTGTGCGTCCATAGAAAACAGATACATCTACCATCTCTCCCCAATCAACGCGCTTTCGAGACTCTAAGGCTGGGAGTTTCGCCAAATCAGGATTTAACTTAAAATAGTCTTGCGAATTTAGCTCTAAGTTAAACGCCATGAATAAATAAACTAACGTTCGTTTGTCAACCCCTTCTTGGTTGGTAAGTATCTTTGCAACTGTATTTGATGTTAATCCAGCGCGTTCACTTATTTCTTCCAGGGTGTACTTAGAGCCAGATTTTTCTCGAAGTTCCCCTTCAAGTTTCGCTTTTTGAAGCTTTTGCCAGCCTTCACGAGTAAGTATAACGCCACGATTTCGTTTTGGCCTGTGCTGATTCATAAATTATGAATACCTATTTTTTACAGCAAAAGTTCATGACCAGCCTTTTTAAAGAGGCCATCTCCATTATCACTTTTAGCTTAAAGTCTAGTCATACATCGAACCAGGACTAATATCGTGTCCGGGTAAAGACTTATCATTTAGACCGCAGGGGGTGCAGGGAGAAAGAGATTTTGCTGATTTTTGCACAGATGCGGTAATTATAAGTAATTAACCGGACTTGATATCACAATATCTAAAAAATCGGACGCGATGCTAAGTGAAATATGTCCCTTTGGGACTAGGTATCTTTTTAAAGGCGATCGCGTATACTACTCGCTAGGGAGCGAGTGAAGAAATACCTTATAAAGCTTTATCAGAGGTTGTTTAGGCATTTATGCAAGTTCCAAAATAAATTTATCGAACAGAATTCAGGAGTCAGGAGTCGGAATTCAGTTGTGTATTCTGTACGACTGGTGGATAGCGCTTTAATTTGAAAGTGCTAATAAATACTTTAATCATTGAAGATCCCCCTAAATCCCCCTTCAAAAGGGGGACTTTGATTCTAGTTACCCACTTTTTTAAGCTAGGGGGGATCAAAACAATATAGAATCAGGTGAGCAGACTTATGTGTACACCGTAGCCTAAAAGAGGAAGAGGCTTTGAGTGTTACTACCCAAGACTTGTGAGCCATAGTCTGATTTGCTTTATGCTTGCAGCTGACAGAGCAGTAAACCAAACCATTGATTTGAATCTGTCCATACATGAAGAGGTAATAAATTTTGTGCAGTTAGTTGCTGTTTGATGGTATTAAGGTCAAATTTGCGGGAAATTTCAGTGAGGATAGTCTCACCTAGTACAAAATTAACTTTAAGATTAAGAGCGCGTAATTCTACAATTTGCGATCGCAAGCTGCGTAAATGCATTTCTATTTGATGCTCGTTTTCATTGTAAAATGCCTGGTGTTCAAACTGGGTGGTGTCAAAGTTACCCTCAAACTGCTGATTTAAATGTTCCAGCATATTGAGGTTAAATGCAGCTGTCACTCCCTGGCTGTCGTCATAAGCCGGTTCCAAAATCTGTTTTGGCTTTCGCAAATCTATCCCCAATAAGAAATACTCACCTACTTGTAGAGCATTTGTAACTTGAGAGAAGAACACATCACACTCATCAGGTGTAAGATTACCTAAAGTGCTACCAATAAAACAAATCATCCGACTGGGTAATTGCGTCGGCAGAAGTTTCGCAAGGGCTAATTCATAGGTTCCCGCAAGTGCATAAACTTGGAGTAAGGGATAATCTTCTAATAACTGCTTGGCACTACTTTCTAATATACCTGCACATACATCAATTGGTAGGTAGTGCAGAGGATAACCTAGTTGCTGGTAGGCATCCAGTAAAATACGGGTTTTGCTAGAACTGCCACTGCCAAGTTCTACCAATTCACAAACGCCAGTTATCTGGGCAATTTCACCAGCATATTGCTGTAAAATCCTTGTTTCTGTGCGTGTAAGATAATATTCCGGTAAATCACAGATTTGCTCAAACAGATCGGAACCACGGTCATCATAAAAGTAACAAGGGGGTAGAGATTTAGGTGTTTGAGTTAATCCCTTCACTACATCACTCCCCGCACTAGATGCAACTATTTGAGTTGCTCCGATCAAACGCTCTATCTGCAAGCGTTTTTCACTACTGCTTTGAAAAGTAACCTTGCTGTTAATAGCTTTAGATATCGACATGAAACCTCCATTTGCTTGGCGTAATAGGTTACTTTGATGGCAGACCTTTACCCAATCAGTGAAACACATAGCCATAGCTAATAAAATCATGCCTGAGCAATATAGCTCAAGCTTTAAAGCTATTTTTCAGCATTTTCCCATTAGAATATTAGCAAATAAGCGCCTAAGTGCTATCTTCTAACAGCAAGAAAGACTTGATACAGGCAATATGCCCCAAGTGCCAGTTTACTTCTGAAAAAATTAGATATTGTAGGGTGTGTTAGATAGAACGTCGTAACGCACCGAATCTTTATGAATAGTGCGTTACGCTTGGTTGTAAAAATGAGGTAAATGAGGTTCTCAAAAATGGAGTTAACAGTTTTTAACTCTTAACTCCTAAATTTTTTACCTTTAACAGCAAGAAGGCTCACACTGTACCTGTACTCGGATGGGTGTTGGGTAGTTCACAACTTCAAATTCCACGCAGCAAAAGCTAAAGCACACCAACCTGCAAGAAAGGCTGTACCGCCTAGTGGTGTGATGGCTCCCAAGGATTTAATACCGGTTAAGCTAAGGGCGTACAAGCTACCTGAGAAAATAGCTATGCCAATGATAAACAGCCATCCACTGGCGATAAGAGTGGGTTGAGGGGATTCGGTACGACTAATTAGTAGGGCTATAAACAAAAGTGCTAGAGCGTGATACATTTGGTAACGAGCGCCAGTTTCAAAAATTTCTAGCGATCGCTCACTAATTTTTTCCCGTAAGGCATGGGAACCAAAAGCACCAGCAGCAACTGACAAACCGCCTAAAATGGCAGCTAAGCTAATCGGCATTTAAGCTGCATAATATAAATGTAGAGTCGATTGAAAATAA
>NZ_JABXKI010000263.1 GCF_017115095.1 Nostoc sp. NMS4 | reverse complement strand
CAGTGAACAGTAATTAGCGAAGCATAATCAGACTGATAACTGACCACTGACAACTAACCACTGATAACTGACAACTGACAAAATTGCTATGGCTGTAATTCGCTTAATTCTATTGGTGGCAGTACTGGGAGGACTAACGCTGTTATTAGTCCAAAATTTCTCACCTGCCCTATCGCTAGTATTTTTGGGCGTGCGAACTCAACCATTACCACTAGCGATATGGATTTTGTTCAGTACTGCCACTGGTGCTTTCACATCTATATTGATTGCTACCTTATTTAACTTATCCAATTATTTTGTGGCAGGACAACGCCAAACTCCTAACAGAACAACCGCCACTCCATCTCGTGCGAAGTCAACCCGGAGAGAAGAACCGACATCTCGTCCTGTCAGTCCTCCACCACCAGCTAGTAAAAGAGAAGAACCTAGCAGTGGGGTAGTTGATGATTGGGAGACAAATAGCAGTAGAGATGATGATTGGAACTTTGATGAACAGTCAGAACCTACTCCGAATTCTCAAGCTCAAGAGCCTAGAGATTCAACAACTTACGAACGTCAATCAGAAGCCAAAAGCAGTTCTCGGTCTGGTTCAGTTTACTCCTACAGCTACCGCGAGCCAAAAAATACGGCTGCGGGGAAAACTGAATCAATTTATGATGCTGATTACCGAGTAATCATCCCTCCTTATCAGCCACCGACTACCAATCAAGCCGATGATGATGATTGGGAATTTTTTGAGGATGATGATGATTTTGAAGATGATGGTAAACGCCCCCGTCGTTGAGATGTAGCAGGTGTTACGTCTCTATTTGATGCCACACCGCTCTCTAGACTCCTGCTTGACTTTACCAGTCATGGCAGCTTCCTGCAAAGTCATGAAAGCATTAAAATCTTCGAGGTCATACCGGGTAGTCAACAGTTGTCGTAGTTGATCTTCAGCTTCAACTGTCAAATAGCCAGTTGCTAAAGCTCTTTCTACAACGTCACGAATTCGAGTCATGGTTGACACCTCATTCATACTATATTTATTCATTCAGGCTTATCGGGGTGAAATATGCGGTAGTCTTTGTGCCGAAACTTAAACTTATTTGCAAGCTTTTTTTAGCGATCGCGGTAAATCAGTCATTATTTACACCTTTATTAAAAACATTTAATTGAGTGGGTCTTGTTATAACTGAAGTTTTAGAATAACGACCCTGTGCTGTTAGAAACACAGTATTGTGTATACTTAAAATTATCCCCAAAGTAAAAACTCTGATTATTTAGATAGACAGATATTTTTTGGATAAAGTTTCAAACAAGCTATATTAATTTTTTTGTTAAGCATAGCGATCGCTATGCAGCAATTACCTAGTTACTTGAGGGAAATTACTACACTTCTGAGAAATTGATCGTTTATTAGTAATGGTAATTTCACAGAAGAATCGTTAATTTATTGCCTAAGTTACTAACGGTAGTTAATTTCTCTTAAATAGAAGATGAATTTGCAGGTTTTAAAAGTAATTTATAATTTTAAACTGTGGCTCAGAATTCATAATTGGAGCGAAGCAACTGGTGAGCAGCTTATTACAAGGAGTCAACCTGTACTTAATTGGTATTATGGGCGTTGGTAAGACGACAGTAGGACGCTTACTAGCAAAGGAACTGGGTTATGGGTTTGTAGATACCGATGATGTCATTGCCCAAGCAACAGGTCAATCTATCAATCAGTTATTTGCACAAGTTGGTGAAGTCGGGTTTCGCCAGTTAGAAAGCGACGTACTTTCACAAGTTTGTGCTTTTACAAAGTTGACTATAGCAACTGGTGGGGGCATTGTGCTGCGGCAAGAAAATTGGGGTTACTTGCACCACGGTTTGATCGTGTGGCTAGATACGCCAGTGGAGATAATTTACAGCCGTTTAGCTGAGGATACCACAAGACCACTGTTGCAAGATGCCGATCCTCAAGGTAAGTTGCGATCGCTCCTCGAACAACGAACACCACTTTACTCTCAAGCCGATTTGCACATCATCGAACGAGAAGGAGATACACCTGAAGACGTTGCCAAGCGAGTACTTGAGGGAATTCCTGGCATTCTCAAAACACAAGTTTATCATTAAAGGCTGACAGAAATATGTGATGGCTTCACACGGATTTATTATCAAACTTTTTCCATAGGATGTTATGCCAACTATATTTTGGGGAACTCTTGTATTGAGTACGGTTTTCCCAAAGTGAGATTGGTCAGTCATGAAATTTGCCCAGATTATCGACACATTAAGTATCTGGTGGAAGCAAAAGTTGAGGTTAGGTATCAAGCCTACCTTTTTCTGTTTATTTGCGATCGCCCTTTTCCTCACCTTTGGGATCAATGCCTGTAGTCTTGGGCAAAATCAATCTCTCAAACCGCTCCGGGTAGGAATTACAAGCTGGGTAGGATTTGACATTGCACTTTATGCCCAACCCTCAAATATCTTCAAGCAGCGAGGGCTAGAGGTTGAGTTTGTGCGATTCGATAACCAGCAAGATTCCAGTCGGGCTGTCATGCAAGGAAGATTGGATGCAGCATTTGTCTCCTTCTGGGACGTGATGCAGGTTGATCCGGGGAATGGTAAACCTGTGGTGTTAATGACAACCAATATTTCCGCAGGAGCTGACGGGATTGTTGCCAAGCCAGCAATTAAATCGGTGGAAGACCTGCGCGGTAAACGAGTCGGAGCAAAGTTAGGAACCGTCAATCATTTAATTTTGCTGGAAGCCCTGAAAGCCCATCAAATCAAACCCTCTGAAGTTCAGATTTTAGATTATTCCAATGAAGTTGCCGCCCAGAAAATTGGCACAGGTGAGATCGATGCTGCTGTGCTGTGGGAACCGATGCTAGGAGAAACAGCGAAGCGCATTAAGGGCAATGTGATTCACACCACAAAACAAGTAGACAGTCTGGTGATTGATATCTTGATGTCCAGTGACAACATGATGAAAGCTAAAAAAGCGGAACTAAAACAATTCATGCTGGCATGGTTTGATGTAATGCACGCAGTTGAAACTCATCCGACAGAAGTATTTAACGCAGTTGGAAAAAAACTAGGACAAAGTAGTGAGTCTTTTGCTAGTGATTATGCTGGGCTAAAAAAAGGAGATATTACTTTGAACAAGCGGATGTTTGCAGCAGATGGTCGTCTCAATTCAGCAAAGGCAGACATTATCCAACTTCTCCAAGCAGATCCGCGTCATGGTCGGGTGATTCGGCAAGACGTAGAGATTGATCCGACCCTTGTCAATGAAGCAATGGCAGAATGGAAGTCATGAGCCAGAAGTTATCTAAAAGTAATTTATCCCATCAACTACTGATGGGTTTTGGCATTTCTCTAGCAACAGTCGGCTTAACCACATTGGGATTGAACTACTTTTTGATTCAATCAAAGCTAGAGCAAGAACTAGAACAACGTGCCCAGTCGATTACTCAGGGGGTTGGGTTTTCCACGGAAGGATTAATCGAATTAGGGAATACAAGCATTATTAAGCGAGTGGTACAAAACTACGCGACACTGCCAACGGTGGTAGAGGTGGCGATCGTCAGTCCGAATGGACAAACCCTAGCTCGGAGTGGAGCCGCATTACAAAATCCGCCTTATGCTTCAATTCATCCAGAATTGACTCAAGTATTAGAACAGGCTTCTCAAACGGGTTCAGAAACGAGTTTAAGAACCACGATCAATGGTAAGCCCGCATTAGTAGAAATTTTGCCCTTTAGCAGTACCATGTTTGGTCAGGCAAACCGACGCGGAATGACGATCGCCATTCTTGATGTCGAAGAACTACAACAGCAAGCGTGGAAAACCTTCTCTACCTCAACCCTGACCTTACTCGTTGGGATGTCGGCGATTCTAGCACTGATGACAGTGATGATTCAGCGATCGATCTTACATCCACTGCAACGTTTGAATAAAGCCGTCACCGACAGTCAAAGCATTGACCATTTTGTTATGCCCAGTGGATTGCCAGATAACGAAATCCAATTCCTTGCCCATACGATTCAAGCAGCTGCTACACGAGTAGAGGCATACCAGCAACTTGAACAAGAAGTTGCACAGCGCAAACAAGTAGAAGCCGCTTTATTGGCATCAGAAGCGCAATTACGGCAACAAGCCCAAGATTTAGAGAAAGCAATCCAAGACTTGCAGCAAGTTCAAATGCAAATCATTCAAAGTGAGAAAATGTCTGCTTTGGGCAATCTGGTGGCTGGCGTTGCCCACGAAATCAACAATCCAGTCGGTTTTCTCAAGGGTAGCCTCAGTAACGCAACTGAATACGTCCAAGATTTGCTACAGCATTTACACGAATATCAACAAGCCTATCCTAATCCGTCATCTAATATTCAAGACCATGCAGAGGAGATTGACCTGGAGTTTTTAGCTGAAGATTTGCCGAAACTGATTTTGTCTATGAAAGGGGCAACGGATCGAGTTGGGGATATTAGCACCAGCTTGCGGACGTTTTCTCGCTCGGACACAGAGCATCCGGTGCAATTTAATTTGTATCAAGGACTAGATAGTACCCTGCTCATCCTCAAATATCGCCTGAAAGCCAATGAGCTACGTCCAGCGATCGAGGTTGTGCGATTATACGATAAGATTCCGGCGATCACTTGTTTTTCTGGACAGCTCAATCAAGTGTTCATGAATATTCTGGCAAATGCGATCGATGCTCTGGAAGAATCGAATCAAAGGCAAAGTTATGAATATCTCAAACAACATCCAAATCGAATTACGATCAAAACAGGGCTAACAGAGGATCAACAATCAGTTACTGTCCGAATTAAAGATAATGGAATTGGCATGACAGATGATGTCAAGCAAAAGATATTTGAGCATTTGTTTACCACCAAAGGAGTTGGCAAAGGAACTGGATTGGGCTTGGCGATCGCTCATCAAGTGATTGTAGATAAGCATCATGGCACTCTGAATTGTGTTTCTAGTCCAGGCAATGGCACAGAGTTCATTATTGAAATTCCAGTTCAACAGCCTGTATGTCAACTGAAAGCGGCATAGCATTATCAAACCATAATCTTACAAATTACCAAATTTTGGTCATCCGTAGGATAAACCCTGGTAATTCTGGATTACCACTAACTAGTTCGGGATTTTCCAAAATCTCAACTTCTCGATTAGGACGGTAAATGTATACTTTTCGATTCTGCCGATCGATTAACCAGCCTAGTAATGTCCCGTTATCGATGTACTCCTGCATTTTCTCTTGTAATTTTATCAGGCGATGTCTACGACGGGCTACGCCTACACTGGATGAGCGTAACTCAATCACAAAGCTAGGACAAATTGGTGCAAATGAAGCTTTTTGTGCATCTTTTAAGGCATTCCAGCGCTCCAGTTCAATCCAAGAAGCATCAGGGGAACGCATCGCTCCATTGATAATTTAGTGCAATATGCCAAAGAATATTAACATGGGGAATATCAAATCGTAAAAGAATATTTTTTATAACTGTGTCTGCAAAAGATATTTTTCATGAATCAGTTAAAAAAGCTTTGCAAAAAGAACAATGGATAATTACGAGCGATCCATTAAAGTTTAAATTTGGGGAAGTCAACTTCCAAATTGATTTAGGCGCAGAGAAAATAATTGCCGCAGAAAAAGGAAATGAAAAAATAGCAATTGAAATCAAAAGCTTTTTAAACCCCTCGGCAATTAGAGATTTTTACTCCGCTTTGGGACAATTCCTTAGTTACCGTCTAGCATTAGCAGGATATGAACCAGAGCGAGTATTATACTTAGCAGTTCCATTGGATACGTACCAAACATTTTTTCAACTGGAGTTTACTAAAACTGCGATCAAACAGTATCAGTTTCTATTAATTGTTTACAATCCAGTAAATGAGGTGATTGTAGAGTGGATAAACTAGCAAAATATCAAGAGTATGTTAAAACATTGTTGACGAACTATGCCAGTGATGATGTCTCGGATAATGATGTCGAAGTCCAACTAATTTTAGACACAGAACGCAATCATTATCAATGGATGAATGTCGGTTGGCAAGGATTTAATCGTATTTATCGATGCGTGATGCATTTTGATATTAAAGATGGCAAAATCTGGCTGCAACAGAATTTAACCGATCGCAATCCAGCAGAGGAATTAGTGATGATGGGAGTACCACGAGAGGATATTGTCTTGGGTTTGCAAGCTCCATACAAGCGTCAGTATACAGATTATGGGGTAGCGTAATGCGATCGCTCCTCGAACAACGAACATTACTTTACTCGCAAGCTGGTTTGCACATGGAAATAGTCCGTTAATCACCAAGTTCGCTAGATAAATCAGAAGATTTAATCTCTCTAGATGAATGGAAAATAGTTAAAATATTGACGCGATCGTTATTTACTAAATAAACAATGCGATAACTACCAAAGATAATCTCTCTAATATTATCTTGACTAATTTCTGGCACTATACGTCCTGAATATGGAAAGTTTTCTAAACGTTCTACAGATAAAAATACTCTATTCACAAATACCTGAGCAAAACTTGGTGCATCTCGTGAAATAAAGTCACCTATTGCTTCTAAATCAGCTAAAGCTTGATTTGTCCAGTTTATTTGTGCCATGTCTTAATTTGCTTTTTGGCTTCTTCATGTGACACAATATTACCAGCATCGACTTGTTGTAAACCTTGATTCACTTTATATAAAAAATAAAGACGCTCCATAACTTCTTCAAACGTAACATTCTGTGGCATTTCTTCCACTGCCTTGAGAACTTGATATTTTACAGTAGTATTTGCTGTCATTTCGATTACCTACAAAAAGTAATGTTATCTTGGAGTTTAATGCAGTGATATATTCATTTGCTTCATCCTGCATTTTTACTACCACCATCTTAAAATTTTAGCAATTTTCTAGATGTTATGCCACTTGCATCTTAGTATGTGTTACGGAGTGTTGAGTTTCATTACATCAAACTCAACAAAAATATTCGATAATCGTACTTTATTGCTACTATTATGTGAAAGATATTTACTAAGTGATTTTCATTCCCTAGCTTCAGCCGAATGATTTTAATTCTAGAGGTTTGAAGGAGCGATCGCTGTTATGTTGTGTCCGGTAATGTGGGAATAGTTAATTTGTAAGGTGCGTTACTTCGTTAACGCACCATCTTGATCTGTCTCATCCTTCGTATAGGATTGACTCTAGAGCTTGAAGTTTTACTGCTGTCTCACGAAAGAATTCAATGGATATTGAAGAGTTTTTTAGTCGTTTAGATGCTGGGGAAAATGATTTTTCAGGAGTCGATCTTAGTGGTGCAGTCCTAAGCGAAGTTGACTTGTCTGGCATTAATCTCAGTGGTGCTGATTTGAGTGGGGCGCTCCTCTGTAAAGCTAAGTTAGGGGGTGCTGATTTAAGAGACGCTAATCTGAGCGGTGCTGATTTACGTGGTGCTAATTTGAGAGTTACTCGTATGGAAGGCGTTAATCTTGAAAATGCTAATTTATTGGAAGTTAACTGGCACTGTGCGGAAATGTATGGGGCTTATTTCTACAATACCGTTTTGCCAGATGGTGAACTCGTAACTGAACCAAACACCTATGAATGATTAGTACAAACACACTCAACTTTGGCATCAGAGATTGTGACGAGTTACAAAGTCTTCTACACTTACTGAAATAGGTTTTAACTCTTAACGGCGGCTCCTCATGACTTTCAACGATTCTGAATACATCAGGCAAACTGAAGCCACTCGTGTACGTGTATTAAGCGAAGCACTACCTTATATTCAACAATTCGCCGGTCGCACTGTTGTTGTTAAATATGGTGGCGCAGCGATGAAAGATGGCATACTCAAAGACAAAGTTATCCGCGACATTGTATTCTTATCATGCGTCGGCTTGCGTCCAATTGTAGTCCACGGCGGTGGCCCAGAAATTAACAGTTGGTTAGATAAGCTCGGCATCGAACCACAATTTAAGAATGGTCTGCGGGTCACTGATGCCGCCACAATGGATGTGGTAGAAATGGTTTTAGTTGGTCGAGTTAATAAAGAAATTGTCGCCCTAATTAACCAAGCTGGTGGATTGGCTGTCGGACTTTGTGGTAAAGACGGTAATCTATTTACAGCCCGTCCCCAAGGTCAAGAAGGCATCGGTTTTGTAGGGGAAGTCAGCAACGTTAACATCAAGATTTTGGAAACCCTCGCTAGCAATGGCTATATTCCGGTAGTGTCTAGCGTCGCCGCAGACGAGACGGGGCAAGCTTATAATATTAACGCTGATACTGTAGCTGGAGAAATAGCCGCAGCATTAGGAGCAGAAAAGTTAATTTTACTGACCGACACTAGTGGAATTTTAAAAGATTACAAAGACCCATCTACTTTGATTCCAAAAGTAGATATTCGTGAAGCCCGCGAGTTGATTGCCGGTGGTATAGTTAGCGGTGGGATGATTCCCAAAGTGAGCTGTTGTGTGCGATCGCTTGCTCAAGGAGTCCGTGCAGCACACATCATAGATGGTCGCATTCCTCACGCCCTTTTACTAGAAATCTTTACTGATGTTGGGATTGGGACGATGATTCTCGGTTCGCAGTTTACGTCGTAGACGCAAGGGAGGCTGGGAAAATGATTTGTAACTATAATTTTGGGTAAATTAAAACTCGTTTTTTACTTGTGGACGAGTCTTTAATATTCACCTCCCCTGCTCCCCTGCCCCCCTGCTTCCTACCGAGGATAGGTAATAATAACCCGCGATCGCCCACCGCTAAATGGTGTACGATGCCATGAATTATTGATAATCACCGGATTAACTAGGGTTGAGTCTCTAATTGTCGGATTAATCAGGGTGGAATTTCTCTCGTTCTGCCTGAACTGGGGATAGGAATAATCGCGGTAATGATTGCGTTGTGGTATTAGTCCTGTTGTTGGGTCTACAGGCATAGGTGTGGGAATCGGACTACCATAAATAAAGGAACCGACAGAAGGCGACGATCGCCTGACTCCATAACCACTATCAATCCCGAACGCGCGCTGGGCGGAAACTGGAGCAATGCTTACACCCATGACTGCTAAAGTCACACCTGCTAAGAGCCAATTCAGTTGCGAATGCTTGATTTTCAACATAATTTTGCTCACCTGCATAAGATACCGGAATTTTTAATCAGAAAATAGTCGCAGCTACTTACTTAAAATTTTAGAAGTTTATCCACTTTCAGATTGCCAGCTTTTGAAAAGATTCCAAAAAGATTGCTGGCATTGGCAAAATGAAAACAGTGCTAATTTTTGTATAAGACGTGAGTACAGAAAGTTTAGAAATTGCTAAAACCCGCTACCAGACGGGGAAAGTTGCCTTTGAGAATGGGCAATACCGTGAAGCCGTAGAAAATTTAGAAAAGGCCAGCGCTCTGTTAGCTCGTAATTCTCGTTTTGGGGGCGAAGTAGAAATTCATCTAGTGACAGCTTATGAAGCGGCTGGACGCACGGATGATGCGATCGCTCTTTGCGAAAGACTAAAACGCCATGCCCATTTTGAAATTAGCAAACAAGCGCGGCAGATGCTTTATATCTTAAAAGCACCAAAGCTGAAAAGACCCAGCGAATGGATGACCGAAATCCCTGATTTAGGTACATTAGCCGATAATGAACTCAAAATTTCTGTACCTGCTAAGTCTACTAAATCTTTTGGGGAGCAAAAGCCTAAACCTCCTGAGCCAGAATTAGTTGACCTCACTCAGGTCAATACCAGAGATAATCGCTTTATCTGGGTAGCGCTCATTGCTATCGGTTTAACCATCTCGTACTTGGTTTGGTTGAGTTTTTCAGGAACCCCTGGCTGATAACAATTTTGGATTTTAGATTTTAGATTAAAGAATCTTTTGGTTCATGCTTTACCCCCAAAGGTTGAGGCATAAACCAAAATTCCAAATTTAAAATCTTTAATCCTCATCCCTTTGTCAGTCGGATCAATCCAAAATCCCAAATTTAAAATCCAAAATATGTTGACTTTTGGGGAGATTTATGATTTCAAATTCTTCAATTTTCGGAAAGATTTTGTTGTGGTTAGTCAGACCATTTAGTTTTGTATTTACACTGAATGCTCGAAATCGGATGAACCGAGTTTTTCCCATGCGGAATCCTATTCTGTGGCTAGTGCTGTTAACATCTCTGTTATTGACTGGCTGTGTTAAATACGATGTGGGGCTTAACTTTGATAATTCAAATAGTGGCGAATTAGTACAGCATATTAAGTTGGGAGAACGGCTAACTAGTTTTAGTGGCGATTCTGTATACGAATGGTTGAATAGCATAGAACGCCGCGCCCGTCAACTTGAGGGTAAAGCCCAGCGAGTTTCCCAAGAAGAAATCATCGTCACAATTCCTTTTAGCAATGGTAGGGAATTGCAAGAGAAGTTCAACGAATTCTTTAACTCCCATACGAATCAACCCTCTGAGTCTGTGCAGAGCCAATCTGACTCAGAACTGCCGAAAATTGAATCAAACGTCCTCTTGGAGGAGAATAATTTTTTACTTTTAGTCCGAAATCGGTTAATTTATGATTTGGATTTGCGATCGCTTTCTCTAATTGCTAGCAAAGGTAATGTCCTGGCGAATGCTGGTTCAATTCTCGACTTGGAATTTAGCTTGAAAACTCCTTGGGGAGCCAAAAATATTCAACTAACTGAAACTGCAATTGAGCCAGAAAAAAATGGCAATCAATTAGTGTGGAAACTCCAGCCTGGTGAACTAAACCACATAGAAGCTGTTTTCTGGCTTCCTAGTCCCCTTGGTATTGGTGGGTTGTTAATTATCCTGTTTGTTTCGGGAGGATTGTACTTGAGATATAATTTCATGCCAGATCCGAGAATTCAGTTTCCTCCCAAAGCAGCAGCGATTCAGGAACAGTAGACTATTTATCTGTTAAATATTGTTAGCGAAGCCGATGCATTGTCCATCGGCTTTTTTACACTTTCCCCAGCTTTTTGTAAAAATGAGTCATAGCGAATTAGCCAAAGAAATTGTTCGTGTTTCCTATTTGAAAGGTGAGTTTCGGTTACGTTCAGGTGAGGTATCTGACCATTACTTTGATAAATATCAGTTTGAATCTAATCCTTTGTTACTAAAGCGGTTAGCTAAAGAAATGGTAAAAAAGATTAAACATTCCTATTGCTATGTTCACCTTGTTCACTGCCATACCAGCGTTCAGCAAGTGCATTGAGTTGATTAAGGATTTCAATGAGTTCCTGACCACGTTCTGTAAGACCGTAAGTTACTTGGGGTGGTACAGTTGGTTCATACTGACGATAAATAATCTCTGCGGACTCAAGCATCCTGAGTCTTTCCGTTAGAACTTTGGTAGAAATACCATCGACTAAGTGCCTCAATACACCAAAGCGAGCCGGGCCACTATTACACAACACCCACAGTATATACATTGTCCAAGGCCCTGATAGTAAGGACATCAGAATACTAACTGGGCAAGCATCAGGATTTTTAGAGACAGACATCAATAAGTTCGCCAAAATTTTCCAACAGTTACTTTATGGTAACTACTTTACTTTAGTAACTACTTACTTTTAGTATCTAATATAATGCTTTGAAATTTAGACTCAAAAAAAGTCAAAGCAGTAAATCCTAGTTAATCAGGAGATATTTGGTGGTAAACATTCTACATATTGATTCCAGCCCCCGTGGTGAACGATCGCACTCCAGAGAATTATCTAAGGAATTCGTCAGTGGTTGGAGGGCAGCGCATCCTGAAGATGCGATCGTTTATCGAGATTTAGGGCATTACCCAGTTCCTCACGTTGATGAAACTTGGATTGCGGCAGCCTTTTCACCACCAGAAACCCATACCCCAGAATTAACTGAGGCACTGAGGATTTCTGACCAACTGATTGATGAATTTTTGGCAGCCGATCGCTACGTCTTTGGAGTGCCAATGTATAACTTCAATATACCCTCCACTTTCAAAGCTTACATCGACCAAATTGTTCGCGCTAACCGGACTTTTGCTGTAGATGCTCAAGGCTTTAGAGGGTTAGTCGAGGGTAAAAAGGCGGTTATCATCACAGCACGTGGCGGTGACTTTAGTCCGACATCTCCTGCCGCTCCCTATGACTTCCAAGAACCCTACTTGCGGACAATTTTCGGCTTTATTGGGCTTACAGACATTCAATTTATTAACGCTAATAGCTTGAATGCGGGAGATGCCCGTACCCAATCTTTATTAGAAGCACGGGCAGCAATTCAAGATGCGATCGCTCAGTGGTAATATCAATTCGTAATGACGCGACGCTCGAATACTCGCTACCGCTTCGCTATCGATGACTCGCTAACGCTACGCTAACGTAATTCGTAATGACGCGACGCTCGTTCGCTCTTAGCGTCTCCCCTTGGGAGAAGACTCGCTACCGCTCCGCTATCGCGGACTCGCTACCGCTACGCTAACGTAATTATGTTTTTGTGACGGACATTAGCGAGTCCGCTTACCCCTACTAGACAATCAAGCTACAGGGAGCGTTTCGTAGAAAGCGTTATTACGAATTACGAATTACGAACTACGAATTATTTAAGGTGACAACCGCTCAATTTTCCAAGTGCCATTATCTAAACGACTATAGAGCAAGCGATCGTGCAGACGGCTAGAGCGTCCTTGCCAAAACTCAATTTCTGTGGGGATCACTCGTAAGCCTCCCCAATGAGGCGGTCGAAGAATCTCCTGATTTTCATATTTGTTTTGGAACTCCTGCAAACGTCGCTCTAAGACTTCTCGGCTTTCTATCACCTCGCTTTGATTAGATACCCACGCACCCAGGCGACTATTGGCAGGGCGACTGTGAAAATACTGGTCAGACTCAGTTTCGGAAACTTTCTCCACATAACCCGAAATTCTGACTTGACGTTCTAGTTCTGCCCACCAAAAGACTAAAGCCGCTTGGGGGTTTTCTGCTAATTCTTGTCCTTTGTGACTGTTGTAGTTGGTAAAGCAGGTAAAACCCCGTTCAT
Source organism: Nostoc sp. NMS4 (assembly GCF_017115095.1). Lineage (GTDB taxonomy): Bacteria > Cyanobacteriota > Cyanobacteriia > Cyanobacteriales > Nostocaceae > Nostoc. The sequence goes on along the minus strand of NZ_JABXKI010000263.1, from coordinate 15,729 downwards.
CAAAATCCTTAAGCAGCACCATTCTGGCTGAAGGCTTACCGTCTGGTGTGGCGGTGGCAATAGTCATGGCATTGGGTTCTGGGAGTTGTGCTGCTAGTGCCTGATTGAACCATTTTTTAAATTGGATAAAAGGATTGAGTTCTACTTCGAGTTCGCTCAAACCTTCCAAGGTATAGTCTTTGCGAAGGCCAGCTACAGTTTTATCCATCGTGATTTGTTTCCTTGCTATCAGATACGCTTATATATATCTTTGTCAAAAATATCTATGATGATAATCAGTGCCATGAAGAATTTTACAAATTCTCTGAAGAAATATCTAAAATAGGTTGCGTCAGATGCGCCGTTCGGCTTCCCTTCAACGCCTGTTAATTTATGGTCTGAGCGGTCCGATTATCGCTCTCAATGTCTGGTTGCTGTCTGTGCTTTTTCGCTATTTCCAGCATCCTATTACTGTCTTGAGCGTTGCGACGATTCTGGCTTTTCTCCTAAATTACCCAGTTAAGTTTTTTGAACGTGCTAGGATCACCCGCACTCAGGCGGTGATCATAGTTTTACTGGCAACATTAACCCTGCTTGGGATTTTGGGCGTAACTCTAGTACCGTTGATCATTGACCAAACAATCCAACTGTTAAATAAGATCCCTGATTGGCTAGGCGCTAGTCAAGCCAACCTAGAGCAGTTTGAGATGCTGGCAAAACAACGACGTTTGCCAATCGATCTGAGGGTTGTGAGCAGTCAAATCAATGCCAACATTCAGAATGTGGTGCAACAGCTAGCTTCTGGTGCAGTGGGATTTGCTGGAACACTGCTGTCAGGATTATTTGACGTAGTGTTAGTTATCGTGCTTGCATTTTATATGCTTTTATATGGCGATCGCGTCTGGTATGGTCTAATCAATCTTTTGCCCTCTAATATTGGAGAACCCCTCACTACATCCTTACGCCTAAATTTCCAGAACTTCTTTCTTAGCCAGTTGTTACTAGGATTGTTCATGGTGCTAACCCTGACACCAATTTTCTTAGTGATGAAAGTACCCTTTGCCCTGTTGTTTGCCATATTAATCGGTATTTCAGAACTTATTCCCTTTATTGGGGCATCTCTGGGTATTGGTTTGGTGACAATTTTAGTACTGTTGCAAAATTGGTGGTTAGCAGTTCAAGTTGCGATCGCAGCGATTCTCATGCAGCAGCTTAAAGATAACTTGTTAGCTCCCAGGTTACTCGGCAATTTTATCGGACTAAATCCCATCTGGATTTTTGTGGCTATTTTGATGGGATTTGAGATTGCTGGTTTATTAGGGACACTTGTTGCTGTTCCTATTGCTGGTACTATCAAAGGCACTTTCGATGCTATTAAGAGCGGCAAGCCCAGCAATTTTGTCTCAACTGTCACTATTGCCCATGACTCACCCCCTGATTAAGGGGGCAGGGGGCAGGGGGAGACAAGGGAGACAAGCAGGGTGGATTAATTGTGCAGAGAGAAAATTTGGAATCCCCGTAACCCCGTCAGCGTGCTAACAGGGTAACTGGATTTATGAACACAATAATGGGGGTTTTAATTTTTCTCTCTAGACAATTAATCCACCCTGGGGAGACAAGGGAGACAAGGGAGACAAGGGGACAAGGAGATAAACAAAACTCCTAACTCCTAACTCTTAACTCAGCACTCAGCACTCCTAACGCACTCCTAACAGTTGCACAATCTAATCTCACAATTCACAATGGTGATTGATTACAAATTTCAGAGGATACTGCCAGCAGCAATTTCTGAATAAAAGAAGCGCAAGCGAATGTATAGAGTATACACTTTGTCAATAGTCAATTAGCTTAGTGTTGAATTTAAGTTTCTTGATTCTCATTAATTAACTTAGAACCTGTTGATGGAAGCTTCCGAGCTGTTAGAAACAATCACATTTTTGATTTACCAAGCCGAGCAGGGGGAAATTGATCCTTGGGATGTCCAAGTGATTGAGGTGATCGATCGCTATTTAGAACTGATGGCACCGGGGGCAATAACAAGAGGCTATGAAGCGGACTTGTCTCAATCTGGACAGGCATTTTTATCAGCCTCAATGCTGGTATTATTCAAAGCCAATACCTTGATGCAATTGTCAACAGTCGGAGATTCACAAGATGGTTTAGAAGATGATGCCTTGCTAGAAGGTGAAGACGGTGTATCACATCAGGGTCATCGTCTACCATTAGAACGGCAATTGCGTCGTCGTCCGGCGGCAATGCCGCCACCAAAGCGCCGAGTAACTCTGCAAGAGTTAATTAAGCAATTGCAGATTATGGCTAACCAACTAAAACTGGTAGAAAAAGTCAGCAAACCGATCCGTCCAAGGCGTCAACCTAGCATCCAAAGTATGCGGGAGGCGCTGGAGTTAGCTCACCAGGAAAATCTAACTGAAGTCGCTGGGGAACTGGAGCAGGTGTTGAAATTGTCGGCAAGAGAGCTAAGTTTAGAACAAAATTGGGTAAATTTAGAACAACTTGTAGAATTGTGGACTAAGACAAAGCTTCTCAACCAAAATGGTTCTGGACATGAGTCTAAAGACAGTAACCTAGTTAGCGTTTTCTGGGCATTACTGTTACTCTCGGCTCAATCGAAAGTAGAGCTATTTCAAGAGGAATTCTACCATGAAATTAAAATTCGCTTAATTAGAGATTCAGTTAATATTGGTAAACCTTTTGAGAACCCAATGAACTAAGTCTTTAAAGAAGTCGGAAGTCGGAAGGACGCTCGCGGACTCGCTACCGCTACGCTAACGGAAGTACAGTTTTGTAACGGGGATTTAGACCCTGCCTAACATACTTGCGGCTTGTTAGAAGCCGGGGACAAAAAAGCGCCGAATTTCGTTGACACTCTCCGGCGTGAACGCACGGGGATTCTTCTATCTTGTTAAAAAAATAGGAATTTATTTATGGGGTTTTCCTGCTGCCTTGTCATAGATTTTTGATTCAACCCCAAAATCCGAGTAAATTGAATCCCCAGAGAGTTACTTTTGCGGCTGTGGCTGTTCGCCGGCTGCTGGTTGCTGTACAAGATAGCCAAGCAAGGCAGTAGCTAGTCCGCCGATAGTACCTGCAATTTGATGATTAATTAATCCAGTGCTACCAAGCAAGCTGGAACCGCCAGCGATTAAACCAAAAATAGTAGAAAGTGTATTCAATGTTGACTTAGACATAATATCGATCAAAGTATTGTGTGATTGGTTGATAGTATTCCCAAAAAAAACCGGCTAAAGCTTATTAAAAGGATCTTCTTCTTCCATCTTGCGTAAATCCTGAAATTCCCGGATTTTAAAATTTCCTTGCATTTGCAAGAAATTTTCAATATCTTTCATCGACGTGTACAAGCGATTGGTGCGGTGGTCAACCGTCTGGCTTACTTGGGCAATCAACAGAGTTACAGTATCTTTTCTGTTAACGTAATCTTGAATATGTAAATCTAGCCTTTTATCCAAATCTCTAATTTTTTGAGCATTATCAGCATGTTCTTTCAAGTCCTCTTTTATTTGAGTAATTGAGGTTGAAATATTATTTAGATTATTAACAAGTTTTACTGCTAAAGTTCCGAGTACAGAAATACTTACCAAAATCCCAGTAAACACGCCAACTGATTCTAAAGTTACTGTAATTATTGGGCTTGATGTAGTAGCTATTGTTGATTGTGTAGTAATCATCTAAAGCAAGGCTTCTAATTTTAAAGCCCACTGAGCAAAGTTGTCATTGGGTGTTATTGGCAAATATCTGGATGCCCTGATAATCATAGGTGTCCTGATTAGATATCCTTCATCTAATAAAGGTGCTGGAATAGTAAAATCACGAAGAATTGGTGTATCGTTGACTTTAATGTAGTAAGCAGGTGATGTACTGCCATCGGCATAGTAAAAGCGAAGATAAGCAGCGCTTCTAAATTTCCATTTATTCCAATCATCCAAATTTTGAATAATTGTTGTAACTCGGAAAACTTCTGAAATTACATCATTAGGGAATAACTGCCAGCTATTGCTAACAGTTAATTCCCCAACTAACTGCCAATTAGCCACGAGAAACAACGCGCAGGCTAAAGCCAACGCTTTGAATTGTGCCACTACCACCACCAGTAATGGTGTAAGGATCTCCCTTGAGAGCATCAAGAATAGTAGTTAATTTAGCGCTAGTGCAAAGCAATCCCAATCGGCTGGGCTTGCCTGCCGAAGTTTTGGTGATAGCAGAGACTCGCCGAAGTATCCCTTTTCTTAAAAGTGCCTTGACTGCATATTCAGGTAAATCCTCGTCCCCATCTCCAGCAACGACTATACCCGTTTCTGTCGCAATTGCTCCAGCGTATAGCCCAGCCGGAGCCCGAAAAGCATATTTTACAGTGCCAACAGTTGCAGTAAACTTGTCTAACTTTGCCATTTTATCCTCTAGAAATTTGTCTCATACGTTGATTCAAGGATTTGATTTGACCAGAAGCTCCGTTAGCAATAGAAAAGCTTTTATTCATTGCAGTCTCTAAAACATTTGGAAAAACTAACCTATTGCAAAGCAAGTTTAATGAACGCCTTTTACCGTTTATTGAAACGGTTGCATTGAGGCGAATTAATACACCTGAGTGTAAAAGGTTTTTGACTGAAGCTTCTGGCTTATCTAATTCGTTGTCTGGTGCTGGGTAAATACCAGTCACACCACTACCGATGCTGTAATAAAGCCCAGATGTTGATTTGAAATAGAGCTTATCGAAAGCCGCATCGGTAATAAAATACTTTTGCAGTTTGGGCATAAATTACCCAAGTTGAATTCTTGTCGGGTAGTAAGCCGTTTTGATTTTGAAACTGTTATATGTACTGCCAATCAAAGATGCGCGTGCTTGCATAGCTTTGTCACCCGCAACAATTAAAGTTGCAGTCTTACGCTTGGTATTTCCACCAATATAAGAGACTTTGATTTTGCGGATTAAACCATCTGCGACTGCTCTACCAACCGTTGTAGAAGGAACGCCTGCGGGAGGATCACCCGTGAGTTTAACTACTCCTAAAGCAGTTCCAACTGTAGAATAAACATCGGGCAGAACTAATAAAACTCGATTTTCTCCTGTGCCAACAATATGAGGCACATTCTCAACACCGGCGACTCTTGTAGCCATAAACTAAATTCAAAAATTATGTAGCAATTTAATAATCAATAACTAGCACAGGTCAAATAGGGTTCCGTGACTTGGAAATGTTATACATTTCCCTATGTCCAGGAATATAAAAGTGTTTCTAGGTAATTTACGTAATAAGTGCTGTATTTCTAAAAGTAGTATCTATCAGGAAAACTGGGGATGCAGAACCCCCAAAACTAACATAAGCATAACGGAATCGCAGGTTAGCTACCGGTCTATATGCAGGTTCTTTGTACTGTTTACCCAAGATAGTGTCAGTTTGTGTTGAAGCTTGGGTGCTACTGTCTTTCTCTGGGGTAATAACATTAATCTTGTTGAGGTCAAATGGTCGGTCAACAACGTTGCATAATTTTTGATAAAGGCTAATTGCTTCGCTTTTAGAATTAACTAGCCAGCGTCCGCCTCTAGGAAATCCATTGGCTGGATCTGTGTAACTTACTGCTATTTTTCCAGAAGTGTAAACAAGTCCTTTTTTACCTTCTACAAATTGAGTTTTGATTTCTCTCGCTAACTCAATTAAATTAGCTTTTGTAATGGCTGGTAGGGCTTGCCCAGACTTGCAAGCATAACGAGTTAATCTGCATGATTTTTCGTGATCTAAGCGCTTGCCATTTACTGGGACTGCTTGAGAATCTTGAGAAAAGTAGAGAAATAATTGTGGATGACCTGAAACAGGCAGGGCTGTATCAAAGCTGCTGCCATAAAATATAGCTAAATTCTTTTTGCTATACCCTAACAAGTCAAACAACAAATGATGTCGCAGGCTCATCATTAGCTGATTATCATTGTCTACCATCGTGCAGGCCACTCTTAGCGCACTTCTGGATGAGGCAATATTTGGTTTCCAATCATCGCCAAGGTCTGAAAAATATCGGTTGACTATAGCATTATGTTGCGGGATATATATCTTTTGAAGATGTTCAAAAGGGTCAAAATTATCCGGTAATTTATCATTGGGTGGCTGTGCGGGAGTGATTACCATTCAATTAATCACCTCCATCTAAAATATCTTCAAGCGCTAATTGAAGGAAATTTGTTGAGTCGGCTTTCGCTTGATCTCCTGCTGCCGCTTGTACGATCGGTGTTGGTACTTCTAATCCTGGTTGATAGTGGATAACACTACCATCAGCATTGTGCATCGGATTACCGTTAGCATCCGTGGGATCTTTTTGTCCTATTTCGCGCTTCAAATCGGCAACGCTGTTATCGACGCCGTTTTTCGCTTCTATCAACGCTGCTGGAATTGCTGTTACGAGTGCGATCGCTGCTAGATTGTCGCCTACAAGGTTCATCCGCTGGAAAAACTTGCCCTTTAAATTAGGTTGTGGGTTCATCCACGTGTAAGCGTCTTCAAGCAATACCCCACCTTTGCGAAGTGCGTTACCAATTTTCCCAATGTTACCGCCAACTACTTCCATCCCTGCCGTCAAAACACCACCAAGACCTAATACTTGGTTGTGTATATTGAGTGCTGCTTGGTATATCCTGTTGCACTGATCCCACGTCTGTTGTACTTGCGCTGTAGCCGTTACGCCGATAATGTCATTCAGTACTTCGTGTACTGCTTTCCCCAGTACATTCCCAATACTTATCGGATTACCATCAAGACCTTTTGGTAGAATTGTCGCCAATACCTGATCGATGATCATGAACAACGTTTGACCAAGGTTAGATGACAGTAGCAGCGCATTGTGTACCGTTGTCGCAAAAGTAAGGACTGCTAGTGCTTTTTCTATGTATGTATTTTTGGCAATTGTTTCAATAAATTGTGATAAGCCGCCCGTTACCTGTGCCCCTAGTTTAGTATTAATTACGTTGAGCAGTGCCAAGATTGCAGCATTACTCACTGCTATTACTGCATCATAAATTTGCTTGAGCAGGGCGAGTATTGGCGCTAGCGCTGCCATGATTGGCGTTAAGATTGTGGTTCGTGTCGCTGAGTGTTGAGAAGTGCTATTTAACCTTGTTTGAGTGTGTTGCTGAATTATCAAAGCTCTTAAGCTTGCTGCTTCTGCTGGACTCACGTCTATTCCATTCCTCCCATCTTTACCGGGTAATCCGTCTCTGCCTGCTCTTCCTGGTAATCCGCTAATACCAGGCAATCCGCGCTCCCCTTGCCTGCCAGGTACACCCGGAACTTGAACCACAGTAGTTATTCCGTCTCGCCCTGGTATACCCGGAATGCCTTGCAAGCCTCTCTCACCTTGTCTGCCGGGTATGCCAGGTATACCCTGTAAGCCTCGCAAGCCTTTTACTGTTTGATAAAGTGCGATCGCAGTCAGCGCTGTGGTCAAGGCCACACCTGCCTTGCCCAATGCTTCACCCGCGATACGCTTTGCTTGTTCACCTAGACCTTCAGCTTGCGTGGCTTTTTGATATGCAGTGCTAGCGTTTTGATTAGCGATCGCAGCATTACGAACGGCACCGTCAGCAGTTAATTGAGCTTGTTTTGCAGTACCTAATGCACTTTCTGCAATGCCTTGCGCCCTGGCAGATGTCACCTGCGCGGCACCGGCTTTTAAATTCGCTGCTTCACCAATACCCTTGGCATCAATGGCTATATTCCTTACTTCTGCGATTGAACTTTCGTTGCGTCCGATACGATTTTGTAACCCTAAAAGCTTGCCAAGAATACCGGACACACTAGCACCTAGCGCCTCTAACCCACGCTCAACAGCGTCGATACGACCGCCAAGGGTGTTAAGTGTCGCCAATTGCTCGACAAGTGTTGCAAGAGTACCGATGATTTGAAATATTTCGGCGATACGGCCAGCGAGCCTACCGATACCTTCTAGCGCTTGTTGGCTGATACCCACTGCCGCCGCCGCTTTTACAAGTGCTTGCCCAGCAATGTTTTCAACTTTTGCGATTCCTTCAGCCAAAGCCCCTACCCGCCCTTTCAATCCTTCAACAACACCTTTTAACCCACCTACGGCTGAATTAGCCTCAAGCGCTGTATTTGTTGCGCTAACTGCCTTTGCTGTCGCACCTTGAGCCTCAGTAACGGCTTTTCCGGCTTCTCCGATAGCTCTTGCAGCACTACTCTCTGCCCCTATCGCTTTATCGTAAGCAGCTACAGCCCTCCTCTCTGCCTCGGTTGCAACTCCGCTTGCTACATTAGCTCGAAAAGTCGCTATTTCAGCATCTCTGACAGCTTGAGCCGCTTTTAGATCGGCTACCGTAGCTCGGCTAATAGCGCTAGATGCTGAACTTTCCGCTGACTTCGCTAGACCGATAGCCTCAGATGCCGTGTCAACAGCATTCTGTATTTTTGGCCGTAGTGGTGCAATAAGTCCCGAAGCTATAGCTGTAGCTACACCTTCTGCTATACCGGGAATCTGTGGAATAATTGAAGCTTCAGACCGTGCTACAGATTTCTGTATAATTGCATTTTCATCAATATTTTTTAACCCAGCTAACTTTGCATTGATAAAATCAATTTGCTGTTGCAATTTATTACAGCAATCGCACTTTCCAGCACAATTAAGGGCTGATTGCATACTTCCAATCACGCTGGAGGTACTCATATTTAGCCGCAATTCCTATTTTTTAATTGATTAGATAAACCCTCAATTTGCGCCCAATCAGCATTAGAAACACACTTCCCACTACAACCAGTACCGCAAGCGGTTTCACACTCAGATAGTGATTGATAAATTCCTGGGGTACTGTATACAGTTTTCTTTATGCAAGCGCCGTTGATGCAATCGTATTTATCGGTTGGCGTTGGTGGGGTATATTCGCCACCGGTATCGTTATTAACTATGGATAAATGAACGTTTTTCGCTGGAGAAGTAGAGGTATAGATTGTCGAGCCATCGGCGTTATCGACAATTTTGAAACTGTATCCACCACAAGCAATACCAGTTTCAATTACTACAAGCGAAAAATTCGGGTGTGACTTGTTCCCCAGGTCTGCATAAACGTCGTCCTCTGGATAAGCGAAGCACCCGCCCCCATAACTGCTACCAATTACCTTTAAGCGATAAGTGGTCATTAATAATTATCAGGGTCAATTGTTGATGAAGTGTCTATTTTTGAAAGGGAGACTGTTATTTGGTCTTGCCGATAATTGTCAGTTCCCCTTGTGGTAAAAGATGAAAAACCATCTGCTAGTAATAGACTTTGGTCTGTGTTTGCATCAAAGTTTGATTGAGTGAGGTAAGCTTTTGCTGCAAGTAATAATGCTACAAAATGTCCCTCAGCAGTTGCAGTGCTTGGGGTTGCTAATCCTGCTGCGGTAAGTGCGCTATCAGGAATAAATAAACCCGTGGTAGCTGTAGTCGCTCCACTTGCTAGGCGTGTTGCACCTGTTCCAAAAATTTGAACAATTGTAGGTTCTGCCATAAAAAACGGATTTTTTCTTGAAGTGAATAAATCCGTTGTATTCGTTAATCAAATCCGTGTAAATGTTCCAGTTTTATGTAAAAGTAGCACAATCACTGAGGACGTGAAACTGTTGCAGTGACTAGGATTAACCCAGATTTTACTAATAACTAAAAATAGAAATATTCCAGTTTAACCACTCTCAATGGTTAAACCGGAATAGTTAACAGAAGAGAACAGGTCGAATGAAAAATGATAGAGAAGGTCAAGCAGCTGTTTTAACTAATGCGGATTACTCGAAAATTCGCACGCAGATTCGGAGCCGTAAATACAAGTTGCTTTTTGATTTAGGTTGGTACACAGGTGAGCGGTGGGGTGCTTTGGTAAAGCTGCGAGTGGCTGATGTATATAACGAGGATGGCACACCAAGGGAGTATATCAATTTTCGAGCTAGAACGCGCAAGGCTAAACCGAATACTAAGCGCTCTTCTCAAGATCCAGCCAAACGTAAAAATCGACAAGTGCCAGTACATCCAGTACTTAAGGAGATATTGCTTTCATACAAGCCAGAATCAGATTACCCCTGGTTATTTCCTGGTCGAGAAGGAGTTGAGCCTATTGGCTTGCGGTGGGCAGACGCAATTTTACGCGCTGCGGTTCAGAAAGCTGGATTATCTAGTAAGGGAATTAGCACCCACAGTACCCGCCGGAGTTTCATTACCAATTTGGCAAATAAAGGCATTAGTTTGGCGATGATTAAAAAAATTACTGGACATACTGATTTGAAGGTGCTTTCGGCATACATCGAGGTGAGTGATGACGATGTTAGAAACGCGATCGCAACTCTATGAACCCCAACCTTCTATTCCTCCAAATCGAAATCTTCTTTGACCGCTTGCAGCAAGGCGTTTACGACCATCCCTTGCATTTGGCTATGGCACTGGAGAATCTTAGTAACCAGGCATGGGATGAGGTTGAGCGAATTTATCCGAACTTGTGACAAACTTTCCTTGAGACGGGTAAACTCAAACCGATGGCTATTCACAGCTCGCAAATGCAACACAATTGCGATCGCACTTTATAAGGACGGCGATCGCTTTTCATTGGGCATGGGGCATTGGGCATGGGACGTTAGGGAATGGGGAATTGCAATTTAGACAAAAACGCTGTATCCTGCCTTGACACAGGCATTTCAGGAAGCAGCTATGGAAAAGCCACCGGGGAAGAATAACACCACCTGGCAACCAGCTTGGAACAATGGCAAGACCAGAACTATTCGCGTACCAGTCATACTTGCAGAACAAATTCTAGAATACGCTTACGCTGTTGACTCTGGACTAGTGGTGGATCAACAGATGATTTTACGGCTTATCGACTCTTTCGTAGAAAACAGAATCGCAGAATTTCACCCAAACCAACACGGTCGCACTGGCTCGACCACTAGCCGCCGATGGGATGAACTGCGACGGTTCAGGATTGCGATCGCTTCTGGGATTCACCCCAAGACTCAATTAACTTTTGAATCTCAGTCGGCGACTGTCCGTCACTAATCCAAACTTCTACATCTGCCTTTTTGCGTTTGGCCTTCGTGCTATTCACACTACCCAGGTAAAGCCGATGGATCTTGCGTCCCTGCATCCAACAGTAACGGTAATACCAGTACTTATTAGAGCATCTCTCAACCCAGTATTCCTCGATCCAGTGGGTATCGTGTTGGGGGGCAGATTTTTGAGTATCAGTTAGGACTTGCCCCCCAACACTTTTACACGGAGTCGGAGACTCTGAATTTTGCCCCCCAACACTATGACTGTTTTTGGGGGTTAGTTCATCCCAGAACGGATCGCAAACGTAAACAGGAGTATCTTGCTTAGTAAAAGCTTGTAAATCAAAAAGTGTAGGTTGGTTCATAATCAAACTGGTTATTATGGTCGCTGCTTCCAAGTGGAGGCAGTTTTTTTGTGCAGCTATTCCCTAGTAATCCCTTGGGAGGGTGCTAGGGAACCAAGATTTTAAAGCAAGCAAAAATTCAGATAACTTAAGCGTTTCGTCTTCCCAGTAACAGTTGTGTAAACACTTGATTAACCATCCTTGAGGATTCTTAATTGCTTGATTTCCACCACGTTTGACAAAGTGCTTTAGAGCTAATCGGACATCTGAAATATCAAACTCAAAGAGATGTCGAGTTGTGCGTTTATTTGGGTCAAAGTATATTTCGTACTCAGCACAAGCTGTAAGTATGTCGTGTTGCCTTTCTAACTCTTCAAATTCGGCGGTGGTAGGAGTAATACTATTGCTGCTGCTGTTAACCCCCGGTTCAGCATTAGTATCATTTGAGTGGGGTGAATTGTAACTAGAGTTATGGTTATGTAACTTTTTTTCTCGCACCTTCTTAGGTGGATTTAACCATGAAAGAGGTCTAACAAGTAACTTGGTTATCTTCCAAGAATATTGTTTAATTACTTGTAAAACACGGCATGATACCAGTATTTCAAATATCCTTTTGAGGTAATTGTGAGCATAAGGTTTACCTCTAACCTTTGCCACCCAAGCATTAAATTCTGATAAATCTGGCTCTATCTCACTGGCTATTTCCCCTTGCCTTATTAGCCACTGCCAGAGAGTTTTTGCTGCTGGTGGAATATGGTGTTGGTAACAGTATGCGTCGTGTGCTTCTGTCCACGAAAGTGAATTTTTAGGTGAATTTTCTGGCATAATACTATTAGTGATTTCTCAAGGAGCCACCTAGACCGCTAAATCTACTGGTGGCTTTTTGGTTTTTTTAAGTCTTGTTTGCATTCAAGCGGTGGTCATCTGGGAAAGTGCTGATTGCTAGATAATCAGCGTGGTTACATCCGAATACTCCCCAGAAGTTTAGTCCGTCAAGTTTTGCTAAAGCTTCTCCCACCTCACCAGCTCTCTGTTTTTCACTGTGCCAGCACACGGGCATCAGCCCTTCTCCGTCTTCGGTTACAACATAAGCTATGTAAATTGGTTGTCTTTCCATTGGTTATTAGTCATTAGTCATTAGTCATTGGTCAACCGCGATCGCTAAAAATGAAAATCACATCGAGGACAACCCGATCGCAATGCAGGTTATCGCCGATCGCGCTCTAGGTCATAAATAACTTTCTCTAAGTACCAGTTATCTGATTTACCTGGATTATTTCGCCTCTGCTGTGCCAAAAGTCGTTTAGCTGCTGCCACGTCACCTTTGACCAAGGTTAGTAAATCTGTTTGCAGGTGTCTGTTCCTGGGGTCAGTCTGGTATGAGTGTGATACTCTGCCCCGTGGTTTGCTAGTCAGCTTGGATACAAGGATTTGCCACTCGTGGCGAACGTGTTGGAATACTGCTATTAAGCCGAGTATGCAGTAATAGGCAATCAAAAGGTTGATTACAAGCCTGATTAGAATGTACATAGGAATTGAAAGGTAGATGTTCAATTCCACGATGCGGGAAATTTCCTGGTAGAGACATCGGGAAATCCCGCATTTTTAAACTTCACAGCCTCTTCGCACAAAACAAAACCGCCCTTGCCACAGTCGGCAGGACGGTTTTATTCAGGTTCTTCTGAGGTTTTAAATTGCTGAGACAGATCCTTTAATTCTTGAAGATGGTTTTTTAGCTCGACTGTTCTATTTTCGGACTCCTGTATTAAGTCCTGGGTTTTTAAAATCAGCCGATCAAGGATTCCCCCAATAATTGCTTGTCCACGTTGTTGAGCGAAATTTCGCCCCTGCCTATCATTTCGATAAGTTGAGAGCGACTTACTGATAGCTTCTCCGCCAGTCTGTCCAGTCCCTCTGCTCCTGTCTGAGTCAATGCCACTCCTATTTGTTTCTTGATCTCCCCATGTTCGCGGTGCTTTGATTTCTTGGCCATTTTCAGTGATCATAGTGGGCTTCTTATATAAGATAGCAAGATTTTATATACAAAATATTATATAAGATGCTAGACTTTATTGCATATCTTATATAAGATATAAATTATCAACCCGCTCCCCAACGCCTGACCGTTTGCGTTGTTCCCTGGAGCAAGCACCCGCGCCACTGCTTTTATGCCCCGGCGCGGAAACACCCTTTATCACCTGTGAAGCGATCGCGGTAACAAGTTTGCCGCGCGGTGATATTTTTATGTCTGCACACTTACCCCTTGAAAACAGATGATATTTACAGTCGGACAACTGATAGAAAAGTTAAGGCAATACCCAGAACACTCTCTCATTCTTGTAAACGACGAAGAAGATCGGGAGATTGACATCAAATCAGTCACTTGCTCGCCATTATTTGACCACGTGCTAATCGATATAGTCACGCCCCCAATTAAAACCGCCGAAGAATCAACAGTTGTTTTTGACCCAATCGCTTGCTAATCAAGGAAACAATATGACAACCACAGTTTTAGAACTACTTGCAAACCTGAAACACTACCCTGACCACACCTTGATAACCATCAGGGATGTTGACGATGTGGAATTTGCGATCGTTGACTTCCAATCTGAAGCCAACAATTCAGTGACCATCATCATTGAGGAAAAAGTAGAGTCCGAGGGAGATGAGGGGGAGGGATGATCGTTCGAGAACTCATTAAAGTGCTACAAGCCCATCCAGAGAACGCCCTGGTAATCCTGGAAGATGACCGACAACAATTCTACATCAGAGCCATCGGACCTGTTGAGGACTATGTGTTAATCAAAATTGAGGCTGAAAACGACGAGGAGGAGTAATCACGCCTAATTGAAAAAGCGATCGATACCGTCCGAGGGAGCGATCGCCAAAACAACAAATAATTCGTAATAGCAATCTTACCAATGAGCAAGCCAATCGGACATTTTACTAGTTACAGCTTAAACGACGGCTCCTTACTGGAATCACTCCAGGAGCAGTACGGTAGCACCTTTGAACTGATGACCAAGCGCGAAAAGCTGTTTTTAATTTCTGCGATCGCAATTCAGTTGTGCGACGGGGCCCCCGGTAGATGCCGCGAAGAAATATATGTAGTTGGTCATCAAATCAACAGCTCATTAAACCAAGCGGATCGAGAGGGATTAGTTGAAGCGCTGACTAATCAAGTCCAGTGGGGTCGCAGTCTTTCAGATACGGAGTTACCGCCTATGGGATAATCCGCTCAATTCACTGTGTAGATGATTTTGATAGGGAATACCACCAGCGTAGGCTGGCATTGCTTACGCTGGTGTTTTTTTTGAAAAAATTAGATTTGGATTTTAATTATGACTTACCGAGATGAACTCAGACCGTGGGCAATTTTTGAACGGATGCCCAATGGCCAGAATATCTGCTTTTATCGATTTCGCACCCGAACTGATGCATATGCTTACATGAGCATTCTTCGACAAGGTGGAGGGAAGTTTGAGGTAGTTTTCGATCAAGTGGCGCAAATTGTCACCAAGGATAGCTGAATCAAATTGCGATCGCGCTTTTGGGGTGCGATCGCAATTTAATCGATTCTAACAAGTAAAAAATATCACATTTTGAGCAAATGAAAGTAACAACCATCACTTACCAAAGAGTTCTCAACATGGGCGATTACAATTCGTGCAGATTAGAGAAAACCGCACTAGCTGACGAATTTGAAGACCAAGAAATTGCGACACAGAATCTTATAGAAAGTGTTCTGCGCCAAATCCATGAATCGGCGATACAGAACCAAATTGATAAAGAAATTAGAGGACAGAGGAAGGAACTAGCGGCTCTCAAGGCAGAGTATGCAGAGTTGAGTAAACAGGTTGAACTTCTGAAAGCTGAACAAACTAGCACATTACAAGTTGAAGACGACCGATTTTAGTCGGAGGTGATATGAGCGATCAATTTTTAACTTCTAAAGAAGATTACATGGTTAACTCTCTGGGTTTAGGGCTTGCAGTGCAATACCTTTCTGATTTCTCAGATAAACCCGTGAGTTATTGGCTTACAAAAATCAGCGAACAAGCAAATTCTCAATACGACCAGTTAACCCCTGAACAAATTGATAAAAGTATCCAAGATTATCTGAATAACAAAGAAATTGGAAATGATTCAATTACAAGGTTAGGTCATGACATAAAAATTCGTGAAATTCATAATGCTGTAACTATTTACGGCATGAATGAAGACGGAACTGAAGTAGAAAGACCAATTGCAGAATTTTCTCGACCTCAAGATTGGGGAGATAAAGAACGCTGGCATTATGAATTTTGGTTCTTGCGTTACTTTTATGGAAAATTAATACTAAAGTGCCAGTTTAATAAACT
>NZ_JABXKI010000084.1 GCF_017115095.1 Nostoc sp. NMS4 | reverse complement strand
TGGTGCTAGCTGTGCAGGAAAAGCACTTAATGACCTATTAGGATAAGCTATGGTAGAAAACGGTCTAGCAGCTGTTGGTGTAGAAGATTGTGCCTCAGCTATTGGTACTGTTTCATGAGAAATTAGCAGAATTATCAACAGAATTGTTGTGAAGAAAAAAACTATTGTTTTTCGCCAAAATCCGATCATAAATTGTAGCCTCAAAATCAATAATATTATTGGCTTCTAATCTGATAATAGACTGTTGTTTTGCAGTCCAATTCAACCAAATACCATATATATTACCTTATTTGTCAATTAATTCGAGCCAAAATAAATATAGCTGAAGTTTGATTTTGTTAAACCTATAATTCAAACTTTGTCACGAAAAAATCTCTTTAACTAAGGATAATAATTATCAATCCGGTTCTTAATTTTATTGTGGTAAAGGCCTATCGTCGGTTTGAAAATCTTGTCCACACTCATAATAGCTAGATTTATGCACTATTTTAGCTGGGCTACACAACTACAAATTTTCTATTATTCAGCTTATTTTTTGTTTTTCATCTGTCTGTAGATAGCTGCAATATTTCGGGCATCATCAATACCACGATGGTGTGTACCTTTTAATTCTATGCCCAACTCATTAAGAGCTAGCGCCATCCCAAATTTTTTAGATACACCAAGATATTCTGAAAATTCCTCTTTAATATTTATGTGTTCTGAAGTAAAAGGATAAGGGAAATTATGAAACGCGCAATCTTGAAGAAATTGCTTTTTGTCGTAATTACCCCAAGAACAAAAAATATAATTCGGAAATAATTTCATCCATTCTTTGAAGCGAGAAATTGCCTCTAAAAATTTGGGTGCTTCGTCAACATCTTGCTGCCGAATACTAGTCAATTCTGTGCAAAAACCTGTTAGTTGCGGATGTCTCACAGGTTGGATGAATTGCTGAAACTCTGAATCAATTTCCCACGTTGCTCGATTGAGCATCACAGCACCGATTTCAATGATTTCCATTTGGTGACGGGGAATAGTCGCACTATCACAGCACGTAGCTTCCAGATCGACTATCAAATAATAGTGGGATGTTTTAGTATTCATATTTAGGTAATAGAGATTGATGAAAAAGGTTTAACCCAACGCAATTGGATAGCGATATCAAGAAGTATCGCAGCCAGCGTAAACCATAACAAACTTTCTGCCGCCAACACCAAAAAAGGCCAAATTGTGCTGTGAGAATTCCATCCAAGTTCTATCTGAGTTAATCCGCGCACCAAGCCAAAGGCTAACACGCCACCAGCTTTGAGTTGGGGATTTTTATCGGAGCGGATGATATAGCGGTAGGTGACACCAAATAAGAAACCAGTAAAAGTTGCAACTGCAAGACTCACCAACAAGCGCCAGTTAACATCACTTTGCAGACATACAAGTGTCTGAAAATACTTTGTCAGTACGAAAGTATTCAACAGACTAATAGTCACAAAAGCCAAACACACAGATAATCCCCCAATTATTCCAGCTTTGAGGGATTCTATGCGTTCTGCCATTAATTGAGGATCTAAAATTGAATTCACTCTATATATAAATTAGGGATTGGGTATTGGAAAAATTTTTCCCCACTCTCCAATATGATAAATCCTAGAGCAGTTTTGTAATTAATTAAATGTTGTTCTCAAGTGGGGATTTTGATGATAAACTCTGTTCCCATGCCAGGTTGAGAATTCACTTCTAAAACACCTTTGTGTTTCTCGACAACTATTTGATATGCAATGGATAAGCCAAGTCCAGTACCTTTGCCAACAGTTTTTGTAGTAAACAACGGCTCAAACAAACGTTTTTTAAGCCGTTCAGGAATACCAACCCCATTGTCAGCAATCCGAATTATAACCAATTGTTCAGAATCTATTTCTGTTGCAATTTTAATCTGAGGATTTAGATTGCTTATTTTGCCTTCCATTATAGCCTCATCAAGAGCATCAACTGCATTTGCGAGAATGTTCATAAATACTTGATTCATCTGCCCTAGATAGCAGTAAACCTGTGGTAATTCTCCATAGCTTTTAATAACTTCAATGCGGGGGCGATCGCTATTAGCATTGAGGCGGTGTTGCAAAATCATTAGTGTACTATCTATTCCTTGGTGCAAATCAGCAGAGATTTTGGCATCACTATCCGAGCGAGAGAAGTTGCGGAGTGAACTAGAAAGGTTCAGAATTCGTTCGCTTCCTAGTTCGAGTGAGTTCAATATTTTTCCCATATCTTCGAGAACAAAGTTCAGATCCAAGTTCTTAATAGTATTGGTAATTTTGGCTGTTGGGTTTGGATACTCTTGTTCGTACAGTAGAAGCAACTCGGTTACTGCTGTAATATATTCTTGCAAGGGTGGAATATTGCTAGAAATAAAGTTGATGGGGTTATTGATTTCATGACCAATACCAGCGATTAACTCTCCGAGTGTTGATAGTTTCTCTTGCTGCACTAGTTGAACTTGAGCTTTTTGCAAAGCCTTGGTGCGATCGCTAACTTGTTGTTCTAAAGATTCAGTCAATTGTTTGAGTTGTAAATGTACGCGCACTCTAGCAATGACTTCCTCTTGGGCAAACGGTTTAGGGATATAATCTACTGCGCCAAGGGAAAATCCCTTCGTTTTGCTTTCCGTATCCGCTAAAGCTGTGGTGAAAATAATCGGAATGTTTTGGGTAACAGGATTGGCTTTGAGGCGGCGACAAGTTTCAAACCCGTCAATACCGGGCATTTGTACATCCAGCAAAATTAACTCTGGTTGATTGCGTTCGGCTTGAGCGATCGCACTTTCTCCATCGACTGCAACCCGAAAACGAAAACCCTCACTATTGAGCGCTTCACATAGGAGAGATAAATTTGTAGGATTATCATCCACAATCAAAATAAATCCGGTATTTGAGGTCTTGAACATGATAAATTAACAATTGAAATTTAACTCAAATTAATTGATGTATTGTTGAATAAAAGTTTCCAAACGTTTGAGTTGGAAATTACTAGCAAGCTGGATGATTTGCTGAAGGAAAATGCTTAAATGCTCATCAGACGCAGAAAGTTGATTGCACAATTCCAAAACTTTTTGAATATCGCCATCTTGTGTAAGTTCGAGTAATTCTTGTAAAACCTGGTTGGTAGGATAAATTATCTCATTTGGTCGATCCAAACCATCTATATCGGTTTTTTTGATTTCATTTACCTTTACGTCAAAAATCCATTCTAGTTGCAAAAATTGTCGTAGCATTTCCAGCAGCGTTTCAGCTTCTATAGGCTTTGGTAGAAATGCATTTGCACCTACATCAATACTCTTGTACTGGTCGGCTGCAAACACACTAGCTGAGGAAGCAATGACAGCAATCTCTTTAAATTGCTCAGATTGACGCAAACGTTCGATCAACTCAAATCCATTCAATATAGGCATCACGAGGTCAGTAATAATCAAGTCTGGTTTGTGGGTTAGAGTCTTTTCCCACCCTTCTTCACCCTGACTAGCTTCTATAACAGTAAACCCAACTGGCTCTAGTAAATTTACAATTACCGATCGATTTTCCCATTTGTCATCCGCAATCAAAATAGTACGCCTTTGTCCTTGATAACCAATAATTGTTCCTTGCTCAACCACTCTAGAAACTTTTGCCCAGTCTTTAGATTCTGGGAATTCTGCCTCAAACCAAAAAGTGCTACCTTTGCCAAATTCACTTTGTACTTGAATTTGACTACCCATCAACAAAACAATGTTTTGGCTGATTGCTAATCCCAAGCCTGTACCTTCAGATTGTCGTTTTTGATTTCCTACTTGTTCAAAGGGCTGGAAGATTTTCTGGGCTTGTTCAGCGATTATCCCCGCGCCAGTATCTATTACCTCAAAACGAATTGTATAGTTAGTCTGTCCATTGGTATTTGATTGTTTAGCAATAACCTTAACCTTGAAGGTGACACTACCTTGATTAGTAAATTTAATTGCATTACTAAGCAAGTTAATTAGTACTTGCCGCAAGCGTTTTTCATCACTATGAATGCCCGTTGGCAAATCAGAATCGAGTTGGACGTGAAACACGATTACCTTTTGTTCTGCTCGGATGCGGGAAATTTCAGTCACGCTATCGATAAACGCAGGTAAGTAGAAATCAACAGGATACAATTCTAGTTTTCGGGCTTCTATTTTGGAGAGATCCAGAACATCATTAATTAGAGTTAAAAGATGAGAGCCACATTGATAAATGATGCTGATTCCTTTACGTCCTTTTTCACTCAAAGATTCTGTGCGTTGAAGAATTTGTGTATAGCCGAGAATCCCGTTGAGAGGTGTGCGTAGTTCATGACTCATATTAGCGAGAAATTCACTCTTGGCTTGGCTGGAGCTTTGAGCGATTTCTTCTGCAAGGCGTAATTCTTTTTCGATGCGCTTACGCTCGACAATTTCAGTTGAAAGCGCTTGATTAATAACTTCTAACTGGGTTGGGCTGGGTAATATCAGAGCTTGAGGCATGAGATAAAATAACGCAAATGCCGTATATATGGAAATAATGGCAGTTATCGCTTTTAAACCACCTGCAATCCAATAGTCTGCATGCCAAAGCGTCCAAATATCTATCAAGTGTCCGGTACCGCAAGCAATGATAAAAGCACCAAATAACAAAAAGATTCCATTGAAAGGAACATCTTTGCGCTTAGAAATAAAGTAAATCAGTAGGAAGGGAATAGAATAATAGGCAATAGCGATCGTGGCATCAGAAATAATGTGCAGCCAAACTAATCCACTTTGCCAGAGATAACAATGTCCGTGGGCAATAAAACCGTTGGAGTGCAAAGGATAGTTAAAAAATGTCGGCATGATATTAGGGGTTGCTGGATTGAAAATATATATGCATAGCCCTAGTATTCCCAAAGCATCAAGTCAGAAAGCGCGATCGCTACTTTTTTATCAAAAACTTGGGTCTAAAACCCCGTCGTAGAACGACGGCTTTAATCATTGCTTAAAGTAGTAGCTGACAAGAAAACTTGGTATCTTTTTGGCGATAGCACGCAAAACTTCCAATGTCATTGATAAAAAAATCTGAGTCTGCCCAATCCCTGTATGATAAATATTAGAAACCTTTTGTAATTATTTGAAAAATGGGACTATGGAGATTTTGACACTAGGTTGGGTATCGCTGTTAGTTGTGTTCACTTGGTCAATTGCAATGGTAGTGTGGGGACGTAACGGACTGTAGAGGCATTGTGGAAAGTCCATTTTTGAGTATTTTGGCTTTATTTGCTGTAGTGCTGCTCGTAGTAGTCACTGGTGGTATTGGTTATTTGACTCTGGCAGATTGGCGCGATCGCCGTCGCCGAGATGAAGAGAAACGCGCCACCCGCAGCGCCACTCCTAAGCGGCGATAATTTTCTCGTGATTGAAAAATCTTTTTGTAGGGACGCGATCTAATCGTGTCCCTACACTGTTTTTTATGACATTCCCAGGAAATAATTGTTACCTTTGCGATCGCAACGGGAATCATGAGATAGAAGACTTTCAATATTTAAAGTCCCACTGGGAATGGAAAACTCCTCTACTACTCAACCCATAGAACCAAATTCAGAACGCCAAGAATCTTATTCAGACGTGACACGCTCTTTGCGTCAGAATGAGCAACAAAAAGCCTTATCTGGAGTTATTGCCCGCATTCGAGAGTCTCTAGACATAGAAACTATCTTCAAAACTACAGTCACTGAAGTCCGCCAACTTCTGAAAAGCGATCGGGTTGGCGTGTTTCGTTTTTATCCTGATTTGGCATGGGAAGGGGCATTTATCTATGAAGATGTGGCCACAGAATGGGATTCGGCATTAGCAGCCAAACTGCGCGATCACTGCTTTAGTGAGGATTTCGCGGAATTATATCAGCAAGGTCGGATTAAAGCAATAGCTGATATTTATCAAGTTAATGCCAGTGATTGCTACATCCAGATTCTAGAAAGATTCCAAATACGTGCTAATATAACTGCCCCCTTGATTAAAGGTAAAGATTTATGGGGATTGTTGTGTATTCATCAATGTGGTAGTCCTCGGCAATGGGAAGCCTCAGAAATTGAATTTGTGCAATTAATCGCCGAACATCTAGGAGTTGCCTTACAGCAAGCAGATTACTTGGAACAAGTCAAACTACAATCAGCAGAACTAGCACAAGCAAAAGCCAGAGAAAAAGCAGCCCAATGGCAGAAAACCATAGCCATTACCATTGAGAAAATTCGCCAGTCTCTAGATTTGGAAAGCATTTTCCACACAACCACCGCAGAACTTAGACAGCTGCTAAATGCTGACCGCGTGGCTATTTATCGCTTTAATCCCGATTGGAGTGGCGAATTCGTGTTTGAATCAGTGGCAGAGGGTTGGATTTCCCTCATAGAGCAGCAGTCGCAACGACCGGAATTGAAAGAGAACGTCAGCGAATGTAGCGCCAAAGATTTAGCTAAACCCCCAGTCGCTGATACTTATTTACAAGATACAGAGGGTGGTAGCTTCAGTCGGTGTGAAGTGTACCGGATTTGTAATGATATTTACAATTCAGGCTTTAGCAACTGCTACATTAAAATTTTAGAGATATATCAAGCAAGAGCTTATGCGATCGTTGCCATTTACCACGGTGAGAAGCTCTGGGGTTTGCTAGCAGCCTATCAAAATGCTGGATCTCGTGATTGGCAAAAAGATGAGGTTTACTTGCTTACCCAAGTTGGCACTCAACTAGGCGTGGCTTTGCAGCAAGCAGAATTTATCCAACAAATGCAAATCCAAGCAGCAGACATCAGCAAAGCTGCTGAAAGACAAAGGGCGTTGGCGAACACCGTAGAAAAAATCCGTCAGTCTCTTGATATTGAAGCCATCTTTAAAACCACTACTCAAGAAGTCCGTCGGCTATTAGAAGTGGAACGAGTCGCAATTTACCGCTTCTATCCTGATTGGAGTGGCGAATTTGTCGCCGATTCCATTGTTGATGGCTGGACACCAATGGTTAAGCCGCAGCCAGTGACAGAAGGTGTTCTTGTGCAAAGAAAGCAAGCAGGTAAGTATGCACGTAATGAAGCTTTTGTCCCAATTTCTCAGGGTGAGAAGTTGTGGGGATTGCTAGTAGCTTATCAAAATTCCCAGCCTCGTTATTGGCAAGATGAGGAAATCAACTTATTGGCACAAGTTGGCATTCAATTGGGAGTAGCATTACAGCAAGCTGAGTCATTAAAACAGATGCAGGTGCAAGCCCAGAAACTGGCTCAAGCTGCCGAACGAGAACGGAAAGCAGCACAAAGGGAAAAGGCTTTAGCCGCAACGGTGGAGAAAATTCGCCAGTCTCTTGATATTGACACCATCTTTGCCACCAGTACAGAAGAAGTCCGGCGGCTATTGGAAGTTGAGAGAGTGACAATCTATCGATTTGAGGCTGATTGGAGTGGCGAATTTGTTGCTGAATCTTTAGCCCCAGGTTGGACACCAGTAAAGAAAATTGTGGCTGCGATGTCTACGACAGGCGTAGCTGCCTCAAGTAATTACTTGCAAGAAACCCAAGACGGAGATTTTACTAATGATAAAACTCTTGTTATTAAGGATATTTACAGTACCGATTATTCTATTCCTTATATTGCCCTAATTGAGCTAATGGAGGCTAGGGCATATATTATTGTGCCGATTTTTCAAGGTGAGAAACTCTGGGGATTACTAGCAGCTTATCAAAATATCAAACCCCGTGATTGGCAAGAAGATGAGATAGATTTGCTGATGCAGATTGGTACTCAGTTAGGGGTAGGACTTCAGCAAGCGGAATTGCTCGAACAAACTCAACGTCAAAAAGAAGAGATTACCCAGACTCTCAAAGAATTACAGCACACTCAGAGCCAGTTGATTCAAAGTGAAAAAATGGCAGGTTTAGGGCAGTTAGTTGCTGGTATAGCACATGAAATTAACAACCCGATTAGTTTTATTTACGGCAACATGACTTATGTTAAGGAACATACCGAAAATTTATTTAAATTACTACGCCTGTATCAGAAACAGTATCCTAAGGCAACAGAGGAAATTAAAAAGCAAGTAGCAGCACTAGATTTAGATTTTATTAGTGATGACTTACCCAAAATTCTGATTTCAATGAAGATGGGGGCAGAGCGGATCTCTCAACTAGTCTTGTCGTTACGAATTTTTTCTCGACTTGATGAAACAGGAATAAAACCCGTTGATCTTCATGAAGGCATCAATAGTACGTTGCTAATTTTACAACATCGACTGCAATCACAGACTAATTCTTTTGCTATTGAGGTAGTTAAACAATATGGTGAATTGCCGCCAGTAGTCTGCTATGCCGCCCAAATGAATCAGGTATTTATGAATATTCTCAACAATGCAATCGATGCACTGGAAAACTCGGCAACTAGTGGAAAAAAAATTGACAAGCCTAAAATTTGGATTCGTACAGAAGTCACTGAAAGAAATACTATTCTAATTTGCATCGCTGACAATGGTTGTGGGATTCCAGAGATTGTGCGATCGCGCATTTTTGAACCTTTCTTTACCACCAAACAACCTGGACAAGGTACTGGTTTGGGATTATCTATTAGTTACCAAATTATTGTAGAAAAACACGGTGGTAATATCAAGTGTGTTTCTGAACCTGGTAATGGCTGTGAGTTCTGGATAGAAATCCCGATGAAACGGATAATTAGTTAGGAAAAAATAGGCGATGCATTCTCTATGAGACGCTACGCCAACGGCGGGCTTTCTTTGCCTACGCTCTTTTTTAACGAACCACAGTAGACGCAGAGGACACAGAGGAAGAAGAGAGCGATCGCATTCTGGTCACTCGTCCTACTAACCAGTTTAGATTTTGGATTTTGGAGCAATCAATTCCACGATCGCATTAACGGATTAATTGGTATATCTGGATCAATCTCAATCACAGTGATATTGGCATTCTCAACCACCGTATTTCCCATAATCGTATTGTGCAGTGCCTCGAATTTCGATTCTTCCTCAGCAATGCGTTCGTAGTGCAGAATTACATGATAACGCTTGGCAATTGGCTCTCCAGAGTCCGATCGCTCCACTGTGTCCCAGTTTACATTTTGTTGTTCTTCCGCCATCCGGCGATACTCATCGGCTAGTTGTTCTAAGGCGATCGCGATCGCGTGTTCTTTTGTTTGACCGTAGCATTGTATATTTTCTCTAGGAGAATCGCTCAAAGACGATGATAACTGGCAAATATACTGTCCATTGTCTTGAGGCTGCACTGCGATCGTAATAGTTCCAGTGATGTCGGTATTCACGTCATTTTAAGGTACAACCCCTCTAAATTGTCTCCCAACCTCGGCATAACTTCTAGATTCTAACGATGCCGAAGTGGATGGGGATCTAGGTTTCAGGCTTCAGTGCGTAAGTCCTATCTTAGTCTTATGGAATACAAGTCTTGAGTTGAGTGCAATTTCTGATAAAACAGATGTTGTTCTTAATCAACTGGGGCAAAATAGAAAACATGACGATTGAATCCAATTCCTCTAATCTACCAACCCCAGAACCAGACCCCAAAAACGATTTGCAACCAGATGACTTTGACGGGAGTGCAACTGAGAAGAACCTAAGCTCAGAAGTTCTAGCCACACAACAAGCACTAGCAGCGATCGCATCTTTAAAATCTCCGCAATATACAACTGCCTTACAACAAGCTCGTTCTGAAGTCAAGCAACCTATTACCAACCAATTCACAGTTAAGCCAAGGGCATTGGTGATTACTCTAATAGCGATCGCCCTTACCTTTATTGGAATTATCCTGAATAACTGGATTGTTGGCATTATCGGAACGCTGATGACTTTGGTGTTATCCCTGGCGATATTATTGCCTTGGTTGCAAGAAGTTTTAGACCAATGGTTTTCACCCCAAGAACGCACCCTATTTGTGGCCTTTTTGGGACTACTAGTAGCGATCATCGGCTTAATTAGATTCACAGGTGTAGGCGATCGCTTGCTGGTTTTAGGACGCAAAATTAACTGGGACATTGCTGGAACCCTAGCAGATTGGTTTGGCGCTTTGGGGCAAATTCTCATCGCCATCATCGCCGTTTATGTAGCGTGGCGACAATATGTAATTTCTAAAGACTTGACAATTCAACAAAACCTGCTAACAGTTCAGCAAAATATTATTACCCAGCAACAGACAATTGATTCCTATTTCCAGGGTGTTTCCGACTTGGTATTAGATGAAGAAGGATTATTAGAAGATTGGCCTCAAGAAAGAGCGATCGCCGAAGGACGCACGGCGGCAATTTTGAGTAGTGTCGATGGTAGTGGGAAAGCGAAAATTCTCCGGTTTCTCTCACGTTCCAAATTGCTGTCACCTCTAAAACGCGATCGCTTATTAGGTCGAGCCATTCTCGACGGTACTGGCGGATACGCAGAAGACCGCCTCGAAGGTGTGCGCGTCATCGATTTAGGCGTAATGCTAGCCGCCGCCGACCTTTCTGCTACTGATTTACGTTGGACTGATCTTAGTGAAGCTAATCTTGTCCGTGCTAACTTGTCCGGTTGTGATTTAGTAAAAGCCAACCTCTCCCGCACAATTTTATATGATGCTAATCTCAATGGTGCTGACATCAACGGAATTCGCTTATTTTATGGTGTAGTAGATAAAGCATCACCCCGCAGTCGCACCCAACCACCAGATTATGAAACTGGCGAACAAACCGGCGCTGTGGTAGAAAATGCCGATTTCAGCAATGTGCAACGGATGTCTGAGTCTACACGTTGCTACTGTTGCACCTGGGGCGGCGAAAAAACTAGAGGTACTATTCCTGGTGGTTGTGAAGGTATTCCTAATAAGTTGGGAAGATAGTTATAAGATAGATAAAAAATTAGTTAGCCGCATTAAAAATCTGTTGTGCAGTTAAATTTAATTGGGGAAAGGTAGGTGATGAAATCGCGGTGCTACCTTGAAACGCTATCATTTGATATTCACCATCAACTAATTCGCATACAAAAATAGTGGGTTGTTTGGGATTACCGATGAACTTTCTTGCACCCAATGCAGCATAATCAGCAATCCAATATTCGAGAATGCCCATTTCTTCATAATCCCTAAGTTTATTGTAGTAATCATCTCGCCAGTTGGTTGAAACAACTTCAATAACTAGTGGAACCGATGCTGCTTGGCTTACTGTTGACTGTTTTTGAAAAAGCGGTTCTTTGTTGAGATTATCAAGATTTAGCAGCAAAACATCAGGCGAATAAGCTGATTCGGCAGAAGGAGTTTGGATCAATGCAGTTTTGGGTATAGTGTAGGGAAGATTCAGGCGATCAAACTCGACAGTTAGCTTATGGGCTATAAATCCTACAACTTTTTCATGGGAACCAGTTGGGGGTGGCATTTCAACAATTACTCCTTTGTGCAATTCATAGCGTTTACCATCGTTAGGATACCATTCAATAAATTCATTGAAGGTGAGTAATTTGGGCAACACTTGGGTCATAATCTTACCTCCATATATGTTTGACTTTATCATGTAATAAATGTTGATTTTTAGTTGATAAAATTCGCACTCCTGTTGGTAGTAAATAATAAATTTTATAAATTCTCTACCTTTATTAGAAAATACGATAAATCTTTAAGTGGACATGATCTCAGTGACCAAAAACTAGT
Organism: Nostoc sp. NMS4; assembly: GCF_017115095.1. Lineage (GTDB taxonomy): Bacteria > Cyanobacteriota > Cyanobacteriia > Cyanobacteriales > Nostocaceae > Nostoc. The sequence continues at coordinate 17,270 of NZ_JABXKI010000084.1, read as the reverse complement.
CCTCCATTGATGTTTAAAACTTCTCCAGTAATAAAAGAGGCTTCTTTCGAGGCTAGATATAATACAGCAGCAGCAACATCATCTACGCAACCTGCCCGCCCAACAGGTGTCTCTGCAACGATGCTTTGCAGACGCTCTTCTGACCACATATTTGTAATCGCTGTGTTAGCAATTAAACCGGGGGCGATCGCGTTTACAGTAATTCCTTGGGGACTAAGTTCTCGCGCCAGAGCATAAGTTAGACCATGCACACCGGCTTTGGCAGCAGCGTAACCGAGATAACCAGGGCAACTTCCACCAGTAAATGCTGCATTGGTACTGATGTTGATAATGCGCCCACCGGGCCGGGTGAGGTAAGGAGCAACAGCCATTGCCATGAGAAAACTACCTTTGAGATTGGTGTTTACTACTTCATCCCATAACTGTTCAGCCTGATCAAGAGGAGTCTCAGTAGTGATCCAACGTGGAAGACCCGCCGCGTTGACCAGCACATCAATTTGACCCAACTGCTGAACAACTGCTGTTACAGCATCAGCCACCTGAGCCGACTGGGTGATATCTACTTGTTTGCAAAAAGCTTTCGGGCCAAGGTGTTCGATAGTAGTACGGAGCGTTTCTTCATTGCGCCCCATAATTACCACTTGGGTATTCTCCCTGGCGAAAGCTTCAGCAATTCCTCGCCCAATACCACTATTTCCCCCTGTAATAATTACAGTACGGGATGTTGGTAAATTCACGGGTAATTCTCGCCTTCAGGTAGGGTGAGGATTTCAACGCCATCTTCAGTGACAGCTAAAGTATGCTCACATTGAGCAGAAAGTTTGCGATCGCGCGTGACAGCAGTCCATTTATCGCCCAGAACCTCGACTTCATAAGTACCTTCGTTAATCATTGGCTCAATAGTAAAAACCATCCCCGGTCTAAGGCGCTTACCCTTACCGCGAGTGCCATAATGGGGTACATCCGGCGCAGTGTGAAAAATATTACTGATGCCGTGACCAACGAAATCTCGCACTACAGAAAAGCCTTGGGCTTCAGCATACTCTTGAATGGCTGCACCAATATCTCCAATGCGTCCCCCAGGCTTAACTTCAGCAATACCCAGGCGTAAACACTCTTCTGTCACCTCTACCAACTTTCTCGTTTTTGGGGAAGGAGTACCAACAAAGAATGTTTTGGATGTATCGCCGTGATAACCTTCAACAATGGGCGTGACATCAATATTAATAATGTCACCTTCCTTAAGAATTTGTTTGGCGTTGGGAATACCGTGACAGATTACCTCATTTACACTAGTGCAAATCGATTTAGGATAACCCTTATAGCCAAGGGGTGCGCTTTTGGCTCCATGCGCTTGTGTCCAACGTTCGGCTTCATCATTTAGTTCGAGAGTGCTAACCCCTGGCTTGACAAAGGGTTCTAGATGCTGGAGAAGTTTAGCTGCTAAACGCCCAGCTTGCCGCATTTTCTCTATTTCTCGTTGGGATAAAATAACAATTAGGTCGGTTTTCATTAACTTTTATCTAAACTATCATTTCATAAACATAGTTAACCCAGTCTGTGCGGCTCTTTGTGCTGCATCAGCAACATGCAGGGTATACAAGCTCTCCTCTGGGGTAACGTACAAAGGAGTGCCGTCAAAAAGATGATCTAACACCATACTCGTATCTTTAGCGAACAAACCCCGGCGAGGGCCAACCTCTATAGATGTTGTTTCCCCTGGCTGGATGAATATTCCTGTGTCGCCATCAAAAACTAAACCACCTTTTTCACCGTGAACTTCAAACTTGCGTTCTGATTGCCAAATACTTTCGCCTTTGCCATAGACTACTTGAGCTAAAAGTCCACTATTAAAGCACAGATCGCTCGTGCAGAAACAGGTTTGGTAGTATTCCGGTTCTATTTCCCAATATCGTTGGTGACAGTTAACAGTAAATACTTTACCAAATAAATCGGTGAGACGATGTAGGCGAGATAGGGCACCAATTAAGGGAAAGCCGAACAACTCGTGGTTATAAGTCCATCTACGAGGTGCAGGATTCTGGGCATTGAGGGTGCTGTAGCGGACATAAAAAACTTCACCAATTTTGTCTAAGTTTTGCTTTAAGGCTTGGTGCAAACCACCCAAAAGTTCCAGATGTTCAACGTGCAGGAGTTTTTGTTGTGCTTTGGCTAAAGCAATTAGTTCCTCAGCTTCGACGACATCCAATGAAAGAGGATACTCTACAATCAGATGTTTGCCGTTGGTGAGTGCTGCACGAGCGATCGCCCCATGATCTCGATTAACAGTGGAGATTGCTACTAGGTCTATATCTTCGCGCTCTACTAGCTCTTGCCAAGTACTTAATGCTTCAATTTGGTATTCTTTGGCAAAGGTTTCGGTTTTTTCGCTTGTATGCCCAACAACTGCGATTAACTGCGATCGCTCATCATGGAACAATGCCTCAGCCCGAAACTTTGCCGCATACCCAGTACCTACCAAACCTACACGCACTCTTGCTTTTTCCAAAGCTGCTTCTGAATTATACATGATCCTCACTAGTTCTGTTTTTGATCTTTCCACCCTTCTAGTGGTGAGATTCTCTCTTCATGGGTTTCACCAGTCTAGACTTTACAACATTCAGGAGTAAAACACGCTTTATATCTGGGTAAAAAACTTAGCTTGTGTACCTCACCAACTTGAAATCTGCTGTAAAACTTTATTTGCAGCTATAGAAATCCGGTTTAATTTTTAAACAAAATTAAGTATTTGTAGTGGCGTGCCAAGGCTAAACTGTTGCAAAAAATTTGTAGCTTTTTAAAGGAGTTAGGGGATCTCTTCTGCGTAAGTCCTACAAAATATCGCTAACATTAACCTTACTCATGTTTACTTTGATGATACATAACTTTTTCTGATTAAAACCTGACTTTGGTAGAAAATAACATAAAGAAAACTTATCGGGATTAAGTAACTAAATTTCATTACTAATCGGGTTCAATTTCCAGTTACATCGTTTAATTTTTCTCGTAGTATCAGAATTGAAGCAAATTTAAACCAACGGCTAATTCCATAGAACAGCCGTGACCTTTGCCTTAAGATAACTTATACTGTCGTTTGCAAAAGAGAGGATTACTCAATGCCAACTTATAAAGTGACACTAATCAACGATGCCGAAGGGTTGAACCAAACACTTGATGTTGATGATGATGTCTATATTCTAGACGCTGCCGAAGAAGCTGGTCTTGACCTGCCCTACTCTTGCCGCGCTGGTGCTTGCTCGACCTGTGCAGGTAAAATCACCAAGGGTACTGTCGATCAGGGCGATCAGTCATTCTTAGATGATGAACAAATAGAAAAGGGATATGTACTGACTTGTGTTGCTTACCCAACCTCTGACGTAACAATCGAAACTCACAAAGAAGAAGACCTTTACTAAGAGATGAACTGCCCACAGTTGGCTTCGCCTGAACTGTGGGTTTCTACATCCCCCAATTCGTTTTTAGCGAAATCTTCTATAGATTTTTGACGCTTCTTGGCCCCCATTTGCCTCATACTTCCTGCTCGTTTGCGGGTGCGTGAGGTAGAGCTAGACGACTCAGCGTCTGCGAGGGCAGTTCCTGCCCACGGTAGAATTCCTTTAGCCCAATAAAGCATAACTTCGGCAGCAGCAATATCTCTATCCTGTAAATAATTACAAACACCACATTTATGCACTCGGACATCGAGTGTTTTTTTGTGCTGATGTCCGCATTTAGGGCAAGTTTGAGAAGGCAAAACTCTCCGCGTTGGAACCTCGATAAATACACCACCAATCTGTTCTATTTTATATTTGATGGTGCTACGAAGCATACCAAAACCAACGTCAAGAATAGACTTGTTTAGTCCAGCCTTCTGCTTTTTGCGCTTACCTTTTTTAGCTTTTCGGGTCATGTTTTTGACTTCTAGCTTTTCAGTTGCAACGAAGCTATTACTGCTGACTATTTCTGCTGCAACTTGGTGTACCCAGTTCTGGCGAAGATTTGCAACCTTACGGGTGAGCTTACTAACTTTTGCCGTAGCTCTTTTGAACCGCCTAGAAGCTTTTATCTTTTTTCTTCTGTTTGGCGCACGTTTACGCCGTTTGTCCTTAGAAGCTTTTTTGATTAGATGCTCTGCATTTCTCAAAAACTTTGGAGCCTCAATTTGTTGATGATTCTCGCCATCAGTAATTGATAACGCAGAATTACATCCCAAGTCAATGCCGATAGCACCAATGGGTAAAATCTCTGGTTTCAGAACTTGGTCTAAAACATCAACTGTAATAGATGCGTACTTTACCTCCTTAATTTTTTAAGTGTGGCGGGTTTGAATCCCCCACTAATTTATTCTGACTCCTGACTTCTTCTTCAATTTCTAAAACCTCCTGCCTCCTGGCCTCTGCCTTTCTTCGGCAAATTGAATGCCAATTAGCTTAAAGCTTAGTCTCTTTTTTGAGAATTTGAATCTGAGTACCAGGATAGTAAAATTGGAGAATTTTTGGACTTGACCAACCTAGTTTCGCTAAATTTTGAGCGCCAGTTTGACTCAAGCCGACTCCATGTCCTAATCCACCACCAATAAAAGCGTATCCCCAGAGTTGCGATTTGCCTTTGTTCAACGGTTCGATATAAAAAAGCGTACTTATTGGGGCTGCAAAAGCACTGCGAACTTCGTCTTTGTGGAGAATAAAGGTGCTGCTATCGGTTTTAACCGCAAGTTCAAGGATACGTCCACTCTGGCTTCGCTTCACTACTGCCATAGCCTGAATTGTCTTAAATTTGGCATCAGGACTGTTTTTCACCTGTAAAAATTTCTGCAAGTCCTTGATAATATCCTTTAAAGGGGTTTCCTTGTGCCAACGAAACATATCCCACTTGCTTTCATTAAATCCTTGTTGCGTATTAATAAATTTTTGGAAGTTCTTTTCATCTGCTAAACTCTGCTTAGATAAATCCCAAAAATTAGTCGGAGCATCCAGTACAGGACGCAGATAGGGACGATCGTCGCCATTCCAGACATCGCTAAAGGAAGCAGTGACCCCACCAGTAGTAGAAGAATACAGGGCATCTACGAGTTCGTTTTTGTAGGTTAGTACTTTACCCCTAGTTGAGGCGATCGCTTGGTCTGTTTTGGCAGCTGCGCCCTTCAACCCATAATAAACTTGGCAGTGAGTATCAGCACACAACTGATAATTATCTGCGGCAAACCTGCGTAAATTTCTTAAGGCATAAGTCCGAGCGAGAATTGCCTGAGCTTCTAGCGCCGCTTTTGGTGCATCTGTGCCTATTTCGTAAGGCACAACCCCACGCAAATAAGTTTCTAAGGGTACTTGGTTAACTAGAGTGTATGTACCGTAAGCATTTTGTTGCAAATTCATTCGCCCAGCGTAAAGACGGGCATTATCTGGTTTTTCGCTTTTATTTACCCGAATCAAATTTTTGTCAGTGCTAATTTCTAAATCATTCGGGCTATAGCTATTACCATTCACCACCCAACTAACTCGTGGCACTTGTTTCAAAATTTTGGTATCAAGATATACTTTTTCTTTACTAGAAGCTTGGATGTTCTGCAATAGCAAGCGCCGCAGTAAAGGAGTGCTGTAAACATCTCGTTTTGCCCAAACCTGCCAGCGTTCTGGCTGGGCTATTTCCACTTCCATCCCCTGAGAGCGCCATTTATTAGCACTGTCTTCCGCCGTTTCAAAAGTGCGGTATGTACCCAAAACTACCACTTCTTCGACTGCTGATTGGGGTAAAGCTTCCATGACTGTTTCCAGCTTTACAGGATTCTTAGTAAACAGGATTTGCTGTTTATTGCCCACTTGAAATTTTAGCTTTAAGCGATCGCCTTTTATGGGTTCGAGTTGCAACTTGGCTGTGGCTTCGGCGCCAAATCGCTGCACAATCCCAATTTTCAGTTCTATATCCTGGATGTTGCTCTCAGGCCCTGATGCCGCAGTCAGTCCCAATAGACAAAATGTTGTCACCAAAGTGTGGGAAAAACGCCAAAACGAAAATTTCATGGCTACCTGAGAGCATTCGCGTAGTGTCTCCAAGAGTTGCGATCGCAAATCGTTCGCGCCGCGTCTCATAGAGAGCATCTTCTGCCCCTTAATGCGTCCTTGGAGCTGATTTTCCAATTGCCTTGTAGTGCGGTTTTTTTGTCGCATGAATGCTCCAATGATACCATTACCAATTTTGCCCTAAATATTACTTGCAAAACGAAGTCATAATGACTATGATTTATTTAGAGACAAAAAACAGAACTAGTTGGATAAACTCTTTATGGTTAGAGTCCAAGAAATTCCATTAAATCAGATAAAACGCCCATTGCCCCGTACAAACGATCCAAATAAAGTACAAGCCTTAATGGAATCGATTGCGGAGATTGGGCAGCAGGAACCTATAGATGTCCTAGAAGTAGATGGACAATATTATGGCTTTTCTGGTTGCCATCGGTATGAAGCTTGCCAGCGTTTAGGCAAAGAAACCGTTTTAGCCAGAGTCCGTAAAGCACCCCGTAGCGTTTTGAAGATGCACTTGGCATAGATTAATGAGAATTGGGTGCGGGGATGAGGGAGATGAGGGAGATGGGAGAGTGGTGAGTGGTGAGTGAGGAGACAAGGGGGACAAGGGGACAAGGGGGAATTATTGAACAAGCCTCTCCCTTGTCTCCCCCCTCTTCCTTGTCTACCTTGTCTCTTCTCCATGCCCAATGCCCAATCCCCAATGCCCAATTCCCAACCCCAAATTACATATAACCTAATTAAGAGAAAATTATGTCATCGAAAGTAACAGTAAAAAATGTAAATATCGGCATTGACCAGGCGAGTAGGGCTAAAATTGCCGATGGTTTATCTTATCTGTTGGCTGACACTTAGGGTAACGGTAAAGCCAATCTATCATTATGGAACCTTCTTGCTGCTAGTAAATATACGTCGATTCTTTGCCCACCTAACCCATATCTGCAAATCTTTTCAGCAGCTACTCCGCCGTGTGACAGAATTTGAGTAACTTTACATATCATGAATTATCAATTTTTGTAGTCAAATTGACAACATAGTAATAAAAAGTAGCATATACTAAGTATTACAAGCCTCCCAAACAAATACGGGAGAATTTCAACGTGCAAGGAGGTAAATCCTATGCAAAAAGTTTGGACAGCAACTGAATTAGAATATGCTTTTTTGTTTACTCTAAGAAAAGTAAATTCGATCGGTCTAAAAGGTTTTAAGCCATTTTTTAATAATATGCCTCTTGACCCTTATATCAAAGGCAATTATCGTTCTAGAAGATTATCTCGGTTTACAGTCTCTGGAAATCAGTTAATCAAATTACCTCATGGTGTCTTCTTTCAAAGCAAAGATTATAATCGATTAGCAGGTGACATCAAAAGAGAGTTTGCAGAATTAGATGATGCCCTCATAGAACTTGATATTTTCAAGAATCTGGTTTTGGCATTTTGTGATTCTTGCAAACTTCATCCTGAAGCTGAAATTGGAGTTCATCAAATTAGAATTAGTTGTTCTCCAGATAATTTTGGTAATCCAGCACCAGAAGGTATCCATCAAGATGGCACTGATTTTATTGGCATATTTTCAGTAGATAGAGAGAATATTCAAGGTGGCGAAACACATCTGTATACTGCCAAAAAAGAAAAGCCTGTATTTAGCAAAATTCTCAATCCGGGAGAACTCTTATTAGTTAATGACCATGAGTTTTTCCACTATGCCAATCCTATAAAACCACAAACTGAGGCTCAAGGAAATTGGGATGTTTTTGTTCTGACTTCTCCCAGCTTGCTTTCATAATCATGTTAGTACGAGAATTCAGCAGCAGAAAAAATGCAGGATTATTAGTATATTTATTTTACAAAATTTCTGCTGAATTTTGAACTATTCTGACTCCTAAATTCTGAATTCTAGTTAACAGTAAATATTTTACAATCTACGAGATATGGGGAATTGAATCTAGTCATTTCCCCATTTTTTTATTGAAATTTATCAAAACTTAGGGTAGTATGTTGGTTTTATTTCAACAAAAACTATGAAATATACTTAAAATATGAAAGTGAGTGCATAGGTTAGGCTACAAAACAAACCTGCTGGAATTCAATTAACTGAATCAACCACACAAATGCCATGAATGACGAATTCTACAATAGAGGATTGGAAAAGGCTAGGCGAAAAGATTACGCGGGAGCAATTGAGGAATTTAACCATGCTTTACAACTGACACCTTACTTTAGCGAAGCTTATTTGCAACGGGGTTTAGCACATTATGACTCAGGCGCAATTCTGAAAGCTGTTTCAGATTATACCGAAGCGCTGAAGTTGAATCCTGATAGTGTAGAGGCATATTATTGTCGGGGATTGGCTAGGGTAGCGCTAAAAAATTTATCGGGAGCGCTAGACGATGTTGAACGCGCGATTCGTCTCAATCTCAATTATGCTGCTGCTTATAATCTGCGGGGAATGGTGCGGCGGAAACAGGGTTTTATTCAAGATGCGATCGCTAATTTTAAAAAAGCTGCTGGGTTATATTTAGAGCAACAAGATAAAGAAAATTGTCGTCTATCTTTAGAACGAATTAAACAGCTACAACCACCAGAAAAAGCCACCATTCAGCAATCGCCTTCTACCAATGCGCCAATTTTATCCACTAACGATTATTTCACACAATTATTAGAAAAAGCTGAAAAGGGAGATACCCAAGAGGCACTCGCCGATTTAAATTGGGTATTAAAAGCCGATCCGCAAGATGCCCAAGCTTACTGCTGTCGTGGGGTTGTGCGTTGTAAAATGGGGAATTATCGAGAAGCGATCGCAGATTTTAATCAAGCATTACGACTAAATTTTCAAGATGCCATTGTCTATCGCAACCGAGGTAAAGCCCGTTCTGTCTTGGGAGATCATCAAGGTGCGATCGCGGATCTTAACCAAGCAGTCCAGATGCAACCGGAAGATGTCTTAGTTTATATTGCCAGAGGTAATGCCTATCGGACAACGGGCAATTATCTTGGTGCAATTCAAGATTACACCCAAGCGTTGCAAATTAATTCTGACGATCCTCAAGCTTATTACAATCGCGGCATTGCCTATACTTGCTTAGAAGAAATCCAAAATGCCGTGGAAGATTATCAACGGGCGGCGAGTATCTTTTGCGAACAAGAAGACTGGGAAAATTATCAACAAGTCTTAAATAGCCTCGAAAAAATCCAGAAATTTAGTCCAGAGTCAAAAAAGCAAAAATATCATCTGCTACGTCAGCGACTTTTACGAATGGTTGGGGGATACTGGGAAATTGCCGAACGATTGATTCAGCAAAATCAGGATTACCATCCTGGGATGTCAGACGAGTGGTATTTGCAAAAAGTGATTGATGATTTAGAACGCGATCGCAATAGATAAAATCTAAATGCCACTACAAACGTAAAATCACCCGTATAAATAAATGTACGGGTGAAAATAAACGCACCTTAAATTAAGAACGTTTCAAAGTTTAGTTAGAAGTGCGACTTTGACGGCGGCGGCGCAATCCAAACATACCAATTGCTCCCACCGCAAACATTGATAAAGTCACAGATGGTTCAGGAACGGTAGCGCCAATTAACGCTTTAACATTTGCCTCGCCGATATCAAGAACAACGACAACATCATTAAAGTCGCGATCGGAATTTTCGTTCGACTTACCAGTTGCAGAATCTACCCCTGAAGCGTGTAAACCTCCATATAAATCCTCGAATGCTAGGAGGATGTAGTTGTTGTAAGCATAAGCAACTGTGTGCTGTAGTCCATCTGCGTTAGAGGCGGTGTCAGTACCAAAGATATTAGCAGACTTGCCACGGTTCAAACCATCGGCTCTCAACCAGAAATCGAGCTGACTACCTGCGGTAATATTACCAACTTTAACCCCATCACCTAGTTTTAGTGCGTTACCGCCCCAGCTGCCAACACATCCATTTCCTTGACAAGAAATATCATTAAAAAGTAGCCCAGACTTATTAGTAGTTCCTGTGGAATTGAAGGCTAACTGGTTTCTATAAGCTGCGCCTTCATTGATAAAGTAAACAGAAACATCGTGGTCGTATTTTAGGTTTAATTTATTGGGGTCTAACTGAAATTGTCCACTGTTTGGAATGGCAACGCTTTCTGCTTGGACAAATTGTTGAAAAGGAGTGTCGTTAAAACCAGTTTTAGACTTACTATATACAGTTGGTTTAGTCCAAGAGCTATTCCAATTAAAATTAGCAGCAGATGCAGTTTCTACTTTGGAAACTAATCCGGTTAAGGTAGCTGTAGCCACAATCAAAGCTGTAAATAAATTAGGTTTCATGTTGTGAGTCATTAAGTAGGGAAAATATTTAGATAATGCTTTTTTTGAGCAGCTATCTCTCTTCAATCGTTTCTTATTTCTAACAGCTACACTTCTGTAAAGTCAATCTATTTATTGGCTTTTAGTAGTATATTTAAATAGCTCTTTATTTAAAGTAATTTTACTGAAAAAGGGCAATTTGTATCGGATGTTTTACTGTTATTAGCAGTTAGTGTTTAAACTTATGTATGATAAAGACTTGATGAAGTATTTATATTTTTTATGCAAATAAGATGTGGAATTTCTCTGGTGAAAGCCTAAAAGCTTTATCTATATAAATTTTCATTTGAATGAGGTATATCAGTAGTAGTGTGCTGTAAGGCGTATCAACTTAGCTTTGGCGAAGGTTATTCGCTGTTATGCAAACAGACTTTATCTCCGTACTGAGTTTGGTAAACGTAGTAGTCCAGGACTTACGCACTGAGATCGCCCAACCCCCTTAAAAAGCAGGGCTGTTTCATTCCCTAAAACAGGTAAAATTGCAAGTGTTGAGGGGTTGAAGAAGAATCCAGAATTCAGAATTCAGAATCAAGACGCTCTCTACGAACGCGAACAGCGTGTCGCAGACAGACGCTAAAAGCGTAGCTTGCAACTCTTACAGAGTACGCAAACTCGCTTGCCGCCGGCGCTATCAGTCGGGGATTCAGACCCGCGACTTTCTTGTTGACCACCAAATTTTCAATTTGGTGGGGGTGTAAAAACGCCGATTATTCAGACGCGACTCGAAAATACTCGCTTGCCGCCGGCGCTATCCGCTTTTTCGGTCAGAATACCCAACTGAATTCTGACTCCTGAATTCTGTTTGATAAAAATCATGAGTGCGAATCTGATTGAGCAACTGCGGCAAGTGGAAGATTTTAAAACAAAAGATGGTCGAAGACATCCACTGTGGTTGGTATTACTGTTTGTAATAATGGGCACTATGAATGGATATGTTGGGTATCGTGCATGGGGGGATTTCGTCAAACTGCATCATTTTGAGTTTTAAATTGTTAAGTTTAGTCTACAGTTTGAATTGTCAACATTTGGGGGGGCGTAGCATCCGGTGGGTAGAGAAAATCCACTTCTACCAGTCGCCGTTGACCAGGAGATATTTTTAATTGAGCAAGCGGTTCTCCCATTTGTCCCCGTTGTTGAACTAAATGCCAGTATTGGGTTTTGGGTAAGCCGCGATCGTCATTGTAGCGAATACGAACAGTGCCTCGGAAAAAGACGGACGGTTGGGGTGGTGAAAAAAAGCGCAGCCCTGGTTTATTTAACTCATCTTCTTTGATTGGCGTTTGGAAAAGCACATTTACAGTTTGCGGCTTATCTGTATTGTTGAATAATGGTAGAGAGATGTTATATTCAATGCCGTAGTTGCCGTGAGCTTCGTAAGCAGTACCAGGATAACGCACTACGAGTTTAGCAGTTTGGTTTTGTCCAGTACCCATTTTCCCTGCTAAAAGAGTACTTAAACCGTAAGAAAAAGCTTGTCCTGATTCGGGAATTGTCAGGTATGAACTATTAGAGTCAGTAAGTTGTGATTGCCAACGAGAGCCAACAGCTACCCCCGCTACCCGTCCGTAAATTTCTGTTGCCCCTGCAAGCCGATCTGGAGGACTGGGAGCCGATTCACGGGGACCTGCAAAATCACCATTTTCTAACAAATTCTCCCATTCTTCTAAAGTGGGCGCTCGTTCACTACCATCGGGATTGGGTTTGGCAAACATGGCCAGGTTCGCCAGATAAACAGGACGATCGCTATACAAATGCAACAAGGTAGAACGTCCATTCAATGGCGGTGTTAAAGTCTTCACTGGAATCGGATGATTCATTAACATTCGGCTTTGTTTTGGTGGAATTACCAACTGGGCTGGCCATCCTTGTCGTCTGACTCGTAGTACATCATTCATCACGCGATCGCCTGGCCCTGCATAAATGTCTCCCGAATTATTGTCCTGCATCGGGGGAAGTTTGATAAAAGGTGCATCAGGTTGACTCACATAACTAGCTGCTTGCAATATATTGACAGTTGCAGAGCGATCGCTGGGATTATAAACAATCACTCCCAAATAAAGAGTCCGCAAATCATTTGGAGTCTCAATCGCTCTAGCAATATGGTGAGAAAATAAATCAAACCGTCCCTGAAATGGAAAGTTCAGGTGGGCGCTGGGCACTTTTTTGCCTTGAGGAGGAAATGTAGACAGCAGAATTCCTTCACTCTTAACTACTTCCGGGTTATTACTGTTAAATACCGGTACTTCGTCAAGATGTCCTGTTAAAGGTCTTGTTTGTTGGGGAACAAAGACTTCTTGCGGTGCTGGGGAAGGCGATGCTTGAGCCAAAAACAAATAGGAAATAAGATTAAGCATTTATTCAAAAAGCAATTGTATCGCTGAAATTCAGAATACAGCATACCCAACCTCCACCCAAGGTTGACAAGTTAGAGGAGATTTGCCAAAACTCTGACTAAAGAGATTCTTGAGCAAGAGTATTTATGCAGCGTTCCTACCGCAGTAAATTATTAAAAAACAGGCTGAAGATTATTTTGCTTGTGCTTCTGTCCATAACCACAATTGCCCTGACAGCGATTGCGAGACCTGTTGCTTACCTAACTTTAACAGCCTGGAGCGATCGCGATGACCGTCAACCTCTGCCTCCTGGCACAGTTGATGATGCTAGTCACCTGAACCAGACACAGGTAACAATTAAGCAGGTTAAGAGTCAGCCTGGAATTGCTGAGATGATATTACAGTCTGTACTTAGAGATGCCTTATATCAACGTAAGAAAGTAGCGATCGCGGGTTCACGTCATACTATGGGTGGTCACACTCTGTATGCTAAAGGTATCTCCTTGGAGATGCGCTACTTCAACCGGATGCAATTCAACCCGACGACTAAAATCCTGACGGTGCAATCAGGAGCTAAATGGTCTGAGATTATTCCCTACCTAAATGAACGTGGCTATTCTGTCGCCGTCATGCAGTCCAACAACGATTTTTCTGTCGGCGGTACGATGAGCGCCAATGCTCATGGCTGGCAACATAATAGTCCCCCCTTTGCTAGCACAGTCGAAAGTTTCCGGTTAATGCTGGCAAGTGGCAAGGTTGTGGAGTGTTCCAGACTGGAAAACCCAGAGTTATTTTCTTTAGTCTTAGGCGGTTACGGATTATTTGGGATCATTCTTGATGTGGACTTAAGGGTAGTACCCAATGAGACGTATATAGCAGAACGGTTTGTGATTAAGAGCGAGAACTATATTGATACCTATCGGCAATGGGTAGATGGTGCAGCCAATATTGGTATGGCATACGGGAGACTTTCTGTTGCACCAGAAAACTTTTTACAAGAAGCTATTCTCACCACCTATCACCAAGTCCCACAAGCAAATCAGGCTATTGTCTCCTTAGAAAAACAAGCAGAGTCTGGATTACCTCGGACAGTTTTCCGTGGTAGCATCGGCAGTGATTATGGCAAAAGCTTGCGCTGGCAACTAGAAAAAATTGTTGGGGGAGAAGCCGGAAACCAGGTTTTGAGAAACCAGATTCTCAACCGTTCCTCCGCCTTATTTGAGAATCGTCACCATGCAGAGACAGACATCCTGCATGAGTACTTTATTCCCCCTAAATCTCTGGAAGCTTTTTTAGAGAAGTGTCGCATCATTATTCCCCAGTCCAAAGCGGATTTGCTTAATGTCACAGTGCGAAATGTTCACCAAGATAACGATAGTTTTCTCAGATATGCCGATCAGGAAGTTTTTGGATTGGTGATGCTGTTTCATCAGCAACGCACCCAAGAGGGAGAAGCAAAGATGCAGGTAATGACCCAGAAACTGATTGAGGCAGCCTTAGCAGTTGGTGGTCGGTATTATCTACCTTATCGTCTTCATGCCACACCTGAACAATTTCGTCGAGCTTATCCACAATCTGCTAAATTTTTCGCCCTCAAGCGTAAGTATGACCCGGATGGGGTTTTTCAGAATTATTTTTACCAAAAATACGGCAGTTAAAGGGCAATACAGTTCGGTTAGTATATTTAGCTCTTGAGCGATCGCTTTATTCTACTTAGGAACATGGATTAAATAAGATGCAAAACTTCATCCTGTCTCTAGCTTCCCTCTCCTTTATAAGGAGAGGGATTGAGGGTGAGGTAAACCAGGGACATAAATTGTATATTATTTAATTCTTATTCTACTTATTCCTTGGAGGTAAATGAATATTCGTGCCAATCGCAAATGGGGCGATACCCAATCGCTTGATAAATATGATTGGCTGTGGGATTGGCTAAATCTGCTAAGAGGAAACAATGGCGACATCCTTGGTCTAGCAGTTTTTGGCTTAACGCTGCGACAGAGGCGGTGGCATATCCTTGGCGACGATACTCTGGTGGTGTATAAGCTAAATTGATCCGACCAATTGTAGGTAACACTTGTTTACTAGAGGCAACTGAAACTGGAGTGCCATCAACCCAAAAATAAATATTCTGCTGTTTCAACCGATTATCTATTTGGTGTTCAATATCTTCGCTCACCGCCTGATTTATCTCAGATAAAAATGCCGAAAGCCACTCGATCAAAAGAGAGCGATCGCTTTCAGTTGCTAGTCTCAGATATCCTCTGGATGTTGAGACTGTTTGCACTGCCGTTAATTGGTAAATTTTCATTACCATCGACCGTTGATAGAATTGTCCAGTCAGCGATCGCCAAGTCTGCGAGAATATTTCTACCTCTTTAGCCAGTCCCATGCTTCCTGGCAGTTGCTCTTGACGCAAATCTTCAGCAATCAACCGCAAGGCATCGATATTCTGGGCTTTGGATAGGATCAATTTTTGGGGTGGGGTGCGGATAGCAACAGCCAGAATCTCGCCACTGGTTTGGACAATTGCTAAATAAGGCTTACCCAGATAACGTTCTGGGTTATGCAACAAGGTATGCAAAATACTGAGCAAAACATTATTTTCTCCCTGATGCTGGAGTAAGTAAGCCTGAGTGCAGTCCCAGAATTCCTGAACGTTGTCGAATCGATTTAGTTGCATGATTTGCCCCTACAACATGGGTCTATTTACTATCAAATGATAAATAAAAATATATTGTGGGGCGGGCAAGATGGCATTGGTGTCAAGTTAAAGCCTCAGCCCAGATGTAAAGCGACCTTGAGGCATTGCGCCGATGTCGGGGAAGCGGAATCAAAATCCCCCAATTTATCGGGTGATTTAGGAGAATCTAAAATTAATTGGCGACAATATAACCAGCTTATGCAATCCCTGAATATCATACTCCCAGATGCGATCGCTTAGGCAACTATGATTATTTTTGGATTGCTAAGTGGGGAAATGCGGATTATCACAACATAACTTTAAACTTGACAGACAGCTAGTGGTCTGTCAAATCCATTTTGACGGTTGGAGAGAAGCGATAAATCGCCGTCTCTACAGAATAATCAAAAGCCATGATAGATTTTTATTAGAAATAGTAAACTTTAAAAAAAAGTTCAACTTCTATCTAAATATTGAGATTTTGTTGATTATGCTATCTAGCACCCAATCCGCGAAAAGTGTCCTTGCGCCAGGAAATCTGCGTAAAGTACATCACATTGCCCTCAACGTCCAGGATATGCAAGCTTCCCGCTATTTTTATGGCACAATTTTGGGTTTACACGAACTCACAGGCGACGAAGTACCTGTAACCCTGGTGGAACTTGTCGCATCTGGGAAAGTAGCCAACTTCATCACCCCGGATGGTACGATACTGGATTTATTTGGGGAACCCGAATTATCACCACCAAATCCAGACCCAGAGAAGACCTTCACTAGAGCGTATCATCTGGCCTTTGACATCGATCCGCAGTTATTCGATCGCGCGGTGACAGTGATCGGAGAAAATAAAATAGCGATCGCACACGGCCCAGTCACTCGTCCTACTGGGAGAGGAGTGTATTTTTACGATCCAGATGGCTTTATGATTGAAATTCGTTGCGATCCCGAAGCTAGTTAACTTAAGGGTAATAACAAAAGTATCTACTATGACCGCGAAACTCACGCAAATATTTAAAGTAATTGAAGACACAATTACAAAACCGCCAATTCCACACGAACCATACAAGCAATCATTGAAAGCTTGGGCGATGTATTGTTTGCGAGACAAAGGTTTTATAGTCGCTTATGCTCAAAATGCCGACTTTGCTATTGAAAGAAAACGTGAAGAAAAGCTATATTTCAAAGTCTCAAATAGCCCCGAAGATTTAGATAATTCTCTTAACTGGATTGTTTGGGATAGTGTAACTAAAAGCGCCAGTCTCATCCCTCAAAAAATAGACTGATGCCAAAATAGTCATCAAATATTTCCCTGATTCTTTAACTATTCTGACTCCTGAATTCTGACTAGACAACTGCTGTAAAAAGCTTTGATGTTCTGGCGAATTTAATCCCAACTGCAATACAGCCAATACTTGTTGCATATTGCCAGCGATTAAATCTGACATTGACAACCACAAACCAGGAAATACTTGACTTTTGATAACTCCATCTGCGTCAACTTCTAAAGAGACATATTCCCCTTGTTGCAGACTAAACCAATCTAATTTGTTTTCAAATATTTGCCAAACATCAAATTCGTAGCGAGTGAGGCGATCGCCATTTTCTAAAGGAGGAATTCGTTGCTTGATTGATAGGTTAACCATGATTTTCTGCTCTGGCAAGAAGTCTTACTTTATTATGGCTTGATACATATTTTTCTTGTAATGTACTGCCTAAGAGGATGTTTGAAAAGTTGTTGGCTATGATTTCAGGCACTTTTAGATCCCCCTAAATCCCCCTTAAAAAGGGGGACTTTGATTCCTGTTCCCCCCTTCCCTGCTTTTTAAGTAGGGTGGTTTCATACAAAGAAAGAAAAAACTTTGTGCAGTTGATTGGAGAGGGCG
>NZ_JABXKI010000259.1 GCF_017115095.1 Nostoc sp. NMS4 | reverse complement strand
ACCTGGTTTTGCTTTTTTGAATTTTGTCCCAGTTTCACCAGTAGCAAATTTTTGTTTGACTTTGACGTAAGCTTCGTCTGGTAATGCCACATAACCAACGCTATCTACCCACTTCCAAGAATTTTCGAGATAGAAATCTACAAATTCTTTGACTGCTGGCTTGGTATCTAATGACTTTTTACTAACATAGATGAACAGAGGACGAGACAAAGGTGTGTAGATATTTTTGATCACATTATCTACAGGTACTGGTTTTTCACACTTTCCTGTGGGACTTTCTACAGCTACCAAATTAAGTTTATCTTGGTTTTGAATGTAGTAAGATATCCCGACATAACCCAAGGCTGATGCATCACCTGATACTCCTTGCACTAAGAGGTTTTGATTGTGACTAGGAGTGTAATCTGTACGCCCATTTTTGGCTTTGCCAGTAACAGCTTGAGTCATATAATCAAAAGTTCCAGTATCAGAAGCTGGAGCATACAACTTCAGTTTTTGGTTAGGAAATTTGGGATTAACTTGATTCCAAGTCAAGATTTTACTATCTGATTTGGCGCTCCAAATTTTGTCTAGTTCTTTAATAGTCAGACATTTGGCAAAGTTATTTTTACGATTAGCAATCACGGCGATGCCATCTAAAGCTATAGGCAACTCAATAAATTTAATATTCTTGCTTTTACATTTTTTTATTTCTTCATCTTTAATGGTACGAGAAGCACCAACAATATCAATATCGCCAGCACAAAACTTACTAATACCGCCACCAGTCCCACTTGAGGCAACACTAACTTTAGCTTCCGGTTTAACCTTTTCGTATTCTTCTGCAACTGCTAAAGAAACAGGAAAACCTACAGCTGCACCATCAATACTCACCTGACTTTTCAGTTCTTCTCCACTATTACAACCAGTGATGCTGCTGGCAATAAGTATTAAAGATGTGAGCAAAAAGCTATGTTTAAATCGGCTATGAAAGCTCATAAATTATCAATTGAAGTAAAGTTACTGAGAATTTCTGACGTTTTAGTAAGTATAGCTTCGCGTAAAATCGTGGCGAATTGAGGTTTGAGATTTAAACGCAAAGGTACGCAGAGGGACGCAGAGAATTTAATGAAGGTAGTAAGTGGCTCTATCTTTATGCTGCATGAAAAAGTAGTGTTCATGCTTTGCTCGCAGCTTGAACTTTGTCAAAAATTGCCCCATCTCCAAAAAACTTTTTCTGAATAATATCCCAACCACCTAAATCTTGAGATGTGAATAAAGTTTTAATTGGCGGATGTTGTGATGCTACTTCTTGGGTAACGGTGGGGTTAACAGGACGATATTGTAATTTGGCAAATTCTCGTTGAGCTTCTGTGGAGTAAAGAAAATCAACAAATGCTTGTGCAACTTCTCTGGTACGGTGTTTATCAACGTTTTTATCAACTACCGCTACAGGATTATCAATGGAAATATTGATTTGGGGTACAACATAAGGCAATTTCGTCCCATTTTTACCCGCCAAAATCACCTCGTTTTCGTAGTTGATTAAGACATCTCCCTCACCTTTTTGGAAGAATAAATCGCTAGCTTCACGAGCATCTTTCGTTAGAGTAGGGGCGTTTTTATAAACTTTGGTGACATAATCTAGTGCTGTTGTCTCGTCACCGCCTGTTTGAGTCACTGAACCCCAGAAAGCCAAGAATTCCCAAATAGCAATACCAGAAGTTTTTGGGTTAGCTGCAATCACTTTCACGCCATCTTTTGCTAAGTCTGCCCAAGTCTGGATGCCTTTGGGGTTGCCTTCACGAGTGACGATCGCAGCAACCGACCTACTCACAATACCACTTCTCGGTGCTTTGGTTTCCCAACCCGATTTAATCAAACCTGCAAGAGCAATTTTGCTAACATCGAGGGGAAGTGCCAAGTGTACTATATCTGCTTCTTGGGAACCGTCAATGACAGCCGCCGCCTGAGCTACAGAACCACCATAACTTTGCTCAAATGTGACGTTTTGGTTATGTTCTTGCTTCCACTTCTCTATAAATTTGGGAATTATTTGGTCATGAGCGGCTTTGGTGACAGAGAATGAAACGAGTTTTAATTTAACATCATTTTTGCTAGCTGAACTGCTTCCCGAACACGAGGCAACTGCTATACTCAAAAAAATACTTATAAGAAATAGACTCACAAAGCTTTGTGTACTGCGTCCAGTAAACCAAATTTTGATTGCGTGTTGATACCATATTTGTATATTCCACAAGGCTTTTATTGCATAAGCCTGTATCCCCTCATTCAGGAATTTACTTAATTGTGTTGGTTGTTGCGACTTGCTCATTGGAATCACCCCTAAATCTACGGTATTTGTAGACGGATACCGTAATTATGAGAATTATAGGGTATATAGAATAATATTTATCATCTGGATTAAATTTTTTTGACTAAGTGAGCAATTTATCATCAAAAGTAGCAAATAAGTCTGATTTACCAAAGCATTTCAAAAAATGGGTTTTTCTGCTGGAAAGCGAAACAATCCGGTTGCATACATAATATTTGCTAAAAAATATGTGATTAGTAATACAAAACAGTAGTGAAAACCTCAGAAATCTCCGGGAATTACTACTTTGATTCGCGGATTGTATCAGTTTGAATCTACCTTTTTTGGCTGGAAACATATCAAGAAGAACTAAATAATAAGATTCCCGACTTTTTTAAAGAAGTCGGGAATTTGAGCTTTTGGATTCCTTTTTTACAAACCCAATCAATCATCAGTTGGATCGTCAATCATTTCTGGTGTTAAAGCTGGGTTACTTTTACGTTCTTGTGGTGATTGCTCTCGAATTACATCGTCAATTCTGGCAGGGTGTTTGATTTTGTCTAGTACCTCTGGACTTAATTGTGATGCATCGCCTTCTGGATTAGACTTTTCAGCTTGACTAGGAACTGTTTCCTTATTCATAATTATTTCCCTAAACCCTAAACTTATACGCCAAGCTTAAGTTCTTCGATGGTGGGCTACACACTATCTTGGGACTTAATTTCACATAGCAGTGGGTGAGTTTCACTTTCACTTGGGCGGCCAGCCAACTTCACTAGTAGAGAAAGTCGTGCTGTGTAAGTCGCCCATCGATGTCATATCTCAATACTTTACGTAGTGCGATTGTGCTTTTTCTTACTGCTTTGAGATTTGTTTTTTTACTTATTGAATATATTATGGACTCGTTGAACCAAAAATCCCCTGCCTTTTCAAGCAAGTGAGCGAAAGCGAAACTTGGTTAGGCAGGGGAGTGTCAACTATCTGGACATAATATTTAACCCTACATTAGTTCTTTGTTGCCATCCTGAGCGTTCAAGCTCAGGAATATCATGCTCCTCAACTGGATACCCAATACAAAGATAAGCTATTAGTTCCCAACTGTCGTTTATGGATAAGTCTTTTTTCACAGCCTGTGGGTCTATTATTGAAACCCAGCCAACACCTAGTCCCGATGCACGTGCAGCAAGCCAGAGAGTATGAATAGCCATGACAACAGAATAATTTAACGTTTCCGGCATAGTTAATTTACCCAAATTAGCGCCCTGTTCTGTTTCAACATCGGCAAATACAGCCAACTGAACAGGAGCAGCGTCTAGCCCTTCTAATTTGAGATTGGCGTAGAGCGAGGCACGTTCGCCAGAATATCCAGCAAGAGCCTGTTCGTTACACTTTCGGAAATTAGTACGGATTTTTTCTCTGTTTCTATTATCATTAACATTGACCCATCGCCAAGGCTGACTATTCCCCACAGAAGGAGAGAAATTGGCAATTTCTATTAAATCTAACAAAAGCTCATTTGAGATAGGATTTTTTAAGAATCGCCGAACATCCCGCCGCCATAGCAAAAGCAAGCGAAATGCTTCTCTAAAATCTTCATTAAAGTCAGGAAATATGTTAGTTTGCATAACACTAAATAGGTGTATAAATAGGCAAATAAAAACAAATTTTTAGCAACTGTATAAACCAAAGTAATGATAAAAAATTAAAATTTAGTTAACAATAAATTAATAGTTCTAGAGAAAATATTTATTAATATTTCGTATTGAGGGTTTTTTGCATAAATTTGGACTTTGGACGAAAAATAAGTGTTCGTAGATAATTTATATAGCAATCCTATTTGATTTGTGAAAATGCTCTTGATTCTGACCGGAGTAACGGAAACGTCTCCGGCTCCTGAATTCTGGTTTTTGGCTAGCCCAGAGGCTAATGTTATGAAAACTTGACATTGTTGCTATTCTTCATACGCCAATCACCACAAATGTCATGAAAAGCTGACAATTCGATCCCAGAAGGGCTGATAAATTCGTGAAACAGCCAAAAAACCTACTTCTTACCCCTTGATCCCTAGATATGCTTAGTGGTTAATATTGACTTAACAAATCGAAATCCTCCGATCCCAAAGAAATGCTAATTTCGGTGCGATCGGGAATTGGAAGGATGTTGTCTCAATTTAAAAACAGATTAAAAAACTTAAAAACTGGGCAAAACCAGGAGTCAGGATAAGAAATTCATCTGGAATGGATGAGATATTACATAGCATTCTTTAACCAGGGGAAATCATTTACCGCTTAAACTACTGGAGGCCAAATTAATGGCAAAAGAACGCCCGCCACTAGAGGAGATGACCTTACGCCAACTACGCAAAGTTGCTAGCGAATATAGCATCTCTCGCTATAGCCGAATGCGTAAATCACAACTGCTCGCATCAATACAAGAAGTCCAGCGTAGCAAAAACTTACTCAGTCCATCTCGTTCATTGGAGGCACAAGAAACCGTGGAAGCTGCAAAGTTTGAATTAGGTCAGGAAGATCGTACTGGTGGATCTTTAGCTGATGTTGATGAAGGACTGGCAGATTTACCCTCTGGGTATGGTGATAGCCGGATTGTACTTTTACCACGCGATCCTCAATGGGCTTACACTTACTGGGATGTACCCAATGAACACAAAGAGGAACTGCGTCGGCAAGGTGGACAACAACTAGCACTGCGGATTTATGATGTCACCGACATCAATATCGAATACCAAAGCCCACACAGCATTCAAGAATATCCGGCTGATGAACTAGCTAGAGAATGGTATCTACCAGTTCCAGTTAGCGATCGCGATTATACAATTGATATCGGCTATCGTGCTGCTGATGGTCGCTGGTTAGTACTAGCTCGTTCTACTAAAGTACACATTCCTCCCGTCTATCCTTCTGACTGGATTGAGGATGTCTTCATCACAGTAAATTTTGAAGAAGATTTGCGTGGTAAGACTCAGTACGAACTAGTTCCCCCTACCAAAAAAATTGCAACTACCGCCACCGCCAATGGTAATGCTGTTGTGAATGGCACCGGCAACCCCATCTACGACCAAATCTTTGGTTTAGCGGAATCTGCCGAATCACAACGGGTTGCTGGTTCTATCTTCGGTTCCCAACAAGGTGCTATACGTCCAGAACAAGCCATTAGCTCCTACATTTTCCCATCAGGTGTGGGTCTGTGGGCAACTCCCACCGTCTCCGGCTTAACCGCCTCCGGTGCAGGAATGTCAGGTGTTGGCTTCTCAGCTTCCGCCGTACCAGTGCGTCCGCGCCAGTTCTGGCTAATTGCCGATGCTGAGTTGATAGTCTACGGTGCAACCGAACCCGATGCTACTGTAACCATTGGTGGCCGTCCAATTAAACTAAATCCCGATGGAACATTCCGCTTCCAGATGTCCTTCCAGGATGGTTTAATTGACTACCCAATTTTGGCTGTAGCTGCTGATGGTGAGCAAACCCGGTCAATTCAGATGAAATTTAATCGTGAGACACCATCTCGCAATACTAACACCAAAGAAGAAGCTGTTTTAGAATGGTTCTCTTAAGTTTTGGCTCTGAGATTAACTCTAGACTGAAATTTTAAATTATTCCCCGCTATAGTAAATCTGTAGCGGTTTTTTTTGTATTATTATGTCTACAAGCAAATTATTTTTGTTATTTATTTTGATAATTAGTGCGAGCTTATTATCAGGTTGTCAAAAGATTGAAGCAAATTTAATCCCAAAAGCATCTAAAACTTGCCCTGGCAAAGATGCCAAGTTCAGTATTGATTTTTTTAAAACCAATAATCAAGGTAAAAAAAATCCTAAAGGTATTAATAATGTAATTATTTTTAATCCCAAATCAGCCCAATTAGATTTCAAAGTTAATGTTGGTCTATCTCATAAACTTTACGCCAAAGATAGTAGAGGTAAATTACGTAAAGAATATGTAGCAAAACAGTTTCATGAACTCATCGCTGATGAAAATGCCAAGTTAAAGGGACAGCTACCAATTGCCGCAATTAATGCCGACTATATAGATACTGATGATAAACCCCAAGGCTTAAATATTTCTCGTGGCATAGAGTATTCAGGAGCATTTAAAAATAAACGTTCTTCCTTTGGCATATCAGGAGGTACACCCCAGCAGCGACAGGCTACTATCCAGGCTGGCAGAAGAGAAAATGATATTCTCAATTACAATTTAGTGGGCGGTAATGGTAGATTTTATCGTCAGGGTAAGTTTAAAGATATTTGTCAAGATTTAGGAGAATTTGCTTGTAAAAATGCGACTAATCGCTCTCTGGCAGCTATCACTAATCAAGGCTATGTCATCTTATTAGTTAATGACTTGAAAGCTAATTCAGATATTCAATTATCCCAACTTAATCAAGAGTTAATGCCAGATATGTTTGATAATGTTCTAGAAGGCATTGCTAGCGATAACTGTTTAGGTAAGATTCAAGAAGGTATTTTGTTTGATGGAGGTATGTCTCCGGGATTGTATTACAACCAGAAAACTTATGTAGAAAACCTTGGGCCGATTGGTTCAGTTTTTTTGATTTACAAAAAATAAAATATTAAGGAAGGAGACGTGATGAATCGCAGGAAAGAGACGCGATGAATCGCCGTCTCTACAATAATCGAGGTATTGGGGGTTGGGGATGAGGACAAATTTTGCATTCTGGCGAAATTTTAGAGTGCTGATTCTTTAACTTTTGTCGAATTTTCAAGCTTGTTTGGATTCACCCAACGATTGACAAATTCGTTGTTATGTTTGTAAACCTTGATTTGCACTTGCTTGGAACTTAACTTGATTATTTCGGCGGGAATTCTTTGGACATCACTAGAATCGGTGCGGGGCTTGTAAAGCCAAATGACTTTTTGCCCAACTTGAAAGTAGTTAGGATTGTTAGTTAAAGAAGGCGTACTTTCTGCCCAAGAGGGGAAAGCAACTGCTAAGTTGATCAAAAGTACTAAGACTACTAGAGTGATTTGAAAAAGTTTCATGATCATTGCACTTGTCTTAGGCTTGATGGGGCAATCAATCTGCTGCTCTAGCATTTAGTTATTGTCCTTCTTTAGGTTTTCAAAATTGAAAGCTCTATATAATAAAACTTCTTTAGGCAATTTAGCAAAAGTTAAAATCTCTACTGATTTCAGGATAAAACGATTTGTAGAATAAAATCAAATAGTCTTATTTGTTAAAATGATAATTTAGATTTATATATAGCAATCCTAAATGAGTTGTGAAAATCGAGAGACTCAGATCCCCGACTTCGTAAAAGTTGTCGGGGATCTTATTGTTCACGCAGCCCAAAAAATTGGGGCAGGTTCCAAACCCACCCCGACATCTGATATACTACGCCCAACGGCTGTGGCTACAAGCTTTAAACTATTAACTAAATGCACCATATCTTCTAAAGAAAGTGCTTGACGAGCATCAGAAACAGATTTTTCTGGTTCTGGGTGACATTCAATAATTAATCCATCTGCACCGCAAGCGATCGCAGCCCTAGCCACAGGTGCTACCAACTCCCGTTTACCGACAGCATGGGAAGGATCTACAATTACAGGCAAGTGAGTTATTTGCTTGAGTGCTGCCACAGCCCCTAAATCTAGGACGTTACGGGTGTAATCATCGAAACTGCGGATACCTCTTTCGCACAACACCACATCAGGATTCCCGTGGCTGAGGATATATTCAGCAGCCATGACAAATTCTTCAATAGTTGCTGCTAAACCCCGTTTGAGTAGTATTGGTTTACCAGCTTGTCCCAAAGCTTTGAGCAAGTCGAAGTTTTGCATATTGCGGCTACCAACCTGAAGCATATCAGCGTGGGCGGCGACTACTTCAATTTGAGAAATTGACATCACCTCGGTGACAACTGGCATATTGTAATGCGATCGCACCCTGGCTAAAATCTCTAATCCGGCTTCTCCCATACCCTGAAAAGCGTAGGGAGATGTCCGGGGTTTGTAGACACCGCCACGTAACCCCTGTACTGATGCAGTAGATAACTTTTGGGCGACTATCTCCATTTGTTCTAAGCTTTCAACAGTGCAGGGTCCGCCGATAATTACTAGTTCTTTACCGCCGAAAGCGACTTTTTCCGAAATTTTAACGATTGTCTGGTGATTTAGATGGGATTGTGCAGCAAGTTTGGCATTAATCATGGTTATATTTTCCTGAAAAAATTAAGTATTGGGCAATTCAATTTTGGATTTTGGATTTTAGATTTTGGATTAAATTTCAATCTAAAATCCAAAATCTAAAATTCTTACTCCCCCTCCCCGATAACAACAAAAAAGCCCGAAATCTTTAAGAGTTCCGGGCGCGTTCTGATTCATTGGCATGACGCTATTTACCCGGAATTTATTCTGGGCCAAAAGTAAAAGCCATAAAACCAGCTAATAAAATAAGTCATGACAATGAAATTCTCCTTAAAAAAACAAAAACCGCAGAGTTTGCTCTGCGGTTCACCGGGCGGTTTCCATTAGGAAACTTAATTCACCCCCGGTGAACCACCCTAAACCAAAAATAAAAGTAGGAATTTCTGTTAAGCATTTGCGAGGCTTTTGCTGGAAAACTTAAGAAACATACTAATTTAATGTAAACACTAGCAGGAAGAGTCGGCTTTGTCAAGACCCGCACAAACCTGGCGCTAACAAAGCAGATTCTAGAAGAACATCCCCCGTCACTTGTGTTAATTATGCCTCGCTACTGCTTTCACAAAGACAAAAAAGGTACTCGTTGAGCTACTGACAATAGACCTCTTGCAAAAGTCCCAGATGCATGAGATAAATAGGTTAGAGTTGGATAGCATTTATGATGCAAAGTGCAATGCTGTCTGGTAAACTCCAAGCCGTTATGTCATGTGTACCACAGCTAAATTTGTTCGCTAAACCCTTTCAGTGAAGAGGTCGTGTTGATATGTCATTAAAGTATGGTGTTTTAGCTGGCAAAGTTGATGTATTCAAGCGTGAAGATGACCAAGATACGCCACATCTCCAAATTCGGGTTATCGATCGCAATAATCAGGCATGGCGAGTTCCTGTTAACGTCTTATCTGGAGATCAATCACTTTTGATATTCCATCGTGTAGATCCCCTCCAGGGACACCCAATTTTAGCGAGTTTATCGGATCTTGAGCCTGGATTTATTCCCCTACCATCCAATTCTGCTTCTGTATCCCGCGCCTTAGATTTTTTCCGATCTCCATTATTCGATTGGCCTACAGGTGTAGAAGTACTACCTTCTGGACCAGGTGAGAATGACGATTTACAAGATAGTCTAATTACTGATTTAAAAAGTCTTAAGTCACAAAATGGCGATATCTTTGTCTTCGGTGCTAAATTTCCTGAACAAGGTCAACCGTTTAATCCTAGACCAATCGATCAAGAATTTGGCACCAAGCAAGGCATTCATGATATCCACATGAATCAAGGTAATCCTCCTGGTCGTTTCGAGAGAGACAACGGTATCTTCCAAGATGGTGGACTAATTTTAAAATTCTCCAATCGATATGTTGGCCTGTTTCTCCGTTTTCAGACCCAATGGTTGCCCACAGACGATCGCACTGGAAACCGTATACCCAACAAATCCAGACCTATTCCAGCCGGATCAAATATTCCCTCAGACCCAGATGGGAATGTCACACCCTCAAATGTTTCAAACCCAAATATTTACGTTGAACGAGCATTAGTAAACCCAGTTGGTAGCGATCCAGGCAAAGAAGTGGTTGTCATCGGCAATGCCTCATCAGAAGATGTTGATTTAACCGGATGGAGTATTGTCGATCGCAATAATCTTGCAGAAACGCTTTCTGGTGTATTGAGATCGGGTGAATCATTACGTATTGTGCTATCTGGAAACACGGCTCAACTCGGTAACAAAGGCGGCACAATCCGCTTAAAGGATGCTTCTGGGAATCAAGTCCATGCTGTTAGCTACTCCAAAGAAGATGGCAGCACCGAAGGTCGCTATGTGAGATTTATCACGTAGTTTGAGCTGCTTAACTCCCAATACGGTTCGCTTAAAATGCATGTCTGCCTAGATTTGGGCGATCGCCTCTTGATGGGGTCTGATAGCCCGCCTGGGTATTTTGAAACATCTTAATTCCTCTTTAAGTTTTCAAAATCGGCGAACCTACCGATTATCAACTCAAGTGTAGACAGAGAAATAAATTCAGTATAAATCTGCTTTAATAAAGATGGAATAATCAATTATTACTTTTAGACACTTATGATTATTCCTATTAAATATCAACCAAGATTATTAGATGATAAAGCGAAAGAAGGTTATCTAAATTGGTCTTTAGATTTCTTTACTGACGCCAATGTTATTCAAGTTCCTTGTATTGATTTAACAATTCAACTTGAAGTAACAGATGCTTATAAAATGTATCAAAGCAATCCCCAAGAAGGAGCAACGTTCTTTAGTTTCTTGATTTGGCATTTAGTTCAAACTTTAAAAAATCATTTTTCCTTTCATCTACGATTGATTGAAAATCAGTGGTATATTCTCGATAATCCTCCAGTAACAATTCCAGTAGCAGTTGGAGGACAAGACCGTTTCTGGGAGATGTTGTTAGAAAATATTAGCCAAATGAGTTACCCAGAATTTATTAGTCAATATCGTCAAAAATTAGAACTAATCAGAAAGGGAAAAGGTCAAAGAGTCGAAGTAGAAACATTTTCACTGTCCTGTTGTTTTGGGAATTTACCTAACCTCCAATTTACAGGACTAACTTTAAATTGGCGAAGGGATGAAATTATTGGCCAGCCTTATTTTTATTTTGGTAAACGCTATTGGCAAAATAATCAACTTTTTATTCCTTTTGCTGCTCAATTGCATCATGCTTGTAACGATCCTTTTGTTTTTGATTTACTGATTCAAGATTTTCAGCAAAGATTTATCAATAACACTGATATATAGCCGATACAGGGTTAATAGTTATAAAAGAAGATTCGATATTGAGCGGAGTCGGAGACACTCCGCCTCCGAGAAATGTTTCGTGATTTTAAGAAGGGTGGCTATAATTTAGATGCGTTTGCCCTGTTATCAGAAACCAAATTCGGCACGATTCAAGTGACAACGGCTCTTGACACCACTCGCTTACTCACCGCAGAACGGTTTAAAGGTTTGTGGTGTTTCCGGTTCAATTAAATCATCTAAATCTAGGTGCATTGTTGTCCGCACTAGACCAGCGAAGAGATCGGTGCTAACAATTGACCCCAATGAGAAGTTAAAATATATAATTCTCCTGACTTATGAATTCATTTTGCGAAAGCTTATTGCAGGGAATTGACAACCGCCATACATTATTATTACCCAAGTCCTCGTTGACCAGATCAATTTTTTAGGATCATCAGTCTCATTATGCCCAGTTCCAAAATCTTAACCCAATCTTTCGACTATTATGGAGCTTACCCCTGCCCAGTCTGTCGAATAGGTAAGATTTCTCACATGCCATTGATGGAAGCTATGGCTTGTGACTTTTGCCAAGAGATTTTTACAGTCAACTTAGAACTACAGCAAATCAAGATGCCTTCTAGACAACCACCCTTAACTTGGCGTTGGAATGGGTTTAGTTGGACAGAAGGCCAATTGGAAGGTGTGGAATTAGGTTGGGGCTATGGACTAGCAGCAGCAGTTTTTATAATTCTTCCCACTAGTTTAATTGGCATAGTAGCTTACTATTTTCCTGCTAATCTGAAGGAACCGATTACCTGGATGCCATATATTTGGACAATATTAACCTTCCTATCACATTTATCAATTATTGTTTGGATTTATATTGAAGTTTATCAGATTCCGATTTCAGCATATTTTAGAGCGATCGCTCGATGGAGAAATGGAGAGATGGGGAGATGAGGGAGCAGAGAGCTAGGGAGCAGGGAGCAGGGGGCAGGGAGATGAGGGGACAAGGAGATAAACAAAACTCCTAACTCTTGTACAGACAAAGATTTTTCGCGTCTCTACTTTTAACTCTTAACTCCTAACTCAGCACGGGCTAAACCTTAGCTATCCGCTAACAGCACTCAGCACTCCTAACGCCCAATGCCCCATAATCCATAACAAATGATGCAGCGTATAGATGGCTCCATCACTCATAATTAAGTTGATTGTCCACCAAAATATCGTATGAGCGATCTGGAGCAGTACTATAGAGTTTTGGAATTAGAGCCTGGGGCAACACTTGAAGAAGTGAACCAGGCTTACAAAGATTTAGTCTTTGTTTGGCATCCCGATCGCATTCCCAAAGACAATCTCCGTTTACAGCAAAAAGCACAAGACAAGCTGAAAGCCATAAATGAAGCTCGTGAAAAGTTGCGCTCTCTAAAAACCAAACCCCAAACCACACTTAATTCATCGCCACGTCAACAGGAAAAACCATCTCAAACAACCCAGCAACCACCAAAGCAAAACTCAGACTTGAGTGGCAAAGACTACAGCCGAGCAAATTTGAGCAATAAAGACTTATCTGGCAGAAATCTGAGTTATGCCAATTTGAGTGGTGCTAATCTTAGCGATACTTTTATGCACAAAGTCAACCTCAGAGGTGCGAATTTATCTGAAGCAAATCTATTTCGGGCAAACCTTCTTTTAGCGGATCTCAGGGAGGCAAATTTACGCGCTGCTAATTTAATTGGAGCGGATCTCAGTGGTGCTGACTTGCGAGGAGCCGACTTGACGGGAGCGCGGATTCGTTCTGGTGAGAGGCTTCTGGTTAAATTAGTTGGGACTAACTTAGCAGGGGCAATTATGCCTGATGGTTCAATTTATCAATAAATGAGGTTGCGCTATGAACAAGCAAACAGGCATTTTGAGAAAAAAATCTGCGATTTTAACAAGTCGGGAATCTGACCTACCTTCATCCATGCCTACAACCTGCCTGTAAAATTGAATATGATACATCAAGGTTTTTAGGCACTGTGAACTTTTTTATCGGTTGTGCAGTTTGGGCATATAAAGGTTGGGTAGGCGAACTGTATCCCCAAGGTACTCGCACTGCCGATTTTCTCCATCTCTACAGTCGTCGCTTCACCACTGTAGAAGGTAACACTACCTTTTATGCCGTGCCTAACCAAGAAACTGTAACCCGTTGGGCTGCCGAAACATCAGCAGGTTTTGAATTTTGTCTAAAATTACCGCGAGATATTACTCATCAAGGGTTGCTACAACCTTATATTCCGGCTGCTTTAAAATTTCTGGAGGGAATGCGCCCTTTAGGTAAGCATCTTGGCCCAATGTTTGCCCAGTTACCACCCAGCTATGCACCCGCATTACTTGAAGATTTGGCCAACTTTTTGTCAGCTTGGCCGCGTACAGAAGCACCCCTAGCGGTGGAAGTTCGGCATCCCGACTGGTTTAAGGAACCCCATGCTAGTAATTTGACGGCGCTTTTAGAAAAATTAGGTGTGGGAAGAGTACTGTTAGACACACGCCCTATTTACACTGGAGATGATGACCCCCAATTGCGATCGGAACGACGCAAACCTAAATTACCGTTGCAATTGAGTGTGACAGCACCTTTTACTCTGATTCGGTTTATTTCTCATCCGAATTTATTAGTGAATCAGCCATTTATGGAAGAGTGGGTAAGGCAGATTCAGCAATGGTTACAGATGGGAGTGCGAATTTATTTCTTTGTCCATTGTCCTATAGAAGCGCGATCGCCTACCATAGCCCGTCACTTCCAACAGCTGTTGGAACAGAGTGGTACACCAGTTCCACCCCTACCTTGGAATAACCTTGAGCATTCCCCTAATCAACTGAGTTTATGGTGATCCTATTTAGTAGATAATTGGTGTTGTAATACTTTTCTGTTAAAGAAAATTTTTCAGAGTAGTTCCACCAAAGGAGGTTGAGATGAGTCGTCTTCTTTATGAAAAATCAGTCTCATATAAAGGATATCTCATCATTCCATTTGTTTTTGGCAAGGCGGATAATTACGAAATTTATTCGTATAAAATGTTATCTGAAATCGGTAACAGAAGCCAATTTCATAAAGCAGAAAATCCAGCAGGAATATATGGAAGTGGGGTTAGTAACATTATTGATATTGCTAAAGAGCATATCGATCAAAATTTTGAGTTTGTTCATCGGGGGGATAGTTTTAAGTCTCGCTACGTTTATCGGAACAATTTGATTATTATCTTCCAAGAAGGAGAAAAATATTTTTATGACCATTACCCACCAGAATTATTAAATAATATTGCAGCTCCAAAGTTATTCAAATCTGAATATGAATGTCTGAGTTGGATTAAGCAAGGGTTTGATGGGCGACATCTGCGACAAAGAGCTATTTGAAGAAGGTAGGAGTAATAATAGCGGTTCTCATTCAGATGGGGTACAACGTTATAGGCGTGCCTATTAAGCAAAAACTCTTTTAAAACCTTGTTTCCAGCATCAGGCTCAAGAAATACCGGATCGTTGCGGCTCTGCCACCAGTAAGGGAGGCTCCGCCTAGACTGTTGACTTTGTACCTTTTTATGTGTCAAAAAACTTCTCTAATGTTCTTTTATCACAGAATGTTACTATTTTGGAGATGTCTCATTCATACGGTAGGCGATCGCTTGGATCTAAACTCCTTTGGGGATAGATAACCACAGCACGCCAAAAATTGACTGATTCGTTTTGACGCAAGTAAGTAAAAATTTCAGCAAAGAAGCGTCTATAAAAAGTTGAGTCTAATTGAAACTGGACTTCAACAAAGTAAAGTGGTTGGTTTGAAGTTTCACTTGTGGGGATGAATACCCCATCAATCCTAAAAGCATTTTCTTTTACTTCGACTGAAACAAATTTGTATGCGTTGACATTGACAGTATTATCGCCAACTATTGCAAAAAATATGCTAGGAAAAGCTTGAAATAAGCTATCAAATATTTTGTCAGTTTTCACCTGGATTTAGTAAAGCGAAAATTAGATATTTAAAATCTATCAAAAATAGTGTACGTACATCTATTTCGGCAGAAAAAAAGCAGATGGTTCCATCTGCTTTCATAAAATATTCATTCTCTAATTTACTTGGATACCAACTGATTAACTGGAGCAATCCCAGCTAAATCTAAAATTGGCGCGATCGCATCTTCACGCTTCACTGCCATCATGTGAACTCCTTGACACAATTGCCGCGCTATTTGCACTTGCTCGGCGGCAATTTTTATCCCTTCTTCAAAAGGGTCTTTAGCTTTTGCTAATCTATCAATAATATGTTGGGGAATATCTACACCCGGAACACACCTATTAATAAACTGGGCATTTTTTGCTGATTTCAACAGAAATATTCCTGCCAAAATTGGTTTTTTATAACCAGCAGCAATGGTGTCCATAAACTTTTCTAGCCGCTCAAAATCGGTAATTAACTGACTTTGAAAAAACTGCGCTCCAGCTTCGATTTTACGTTCAAAGCGACTTTGTAAACCCGACCAACTCTTACATTGGGGATCTACTGCTGCACCCACAAATAAATCTAACGCACCATCAGTCAAGGGTTTCTCATTGCAATCAACACCTTGATTCATCTTCCGAATCAGTTGCAGCAGTCGCACCGCTTCTAAGTCAAACACGGCTTTAGCATCTGGATGATCGCCCGCTTTTACTGGGTCGCCAGTCAAAGCTAAAATATTACGAATACCTAAAGCATGAGCGCCCATCAAATCAGCTTGTAAACCGATGCGGTTGCGATCGCGGCAAGCAATTTGACAAATCGGCTCTATGCCATTTTGTGATAAAATCACCGACGCAATTAACGAAGACATCCGTAACACAGCGCGGCTACCATCAGTAACATTGACGGCATGAACCCTCCCCTTAAGAGTCGCCGCCATTTGAATCATGTGCGCTGGATCTCCCCCTTTTGGCGGTGCTACCTCGGCGGTAACTAGAAATTCACCTGCTTGTACAGCTCGACGAAAGTCATTCAAGGCTGTGTGGCTATAGGTGTGATGCATAACATTAAGGTTTTCAATTTATTAAATGGTATAACAAATCACACCTAAAAGTGAAAACTTATAGAGGAAGAGAGTAGCCTAAAGCAGCTTTGACTTGTGATAAAGTTTGATTTGCGATCGCTCTCGCTTTTTCCCCTCCATCCCGTAACACAGACTCCAAATAACCTTTATCGCCTGTTATCGCCTGATATTTTTCTTGAATTGGTTTCAGAGACTCAATAATCGTGTCCGTCAACAATGGCTTAAATTGTCCCCAACCCATATCCTGACACTCAACAGCCACATCTTCCTTTTTCTTCCCAGCCAGCAATGTATACAGCGTTAACAAATTATTACACTCTGGACGCTCTGGATCGTCGAAAGTCAGACCACGAATCGGATCGGTTTTACAACGCTTAATTTTGTATTGAATCTGTTCCGGTGAATCTAGCAAACTAATCCGGCTTAACTCAGAAGGATCGGACTTCGACATTTTGCGTGTACCATCCGCCAAACTCATCACCCTTGCCCCTTCCTTACGAATCAAAGGGTCTGGTAACTTCAAAACTGGTCGATCTGGTTGACCAAATTGGTGATTTAACCGAGCTGCAATATCCCGCGTCAATTCCAAGTGTTGCTTTTGGTCTTCACCCACAGGCACTTTATCGGCTTGGTAAAGCAAAATATCTGCTGCCATCAACACAGGGTAATCTAATAAACCTGCACTTACATTTTCCCCTTGTTTAACAGCCTTTTCCTTAAACTGGATCATATCTTGCAGCCAGTTTAGAGGTGTAATGCAGTTGAGCAACCAGGTGAGTTCACTGTGGGCCGAAACGTGGGATTGCACAAAGATAGTAGAGTGATTTAAGTCAAGACCACAAGCTAGATACAGAGCAGCAAGAGTGTAGGTATCAGCCGCCAACTGTTTTGGGTCGTGTGGCACTGTAATCGCGTGCAAATCAGCCACAAAAAGGTAATTTTCGTATTCGCTCTGACCTTCTACCCAGTTGCGAATGGCTCCCAAGTAGTTACCTAGATGGTAATTGCCGGTTGGTTGAACTCCAGAAAGAACACGTTGCTTGCCCATAAATTCCAACTTAGTTATCTCAAATTCGCGCTATGTCTGGCGACAAGTCCCTTGCGCCTACACAAAACTCATTTAATTTTGACATTTTCCAGGTCAAATCGCCGTTACAGGATGAGAGATTTTAACTCAACTTGGATTGCTAGAGAAATTTTTCACAAAGGAAAACGATAACTTATAGCGGTTCTCGTTTACGTGAGGTACACCCTACACTCGTGATGTTACGTGAGGTACACCCTACACTCGTGATGTAATGTTGTAACCGCTATAGTGTGATAATCACACAAGTTTGTGTGGTAAGACAGCTTGTAAGGTGAGCATTACAATGCTTACTCTACTGTAGTTTGTAAATAAAAACTTGATGCGATCGCATTGTGACTCAAAACAATGGCATTGTGACTCGAAACATTAACAATGCAGTAGATTGCGTTAAGATAGCAAGACAATACAAACACTAAACCGCAAGAGCCAGCAAATAACATTTTTTATTTTTATTTACAGAAATAGACAAAATTTAAATTCTTGTCAGAGAAAGTAGCAGTAACCTGGGAATTAATTAACTTTTCCATTCCGGGGAGTCTGCTGATGAAAGCTTTACTACTCTGGCCCATAATGCCCAATTCTTTCTGGTCTTACCAGGAAACCCTTGATGTCAGGTAAGCGTCCCAAGGGTAAATGTCCTTTAACTTGGCATAAACTGCGTTTATTTACGATAATTGTTTGGCGACAGGGTATTGTTCGCTCAACTCGTTGGCGTTTTTGGTGGCAATTGGGTGCGATCGCCTTCCAAAAACCGGATTTATTGTATTATTACCTCGTAGCATTGGGCTTTGGTGAACACTTCTTCAGTTTCCGTCATGAAGTGAAAGTGCAGCTAGAGACACAACTAGAAACATTGAAACAACAAGTACAAGAGACTCAGGAAACAAGTTATCGCTTGTCACCTTTTAGTTGATGAGATAAATTTTAAGCGTAGCCCATCGTAGACATCGCTTATATGGGTTTCGGCAAAAACTGTAGCATGTTTGATATATCGTAAGCAATATGTCACACGAAAGCAGACATCGATATCAAACAAAAAATGCAAGAAACCCAACTTTCTTTTTTTCCTAACGAGGAGAATCACTCTACTACAAAGCAAAAAAAACCCAAATTAGGACGTTATGAACGTATCAAACGAGAACTAGATCAAAATGACGCTGATCCATATAAAATATTCATTGATGTTGATTCTGTACCAAATGCAGCATCTAACTACACCTTCATAGATTTATTTTGTGGAGCAGGAGGCATAACACAAGGATTAGTTCAAGCTGGATTTAAACCCTTAGCTAGCGTTGAAATTAACCCAATTGCTTCTGCTACCCATAAAAAAAACTTTCCCCAATGTCATCATTTTTGTGGAGATATCGAACAATTTGATTCCCATAATTGGCTACAACAAATCGGCTCACCTGAAGTAAATCTTGTGATAGGCGGCCCGCCATGTCAGGGTTTTTCGGTAGCAGGAAAACGCGATCATAAAGATCCCCGCAATCGTTTATTTTATGAATTTGTGCGTATTGTTTCAGAAATACGTCCTTGGTATGTTGTGATGGAAAACGTTCCAGGCATTCTGACGATACAAAACGGAGATGTAAAAAAAGCAATTATTGAAGCTTTTGAATCTATTGGTTATCCTAATATATCTGTTGCAATTCTTGAATCTGCTGCCTATGGAGTGCCACAAATTCGACCAAGAGCCATCTTTATAGCCAACAGATTTGGAATGCCAAATCCCTATCCCAAAGCTAAGTTATCACCTGAAGAATACAAACCTATTGAATCAGCTATTTCTGATTTACCAGCATATACCTCAATACCAGAAATAAACCATCAGTGGACTAAACATTCACCTGAGTATATAGAGCGAATTGCTAAAGTACCTCCAGGTGGTTCTTTATATACAAAATACGTTGATGCTTTCAAACGGCAATATCCTGGGAAACCCAGTATGACTGTTAAAGAAAATCACGGCGGGACTCATATTCATCCATATCTTAACCGTGTTATTTCGGCGCGTGAAATGGCAAGATTACAGACATTTCCAGATTCATTTATTTTTGAAGGTTCTATGAAAAAAGCAATGTGGCAAATTGGAAATGCAGTACCGCCACGTTTAGCAGAGTGCATTGGCTACGCGCTTATTCCTTATCTAACTGATATTACACTGAATGTTTCAAGATAGCGATCGCACTAATCTTTCTCACCAAACCCTAAAATTTGATTTACAGCAGCATTAGACTTCCGACGTAGGTTGGGTGGAGGCTTTGCGTAACCCAACATCCTGATATATGTTGGGTTGCGCTCTGCTCCACCCAACCTACAATTTTTTTTGCAACATTAAAGCCATGACAGTCCATTACTTGACTACCGAGATTTTTTCAGAAATCAAATATGATTCCTATAGTTCAGTTAAGCATTTCTTTATTCTCTTCTTTCTCTTCTTACCTTTCTGCTAAACCCACCTGTCCTCCAATTAGCCCCAAAAATCCAGTTCCAAAGTGCTGAATCTCCAAAAAGCTTGCTTGCTCCGGCGAGGTTTTGTAAATTTGGAATGTCTTCATAATTCCTAACGTGGCAGCACTTTCTAGAGGCCCAACAAAACTAATATCCCGGTCTAGAAAATAGATTTGACTTGCCCAGTGAGCCATTTGATTTGAATTTAAAAAGTAGCAACCTGCGTGAGGATTGAGGGCACGACGAAAGGTAATTGGTGTATTCATAATTGTGCCATTGAGTTCTTGTTGCTGTTGCACATTTTGAAAAGGAGCAGTTACTCGTAAAGCCAAATCTCCATCAATATAAGCTTTGTGAACTAAACCTTGCAGAGAGACTTCATAACGATTTGGTTGGAGTAAATTTAAATCACCCACTTGTTGAGTAAACCAGTTTAATTTTATAAAGAACCAAGGGTCGTGAATAATTAAGTCATCTTCAAGAAAGCAGTAATAATCATATTTACCGAGATAACTTTGCAGAACATCTTGGCACTCAAACCCCAAAAGTAGAGGTTCTACATTGCTAGAATAATGCTTATATAAATGGGATGGTAAAGTAAGCTGATTCAGAAGATGATTATCTTTAGTTGTACAAATAACAATATCTAATTCGTGAGACTGCGGCTGATTAGCAGGTAAAGCTAGTCGTTGAGCAATGTTGATAATACTTTGAGATTTGCCAAATAATTGGTGTAAAGCAGTAATACTTTTAGTTAACGCTTCCAAGCGGGGTTGTGGCTCTTTGCGTTGGGAAGCATGACGACCTTCATTGCTCGGTTTGAAAAAATGGGCAATAGTAAAAATAATTCGCATTTTCATTTTTCATTTTTCATTCGTCATTTTTCATTCGTCATTCGTCATTCGTCATTTTTTATTGACCAATAACTAATGATTAACATACTTCTTGCAAAAGTCCTTCTTCTCAGGCTTTTATTTGCACCTTTGCTTGAGGCAAAAAACAAATATTTATGCAAGTGACTAATAACCAATGACTAATGACCAATGACTAATGACCAATGACCAATGACCAATGTGTTATCTAAGTTCTACCAAATCCTTTAGAAGTTGGACGCTTTTTCAAACTATCAGAATTTTTACCAGCGAACATCCATTGCAGATGCTGTGGTAACAATTTTGCCAAATCATAACGTTTCAGAATTGTCTCTCGCGCATTCGCACGAATTGCTTTCATTTCTTGAGGATTATCCAGCGCCTCTTCAATCCTATTAGCAATATTCTGGGGAGAAAAGAAATCTACCAGCAGTCCATTCACCCCATCCTGTACAACTTCTAATACTGGCTGAGTTTTAGAGGCTATTAGTAAACATCCTGCTGCCATTACTTCTAACATTGACCAAGATAATACAAAAGGACGGGTTAAATAAACATGAGCAGAAGAAGCTTGTAAAACTTGAAGGTACTCATTGTAAGGAAGCCTATCTGTAAAGTGCAGCCTCGATAAATCTAAAGATAATTTTTCTAACATTAATTGTTTATAAGTCTGACCATCGGGGAGATTTTTACCATAAGCAACCCGATCTTCTCCTACAACTACTACATGGCATTTAGGTCGTCGCTGCTGAATTAGCGCTACTGTTTCCATAAACTGCGGAAAACCTCTATAAGGTTCCATTCCTCGTCCTACATAAGTTATTAACTCTTCCACATGAGAAAGATCCAGATTTATTTTTGGTAAAACTAACTTTGCATCTGGTTTGGGAACAAAATATTTGGTATCAACACCATCATGAATTACAGTCATTTTGCTATGATATTCTTTGGGAAACTGTTGACGCTGCCAATGAGTTGGAGAAAGACCGCGATCGCAGCTATATAAATCAGTTAAAATCGGCGCATTTTTCACGCGGATACGGCATTCATCATCAGCATTCAGTGGATCGTTAGGATCGAAATCTGCATCAGAACCGTGAGCATGATAAAACCACTCAAAATAACACAATAATTCGGCTTTGGGAAAAACATCTTTCATAAATAAAGTTGGCCCCCAACCAGAATGACCATAAACTATATCTGGAAAGAAACCCTCAGACTTTAATTTTTCTGCCACGCGATAGACAGCTTGAGCGGTGAGAACAGCATTTTCCAAATTACGAACATAGTGGTGAGTTTGGGGAGCCGCTTCACGAGAAGGAGTATAAATAGCTTTAAAAACGCCAGGTATTTCCCCTTCCTGACGATTTGTCCCAAAGACGACTTGGCAATTAGGATCTTTACCTAAAACTATCGCTAGGTTGCGAAATTGTGAGGGAAAATTGGGATGTAAAAATAAAATTTTCATTGGAATAATCTTGATTAACTTATTGCCAGATAAAATAAATTAAGACAAGCTGCTTAAGATTATAAGATTATTTGTCATGATTTTTAGCAAGTAAATTTAGGTAAATGGTTGCCCGAAAATGCGAAAATAATTGCAAATTCGTGTTATGCTCATGAAATTTATTGGCATTGATTTAGGCTGGCGATCGCAACCAAGTGGACTATGCTGTTTAGAATGGATCGATGGACAACTGCAACTACTCGATCTAGATCGCAAAGATGCCATTGCAGACATCCTCGCCTGGATCGATCGGAGCGTAAAACCAGACGAACCAGCCATTATTGCCGTAGATGCACCTACCCTCATACCCAATGCTACAGGGAGTCGCCTCCCCGACAAACTCAGCCACAAATACTTTGGCAAATATCATGCGGGATGCTACCCAGCTAATCAAAACTTACCCTTCGCAGAGCGCACCATCAATTTTGGTTTAGAATTAGAATCACGCGGTTTTGCACACGCCCCCACTATTGAACCGCAGAAACTCAGCAGATATCAAATAGAAGTCTTTCCCCACCCAGCGATCGTTAACTTATTTAACTTAGAACGCATCCTAAAATACAAAAAAGGAAGACTCAATGAGCGCCGCCTAGAACTAACCAAACTCCAAAATTATCTCCTCGATATCCTCCCCTCTCTTTCTCCTCCTCTGCCCCCTCTGCGCCTCTGCGGTTCCTTCCCTTCCGAAATCCCCACTACAGGCGCAACCCTCAAAGCAGTTGAAGACAAACTAGATAGCTTAATTTGCGCTTATGTAGCTGCTTATTGGTGGTATTGGGGAGAAAAACGTAATTTGGTATTAGGCGATCGCACCACTGGCTACATTATCATACCGCAAAGAATTTTAGCTTAAAATGGTATTAAAAAGTTTGGTTTTCAAATCTTTATACAAGGAAAAAGCAAACATATAAATGAAATATCGCAGACATCACAACAACAAAGGTAAACAGCAAATTCGTTCCCACAAAACCTTAAAGCAAGTACAGCGTATAGCTCAACGCTAGGAATTCCCTTTACTTTTTTAAAATCGGTTAAAAGGCGGTAGTAACTGACCATTGAGAAAGCAATACCTGAGTTGGGCTACACCAACGCTTTTATTCTTGCCCTTTTTCAGTAGCCTATTTTCTCTTCAATTGATAATTAACAATCGTACCGAAACCAGCAAGCATCCGAATATATCAACTTCCAGAGGATGGCGATCGCAACTGTGGCGCTTATCCTAACTCCAAAGTGCTTCTAACCAAACTTGCAAATCAGCCAAGCTGATAAAATCAAGCAATGCTTCGCCCAGATTTTCTAATTGTTCTAAAGAGAGAGTTTCAATAGATTCACGCACATCTTGAGGTAATTCTCCCACCCGTCGAGTTAGCAGTCGGAAAATGAGCGATCGCTCTCCCTCAATTCGTCCTTCCTCTCGTCCTTCCTCTCGTCCCTCTTCCTTAATTTCTCGATAAACTCTCGTTTCCTTAAGCGTTATTCCTAACATCTGTTCTACCTCCGCTCGGCTTAATTGTTCAAATTTGTACACTAAGATTGTGGTTACTAATTCAATTATGGCGCGACTTGCAGTTTCTGGCTGCTCAATAGAGGAACGCTCAATTAAATATCTAGCCTCGGAGGGCGCAAGTTCTTCTTCTACCGTAGTTAATACCATCAATGCCACCCACACAGGTAGGGAGCGAATATCTCCCAATTCATTTAGATAAACCCGATGTACCTGGTTGCCATTGAGTTGATTTCGATGAGGATAAATATCATTTTGTTCGATACTGCGGGATGGATAAATTATCACGGCTTGCCAATCACTAAATCTGTCACGATTGCGGTAGAAATATAAAGATGATTCTGCAAACACCCTTTCATAGAGCCTTTCATCCTTCTGGAATTGTACCTCACAGAAATACACAACACCCGGACTTGCATTTTCTGGTGGTAAAAATACCCCATCGATTTCAAATTTCGGTTCTTTGACAGCGACTGAATCAAATCTATAAGCTTCTGCATTTGTTGGAGGGTTTGTTAATAGTTCAAATAGCAAAGCCGGGGATTGTTGAAATAGTTTGTAAAAT
Source organism: Nostoc sp. NMS4 (assembly GCF_017115095.1). Taxonomy (GTDB): domain Bacteria; phylum Cyanobacteriota; class Cyanobacteriia; order Cyanobacteriales; family Nostocaceae; genus Nostoc. Next base: position 4,689 of record NZ_JABXKI010000259.1, on the reverse strand, counting down.
ATCGAATCTCGACGCATTTTGATTTTGGATTTTGGATTGTCAATTGCTTTGTGTATCCGGGTTCTGTGAATCAATCTGTCGCAATCATTTTTCAAATTGGTATCATACTTTTCCAATTGTCTTATAAAAGGCGTTGCTAAACTTAATCAGCAACGCCTAATTTTGAGTATTCAATAACTACTCAACACTCTTATTCTGCCCAAGCAATTAACCTTGGTTCATAAGGATTAGCCAGATTTTGATTTTTCGGCAATACACGCAAAGACAAGCCTTGCAAACCAGAAGCGGTATAGGTGATATTACCTGTGTAAATACTCAATTGCTGTGCATCTTCCCCTTGGTAATCCATCACCACTGGTATAGCGTTGACAATCTCACCATTGGCATCGATCGCACCTTGATATAACTCCACCTGCACATCATCATTCTTCAAAGTTGCCAAGTCAACCTTGGCTTTGACCGCAACAGTTTGGTTAACCTCAATATCTGAAGCTGCCGATACGTCAATATCTTTGATTCTGATATTGAACCAGTGTTCGCTGAGTTTTTCTTTCCAAGCGGCTAGTTCTTTGGCTGGGGCATAGTTATCAACAGTCAGGGTATGATAGCGATCGCTAGCTGGGAAATAAGCCCGCCCAGCATATTCTCCTACCATCCGCGCTGTATTAAAGAAGGGACAATTCAACCGAATTGCATCCTTCATTTTGGCAACCCACGGACGGGGTAAACCATCACTATCCCGATGTTCGTAAAATAATGGTACAACTTCCTTCTCTAACAACTCGTAGAGAGCGTTTGCTTCTACTTCATCTTGGTAGTTAGGATCGTCGTAATTCTCTCCATGTCCAATCGCCCAGCCTGTGCGGACATAATCAGCTTCATCCCACCAGCCATCTAACACACTTAAATTTGGCAAGCCATTCATTGCGGCTTTCATACCACTAGTACCAGAGGCTTCCCGTGGACGACGCGGTGTATTTAACCAGATATCGCAACCCGCAACCATCAACCGGGAGATGTGAATGTCGTAATTGGGAACAAACACTACCTGTTTTTCTAAATGTTGTTCGCGGATAAAGTGATTGATATCGCGTATCAGTTCTTTACCGGGAATATCCTTGGGATGCGCCTTACCAGCGATTACAAATTGCACTTTCCGGTCTTTGTTAGCCAGCAGAAGCCGCTTAATCCGTTCCAAATCGCGCATCCAAAGGGTGGCGCGTTTGTAGGTGGCAAAGCGACGAGCAAAGCCAATGGTGAAAGTGTAAGGATCTAAAACTTCTTGGGCTTGGACAATTTCGGAGGCGGAAGCGCCGCGATCGCGTAAATGCTTGACCAAATGATCTCGCACATACAAAACCATATCCAAGCGGCAGCGTTCGTGATTGCGCCACAATTCCTCATCGGGTATGGCATCCATCCGCTCCCACAAGGGGCTATCTGGTGGTGCTGATGACCAATTTGGGCCGAGATAGCGATCGTATAACTCTTGAGTTGATTTGGCCACACAACTCCGAGCATGGACACCATTAGTAATGGCTGCGATCGGCACTTCTTCCACTGGCACTTTCTGCCATAAACCCTGGAACATTTGCCGCGACACTACACCATGCAACTGTGCGACACCGTTAGAAAATGTTGCCATTTTCAGCGCCAGCACCGCCATACTGAAAGGCCCAGATAAATCGCCTGTATTCTCGCGCCCCAATCCTAAAAATTGCTCTTTGGGCAACCCAAATATCTCTGCATAGTACCCCAGGTAGTACAACATTTTTTCGGGAGCGAACAAGTCAATCCCGGCTGGTACTGGTGTGTGGGTGGTAAAGATATTGCTAGAAGCCACCACCTGTTTAGCTTGGGGATAATTCAGTCCCTCTTCCTGAATTAGCAAGCGGATGCGTTCTAGGGCAGAGAAGGCGGCGTGGCCTTCATTCATGTGGTAGGCGGTAACTTTCAGCCCCAAAGCTTTGAGCATTTGTACACCACCGATCCCCAGCATGATTTCCTGATGGATACGCATATCGATGTCGCCACCGTACAGCTGATCTGTAATGTCGTGGTCGTAAGTATTGTTGGGTTCAATGTTGGTGTCCAACAGATACAGAGGTACTGTTCCTACCTGTACGCGCCAAACTCTGGCATATACCTTGCGTCCTGGATAATCTACCGCAATCCGCAGTTCCGAACCATCGGCATTACGCTCCAGATGCAAGGGCATATTATAGAAATCGTTGAGCAGATAGCGTTCTTGCTGCCAGCCATCGGCATTGAGGTACTGGGCAAAGTAGCCTTGCTGATAGAGCAAACCTACACCTACAAGCGGTAAACCCAAGTCACTGGCAGATTTGAGGTGATCCCCCGCCAGAACACCTAAGCCTCCAGAATAGACGGGTAAACAATCTACAAGACCAAATTCCGCCGAAAAATAGGCGTAGCATTCTTTGGGTTTTTGCTCCCGTTGTTTCTGATACCAGGTGCGCTCTTGCAAATAATCGTCTAACTGACGGTCAGCTCGATCCATTTGCGCTAGGAAGCCTTCATCTTCAACAACTTCCAGAAGCCGCGATTGAGAGATCGTGCCCAACATTAACACCGGGTTATGATGGCTAGACTCCCACAGGTCGGAGTCTAGGCGACGGAATAAATCTTTAGTGTCAACGTTCCAATCCCAGTGCAAGTTATATGCTAGCCGCCGTAGTGGTTCGAGTCGCGGCGGTAGTGAAGGGGATACGTTAAATGTGCGAATTGGCTGCATAGGTTGGCAAAACTCCAAGTTTAGCTATGGTTATTGTTTACTCTCTTTACCAATGTTGCCAATTCTTTATACTGTAGTTTGTGAAAAAGCGATGACTTTGTTAAGCATTGAGAATTATTTTTAACCTCGTTGCTAAAGTTTACACCAAGGTGTTTCTAATTCTATGCCTGACTCTGAGCCATGTACTTGGTATATTAAGATTTAATCATTTACTGGCACTGGATCGCTTAAAAAAAATCTCGTTTTGAAGAAATAATTTATATTTATTTTAGTATTGCTTCCGGGGATCAATTGGAGAGTCTTGGCTGAGGGTGAAAATTTCCCATAGCTGTGTCCTGGAAAGTTAAATTTTTAATTATTTTTTAATAAAATTGCGCGGCAAACAAGTAGTGTAAGAAGGCAGAAGGGAAACCCCATAAATAATCGGATGAAAACCTTACCAAGTAGTTAACCAGGAAAAGCGATGCCTACAGAGGTCACTAAGCTTCTTGTACTGAGCGACAGTTGAAAGGAGTCGAAGTGCGGGCTACGCCTACGCTAACTACTTGGTATGAAATACTCACACTAAATCAGGAAAACAACTTACGAATGTGTGATTTTATGCACCTAATGAAGGCTGATCTTTAGTATTTTTTGTCATTGTCAGAGCTACAGCTGCTGCATAAGCTAGTTCTGCTGCCATTTGATAAGCATGTTTGATACTTGATGAAGTGTCCTTGGCTTTAGGAGAGGGTGAAGCTTTTTTGCGGCGTGACTCTTGTTTGACACCACCTGCTGCGATCGCTCGCTGTAAAATGATCCAGGCATCTAGGTCTTCTGAGTCATAATTACTTTGAAGTTGCGATCGCAGTTGATCCTCAGCTACAACACTCAGATAGCCAGTATTTAGAGCTTGTTGCACAATTTCTTTAATTAAAGCCATAATTTGAACCAAGTGTGTGAGTTAAAACCGATACCTCGATTTGGGAAAATTAATGTTTTTTTGTAGATTTATCCTCGAAACTATCGCTACGTTTTAGCTTTCTATAAATAGAATTTATAACGAGTAGTACCAAGCACACATCACCCCTTTGGCTCACCCGAATGGGTGATTTAGAATATTTTAGATAGTAAGTATATGGACAAAAGGAATATCTTGAGCTACTTTAGCTTTTTAACCAACAGGGTGTCACAAGTATATGTAGATATCATTCTAAATTTAACGCTACAATCATAAAATTACTTGCACCAGTAACGATATAAAAATAGACAAAAAGTAAGAATTCAGCACCCAGGAGTCAGAAGTCAGAATTTAAAAGGGATGCATTATGATTGCTAAATTAATGTATCAAATATTATTTTGATTTTTTAACTATTCTGACTTCTATTAGCGTAGCGGGGCGTAGCCCATTCTGACTCCTGAATTCTTACGACAAAAAGACCAATAACCGCTTACAACATTTTTAAAGTCTCCCTCCTGAATTGATTTTGTCTAAGTGTATAAAAATATTTCCGAGTAGCGATTGCTCTAGAAAAAAAGTTAACTTATTTCCACCCTTATCATCAAACATCAACCTGGCAATCAACTTCTTTAATGAGAGTGTTCCACTAAAAATAAAATGTGTTATCGTTAAAAACAATTGTTCTTAAAAACCATTCATGTAATTAAAAACGTGAATTGGCTAGTCTGTAAATCATCCGTGTGCAACATGATTGGAGCAGCATACTCTAGAAATTCGTTGCAAGAAAGCCGTCATAGCAGTCGGGGAAGCGCTTACTTGTTTGCACCGATGGTTAACTTCAATGTGATGGCTGATGTGGGAGATAATCCACCCTAATTGGATTTTTTTGGGGCAAAAATACCCATAAAAATCCAACAATAATTACATTGTCATGCTAGGCAGAAATTTTATCTAAACTTTGAATATAGTCTAGTTAAATGTATTTTTTGTTGC
>NZ_JABXKI010000130.1 GCF_017115095.1 Nostoc sp. NMS4 | reverse complement strand
ATAGGCATGAAATTTAAATTATTTTAACTTTTACCATAAAAGTAGCGCAAGAGCCAGATTTTCTTTCTGTTTGCTTATGCTTGTACGAGAGCAGCTATTTGCTAATACTGATAAAGAACTTACTCCAATAAATCCAACGCTATATCTTAGCAAATGCCTTCTCAAAAATTTTTGCTTAGTTGTAAATAATACATAAAAATTCTTCATTGTTTCCTCCATTGTTTCATCATATATATCCTTGTAAGGATATATATAGAGCAGTTTCTAACTCCCCGAATGACTTCGAATCATACGTATAACTATTTATTATACGGAAATTTCCCGTATAACATCCCTATTGAGGATATTATACGGAATTTTCTGCACAACTTTACATATGGAACAACGTCCAAAGAAACTGCTTGAACAGGTGCAAGATGTTATCAGGCTTAAGATATGTAGCCAACAGAAGCATAAATGATGAAAAACGTTAGCCCCAAACCAGTGCGCCAAAATAAACACCAGAGGATAAAAAAACTGTCGATAATAGCGTTACGGATAACTATACTTCGGTTTTTGTGATATGACATTTTAAGCTTGCTCCCGATAACTAATATTTAAGTTTTTATTTAGGGTGATTGCATCCCTTCACATTAAACTTAAACTTAGCAGTAGTTTGAATTATCATATTGATAGTTGAAAATATAAACTACCTAATCAATTGCAATTAACTATTTAGCCACACTAAATAAGGTTAAATATACCAACCTATCGTAACGATGTTTGTACCTAGCCCGACATAGTTACTGTTGCTGTCATTGATATCTACAATTTCATCGATTATATCTTCACGGAGTTTAAATTCAGGCAAAGTTTTGATGATTTTTTGAAAAAGTTTAAAATGGTGCTATAGGTTAAAAAAAATAAAAATGATTAAGATTTGACCCTTAACCATTTGATGATATTTTTGTAAAATGATGGGATATACCTATGTTTGATTCACATGGTTGGGGCGTATGCCATTAGTTGTGGTTTTTCTTGTTACGAGACTTACTACCTGATTGCACCTTAAACCGCACCTGTTTCCCGATAGTTACCTCGGCAACATTGCTAATATCTTTACCAGATTTATAGGCTTCAATAATTGCCTTGTTATTAGCTTGGTACTTAATAACTCTAAATTCATCAGGAAAATCTTCATCATCTACTTCTACTAGTAAGTTAGCGACTTTTGGTGGGTTATCCCTGATTTCAATTACCCTTTCTTTACCGATGTTTTTGTCATTGATTAATCCAATCTCGTGTAGGTGGATGAGGGTGCGCTTGATTTGTTCAAGTTGAGTTTTGCGACGTGAAATTACCCGATCGTGGAGTTCAGCTACTCGCGCTTTTCTTTCCTCCCAGGTTTCAAGGTCAAGATTTAACTGGTCAACTACCCAGGCGATCGCATCGATTTTGGTTTCGATACCATCTTGAACACCCATAAGTTCTTGTAAGAGTTGTTCTACATTACCCTCTTCGCCTAACTCGCTTGCTTCTTCTATCTGTGACCAAAGTTTAGCAGCATCTAGGCTTAATTCTTTGAGAGTGAGTTGGTTGATTTCGCGTTCAATTGCTTGAGTCATGATTTACTTTTGATATAAAAAACTAGTAGCAACTAACTGCTACTAGTTGTTGACTAAGAAGAGTTGATGCTTGAAGGGAGATTGAATTTAGTATCCGTACCGCAAGTGATAGTACTCTAATTTTTCTTGTGCCAATTCTGCTTCGTAGTCGTAGTAATCTGCCTCGCTTATGAATGTGCTTATTTGTTGAATTTGCTGTGCAGATTTTACTAATTTTTTGTTAGCTTTTTGGTTAAAACTCGTAGTAGTTTTCATGTTTATACAACTTCAATTTTTCGACGAAGTTGTTGCGTCAGCAAATGTTGTGATCTTGAATTAGAAAGATAATATTTATATTTTACCTTTCTCATAACTATCTACTATTGATTTGTCTTAAACTACTAGTTTTTCTACCACATCTCTTTTATCAGTTGGACGTAAGCATTGCATACCGCAGCGCGTGCATTTCCAGTCTGATTTTGATTTGATCTCAAGTGCGATATTATCCCAGTTTGAAGAATAGCGACTGCGGTTTTTACCAGTCATCAATCAGTTCTTTTTGGGTTGCAGAAAACTAATTTTGATTTAATTTGACGCGATATTATTGTGATTATATTTACGCAGAAAGTTTTCCGGAAAAATTCACCTGTGACATAACTTGTGTGCGTATTGAATTAGCAGCCTTCTCTGCAATTTCTTCTCTATCAGCATCAGTAAGAACTACTGCAAGTAGCGATTTGAGAGCTTCTCGGTTAGATATAAACTCCTCACCGTATAAATCATCTTGCAGCAGGGTGACTTCCAAGTGAGGTATTAACTCAGGCGTAGGAGATAGCAACCGCTCTTTAATACGTGCCCTTGCAGTTTCTGTCGCAGAAGTTGTACCTATACCTAAATCCCATGTTTCAATTATTAGCCTGACTTCGCGGTTGAGAGATACACGCAGCGTTGATAAGCGACCAAATAAAGGAAGGTTGAGCATTAAAGGTGGTAATGCATTACCCCAATCCAAACCAGCGCCAATCGTGCAATTTGCTTCATCTTCGATGCAAACAGCCTCTTCGAGCCATCCTTCACCAAAAAGTAAATCTATAGCTTCTTGGGTTGTTATTGACTCGTTTGCCTCAAAATTATCCTTTTGCTGTTGATGATTCATAAAATTTTACCCGGATCAGCCCTTATCTTTGTCTCAATACACCATACTCAAAATAGACTAAGTTATCATATTCTTCTTCCGAACCGCAGTTCAACATGTTTTGTTTTTCGTAAAATCCTTCAGACCTTGGTAAAGAATGCAACCCAATTCTACCTTCATACCCTAACTCAACACTTCTAATTCTTGCGAAATTTAATAGTGCTTGACCAACACCTTTGAATTGAGGCGGGCGTTGAATCTCGATTCGGTTAGTGGGGGCAGTGGCAATACCATCAACATAAACTAGCCTCTTACCAATATTCAACCGGGAACCGTGCATTTGCGTTTCTATTATCATTAATCCTTGAGTTTTGTTTTCGCACTCAATTGCGTAACCTTCAAGATTTTCTTGATTGTCAATATATCTTAATTTGAATATCCAATCCCAGTATTTATCTTCTTGACTAAATAACCTTAAGCTTTCTACCCAATAATTGACATAATCATCAACATGTCTTTGGACTAAATCTACCAAATAGGCTTCAACAGATGTATTATCAACCCCTTTTTTTAACTCGATTTTTCGCTGCACCTAAAGCTCCTAATTGTCAACTGATTATTAAAGCTTGTGACATTTCAACCAAATTATGAGGTGATGTCTTAAGTTCACTTCTTAAACTGGGACGATCTCTTTCGGATAGTGCGCTTATGTATCGGCACTAGGGAGTAATGAGTATACGGACAGCGAGGGGAAGTGCGTCAACTCTACCTTTGAAGGTCAACGCGCCAGGTCTAAATAGCAAGTGCGATGGCGTAACCGCCCGCTGGAAGCGATCGCCTCCGTTGCAGATTGTGTCTAAATGTAACTAATCTTTAAAATATGGACACAATTAATACTCAGTAAATTATAGCTTTGCGCCAAACCTTTTACAATCAATATGTCGATATCAATAATGATATCGATGTAACGGCAGGCAGTAAATCAGTCAAACAGCTAGAGAAAAAGCTGGAGAAACTGGAATCCCATCTTGCAGATATTGGCTCCTCGGTGGAAACAAAACTTGAAGCTATCACCAAAAAGCTGGAGCTAATCGAACGGGCAATCGCCTCTGGGAGATTGAGCAACAACAAACCGCGAAGACAAGTGCACCCGTACCAACAAACACAAGTTTAACTACAACCCAGGACAAACGAAAGTCTTGCTCCAAGACTCGGTGTTAGCCCCCAAAGCCTGATTGCTGAAAGAGAAAAACTCAGCGCCAAAGAATTTTTGAGTTGGTCACGTAACCGCGATCCAATGAGCGTGGGTTGGGAATGGAATGCTCTTGACGAACTGTATCATCCGCTCAGGTGACGCAAGCGTTCACATTTCTGGGGTAGTGGCGCAATGGGCTACGTGGCGATCGCCGCTAATTTCTAATCGGGGCATATCTCACAAAGCCTCAGCGATATCGTTTGAGATTAAGAGAGCTAGCTTCATCTTCACCCACGTGTAGATAAGCTAATCGTCATTCATTTTTCCAGAATGATTCGCTTGTAGTAAGGGCTTCAGCCCTGCTTTTATGCAACTTAAATGCCGATTAGCTTAGTTGTCTATCGTGATTTTCCCTGACGAGTGGCCCAGCGTTTTAGTGATGATGTGAATAGGCGTGTTTTTAGCAGCATGGGTAGCGTGGCTGTGCCGTAACCAGTGTGGGGAGGGGATGCGACTTAACCCTGCTACTTCAGCAATGGATTTGATGATGCGGCGGATGTGGCGATCGCAAATGGGTTCACCCGTTTTTTGGCTTGTGAAAAGCGGCTCGGTTTTGTCTTTAGTATGTTGTCGATTAGCCAAAAGGTATTGGTAAAGTTCTATCGGTATGGGAACATCGCGCTCCTTGTCTCCTTTGCCTACCACTTTAATGTAAGGTAGCCCGGACTGATTTGAATGCATGGTAGCCCAGGTTAAACCACTCTCACCTACCCGAATAGCACCGTAGTAAAAAAGCTCCAGAATTAGTTGGTTGCGTTGCGCTTGTATCTTTTTGTGAGGAGTGGGGGCTTGTTCTACAACTTGTGCAGCTGCATCGAATAGGATTTCAATCTCAGTCTCAGTCAGGGTGCGCTCCTTAATCTTTTTGCGCTCCGGAGGTACTTTCAACAACATTGCAGGGTTGGCCCGCAAGTAGCCTACATCGCAAGCGTAGCGCAGAAAGCTTTTAAGGGATCTTGGCGACGGCGGACGGAAGCACGAGCAATTTCCCCTGTTTTCTCTTTTTTAAGTAGGTGGGCTTTGTAATTGTCCACATCTTCTTTGGTGGTGGTGTGCAGGTTTAAATTATCTAAGTCTGGATAGTCAATGCCTAGTCGCCACTGAACAAAGTGCATCACGTCATTTCGGTATGCTCGCACAGTTTGCTCTGACTCCCTACTGGTGAGCCAACTAGAAAACAGTTCGCTGGTAGTTTCCGCCCCAGTGATTTTGGGTGTGCCAGTTGCCTGTACCACCGCTTCGACTGTTGCTTTGATCACCGCTAGTTGTTCCGGTGATAACTGAGCGATCGCAACCCCTAATTCTTCTGTATCTACACCTGCGTCTGTACGTGATAACGTCATCACACAGCCTCAAAATAATACGCGGGATGAAGCGGGTTTATCCGCCCGAAAAAAATGTCCGATAACGTCTGTTCCCAGACATTTTTAGTCTCATTCTACTCCCCCTTGCTACTCTACTCACTACTAACAAAAAGGGTTTTGCTAAATTAATTGAAATGTTAACTTGTGTGAACGCACGAGTCGGTTTTCTGATACTCCTTTGCAAGGCCCTTCATCAGGCTTAGTATCTAAAACTACTCTTGGAATAGACATTCTGAAATTAATTCACCGCCCGTGTTTGTTCTGGAAGCTGATGCTGTTATAGCAAGGGACTGGGGACTGGGTGAAAAGTCTTTTTGTGTCTAAGTTTTATCATCTGTTAATGTCCTGACCACCAAGGCTTGTGCTATGGCTTCTTCCCAAACCGCCGCAGATGAACGGGAGCAACTGTTTAGGAGCGCGATGGGCTTACGCCCCGCCTTCTTGCGATGGCGTAACCGCCCGCCGTAGGCGATGACCTACGGTCGGTGTAGGTAATCACCTTATTGAACGGATGGCTTAACGTGTATAAAAACAACAAGAATAGTAGATGATAATCATGCCTTGGAACCTAAAGCAATTATCCCAGTAATGCAAATCCAAGGGTCTACTTTTCTCATTTCAGTAAATTCACTGCAACAGTATTTCTCTAGAAAGGTACATAAAAGTATAAGTTAACTTTCAGGAAAATTACGATGAATTTTACAGAGTCTATCAAAAATGAGCTAATTTCTTCAGGTATGATTGACCAAGCTTTAAAGGTAGGAGATATTATTCCTAATTTCATTCTACCTAATGCTTTCAGGCAAGCAGTAGAATTACAAAAATTACTAGTTACTGGGCCTGTAGTTATTTCCTTTTTTCGAGGTTCTTGGTGTCCTTTTTGTAACTTAGAACTAGCAGGACTCCAGCAAGCATTACCTGCAATTAAAACATTAGGAGCATCAATAATTGCTATTTCACCTCAAACTACTCGTCATACCATATCAACTGTAGAAAAACATGAACTAACTTATGAAGTATTGAGCGATCGCAGCAATATGATTGCTCGTCAATTTGGGATTGTGTTTCAAATCCCGGAGTATCTAAGACCTATATTAGAGTCAAAGGGTCATGTGTTACCTAGATACAATGGAGATGAGTCTTTTGAACTACCTATTCCAGCTACATTTGTAGTTGATCGAGACGGAAAAATCGTTTATGCTTTTGTTGATGCAGATTATACTAAACGGTTAGACCCAATTGAAATAGTGAGTATTCTACGAAATATTCCTACAGTTAGCAAAAGCTAGTACAGTACGGCGTAAATAAACCACCCATTCCAAATCAATACAACTCTTGGAGAGGCTACGCCTTAAGCGTAGCTATGCCGCAGGCTTTACGGCAAGCTCTGTTACCATGAAACGCTTATGCTGCATTCATTTTTAATTCTGCCCTGCGGTAGCAGTATATTAATTTTAGATTTCACTATTTTTTCCAATTCTTAGATAATATTCAGTTTTATACCATACTCATCTCAGGATAATCTGTCACTCTAATAATTAAAATCAATCAGGCAGTATTGAGAAAATATTTCCTTCTCAAGTATCTATCTGATTTGATGATTTTTATTTAGAATTATCACAAAATAGTTGTCAAAGATATGCAAAACGCTAATCTACAAAAAGCGACATTTGGAGCAGGCTGTTTCTGGGGAGTTGAAGCAGCATTTCGTCAAGTAAAGGGAGTAACTTCTACAGCAGTTGGTTATAGTGGCGGACACTTTGAGAATCCAACCTACGAAGATGTCTGTAGAGGAAAAACTGGACACGCTGAGGTAGTGGAAGTGGAATACGATCCGGCAATAGTATCTTATGATGAACTGCTAAATGTGTTTTGGAATAAGCACAATCCCACAGCATCAAACCATCAGGAGCTAGATGTTGGTTATCAATATCGGTCAGTGATATTTTTCCACACTCCAGAGCAGGAATTATTAGCAAGAGCGTCTAAGGAGCAGCTTGAGAATAGTTCTCGTTATCATAAAAATCCAATTGTGACGAAGATTGTAGCTGCATCACAATTCTATAGAGCGGAAGAGTATCATCAGCAATATCTGGAGAAGCATGGACGAGCGTCTTACAAGATAGGCTAATCTTTCACTGGATTGAGGGGATCTTAAAAGCCGAATGCTGTAAATCCCCTTACTTGCTATACATATCAGGGAACTTTGCTTGAAGTTTAGCCAGCTTCGGCAAGTCATTCACTACCACATAGCGATCGCTCGGATGATGCACTATATAATTCTGATGGTATGCCGCAGCCTGATAAAAACCTTTCAAAGGATCTAATTCTGTGACAATCGGCTTGTCGAAGATTCGCGATTTGTTGAGTTGAGCGATATATTTTTGTGCAGCCTGTTTCTGCTCATCGTTAGCAAAAAAGATCGCCGAACGATATTGCTTACCTGAGTCTGGGCCTTGTCGATTTAACTCTGTCGGGTCATGGGCTACCAAAAAGTAGACCTTGAGAAGCTGATTATATGATATTTTTGATGGATCGTAGGTGATTTTCACTGATTCAGCGTGATTGGTTAATCCAGCACTAACAATTGCGTAGTCTGCGGTTTTTGCATCGCCTCCAGAAAAGCCAGAAACGACATCAGAAACACCTTTGAGATGCTCAAAAACTGCTTCCATTCCCCAGTAGCACCCACCAGCGAAAACCGCTACTTGCTTTCCCTGCGGTGCAGCATTCGAGATATCAGTGGCGGGAGCAGGAAGTATCACACGAGATGCACCGTATAGGAGTACAAAAGTCAGCGAAATGATGGACAAGTTGCGTAATAACTGACGGGAGAGAGTAAAGTTATGAATTGACATGACGTTGTGAACTCCTTTATTTAATAGACCAAGAACCGAGTTTATTCTGCTATTTTGTCATTTAGATAGCGATCGCTTAAATAAGACCCCCATCTGCGCCAATGGGCTATGTGATTTTGGGCTTCTGCTAATCTGATTTCTTCTTGGGTTGGGGTTCTCATAATCTCACCTTCTGCATATCTGCACTTGATTTTAATTAATTTGCTATATTGAGTATCACGTTTTTATCAAAGATGGGGCTGATATTTTGATTAAAATTGGCTAGGTGAATTGATAAATAAAAATTTAGGATAAACTCAGGAAAAATTTATATTAATTTTTGTTATCAAAATAAATGATTATTCGATATTTTGACCCTGAAGAGTTTGAGGAGATATTTGATTTAAGGATTAGTGACTTTGAATCCTGGAAACGTGAACAGATCATCAAGCGAAAATAAATTATTTAAAGTAAGATTTAATACTGATATCTTTGTGACAGCCTTAATGTTGGTATTCTGGCAAATCGAAAGGGGAATAATAAAGTGGTTAAATATGTTGAACGTTGTATTTTTTCAGAAGAAGAATATCTAGAGGCATTCCACTCAATTTATGAAGGATTAACTCTAGGACATAAAGCTATCTTGGATAAATTGTATCAGCATTGTTACTTTATGGAAGATAATCGCAGATTACGTACTTGGGAGTTATCTGAAGCTGCTGGATATGATGGTGATTCTCCTGGGCAAATTGGTCATTTAGGTGCAAGTTTTTGCAATTTTTTTGGAGTAAAAGATAATGAATTTAGTCAACCAGCACTTGCAATAGTTAATTGGTTTGCAGATGAAACGAATGGGTATTGGTACATTGAGCTAATTCCTGAAGCAGCTAGAGCATTTAAGCATTTTCGCCTCGAAACTATCCAATAAAATGGGTTGATAATGTTCTTTTACCCTGCGGGAAGGCTGCGCCTACGTTCCTCAACCGAACTTACTCCTTCAAAATTAAGGAATTACTTGATTTTCATCACAAAGAGAGACGATCTGATTTACAAAAGCTTTTAGTTCTGGACAAGACTGAATAGCAATCATAAGATCATTGTCCTTCAAAATCTTTGTCCCATGAATAGGCTTGTCATAATCTTGGCGTCCTCCTGATTTGAAAATTTCCTTGATCCAGTATGAAGGAGGTTTTTGGTGATTTACAGTTTCAGGAGAACCACTAGGAGCAGAGCGATTATGTTTTGCTAAGGATTGGATAGTTTTCCAGTACGGAAGAAGCCATGCTTCAAAGTCATGTAGTGCTGTGTGTGGATAAAATCTGGGGTTGTTACCAACCCACTGCATCATTTGGGCTTTAGCATCAGCCGCATCTTGAAAATCGTTAGTTCCTGTATAAACGTCCGTCAGCGCAATTACAGCATCATAAGCATTATTGCCAGTTAGTAAATTTTCAACTACACGCCTGAGTTTTTCTTCTTTAGGAATTCGACCATGTTGCGGAATAAACTTGAGTCTTGGCATTTGTTGCCCTAAACGAGTTTGGAGAAACTGACGCAGTTTTTCTTTAAAAGCTACCTCAGTAGCCCCCTCAACTAAAATAGCAATCTTCATGGACGCCCACCCATCAAATTCATTCCCCAAAGTTGATCAAGGGTGTAATCCGCCAACCACTTATCCAGATCAAGAGTGTCAGCCCAAGTCATCTTTGCCTCACCTTCTTCAAGGTCACAAATTAGAACCTCATTTGGTTTAAGAAATCTAATCAGCCGATCTGAATGCGTTGCTACTATAAGCTGCGTGTGTTTTGAAGCCTCTCTCATTAAATATGCTAAATGTCTCAAAAGTTCAGGATGTAAGCTGACTTCTGGCTCATCTAGCAGAGTGATTGTTGTTAAGCTTTGGCTTTGCAGAAGAGTAACTAACCAAAGAAAGCGCAGTGTCCCCTCTGATAACTCATGTACATATATAGGCTGAGAAAAATTTCTATCTGTCCAAGTCATGGAAATAGTTCCTGCGGCAACTGGAGGAAAGTTTAACCTCGCAAAATCTGGAAATGCTGTAGAAATAACATTTTCAACCATTTCAAAGCGATCTCTATCAGTTTCTCGAAGATCATAGAGACAGGAAACTAAATCTTCACCACTTGCACCAGGTAGCTTCGCGGGACGCATTTGTTGAGGTAAGCGAATTGGACTTTTCTGCGAAACATCAAGTGCCCCGTAATAAGTACAAGAAGCAAGGCTTTTTCTCAAGTTTTCAGGCTCACGATACATCTTAGGAACTTGGGAAAGCGATGTTTCAAGATAATTATGTTCCCAGTTTGGTCTTAAAAGTCCACTACCTTCCTGAAAATATTTAATGTCTAAGCTATGCGATTCAATGTACTTAAATGGCTCAGGTTTACTTGGATTCCTCTGCTGCGTTAAAGTTTCATTTCTAATTTCATAAGACAAGCCTTTAGGAGACAATGTTAAACCATATTTTAAAGGTTTTTCTTCTGGCACTTTCATTGAAACTGAGATTTCAAGTTCCTGCGCTTTGCCTCTAGTCAAAATTTCGTTTAAACCACCTTTCAACTGCAATGTCTCTTGTAACTTGCCATTGGCTGAAGCGGCTAGTATTGAAAGAATATCTAAGAAAGAGGTTTTTCCTGCCCCATTCGCACCAATCATCACAATCAGATCCCTCATCTCAAGATCGACTTGCCAAAGACGGCGAAAACCTCTTACCGATATGTTTTCAAATCTATCCATACAGCTAACCACTATAATTGACAATAGTTAAACTTGCTTAAGAATTAAGATTCAAGCAATCTTCAGTATATCTTCAAAAAGCTTGAGCAAACCATATAAATGGAGAAACATCTCTATGCAATTCAGGTTTTAGGCTCAGGTGCTATAACAACCCCATTACAGGAGATAGTATAAAGCTCCTGGTACTGAGTTGACGTAAATTTGCTGTGGGTAAACGCAACCTTTAAACCGATTTATTTAAAAAATAAAAATACTTTTAATGAAATTCATCTTTTAAACTTTTCGATTTGCTGCTGAAAGTAGTCTCGCCAACCTGTAGGTAAAGCCTCAACTTGTACGGCGCGGTGTAACAATTCTAAGTCGTGTGTTTCCCGTGCATAAAGTCGGGTAATATCAGCAACAGTGACATTATTTGAGTCTCGACTGATTAACGACAAAGTATCACCATTTCCTACTTTACCCTCTTGCAGCACCGAAAAGTAGAACCCAGTTAGGCGGCTATCTAAAAACTGTTTAACTATATCAGCCCTTCCAAACTTAATTAAGAGTTTATAACAAGGCATTCGAGGTTGAGTCACCATTACCTCTGCGCTACCGATTTGGAAGCGATCGCCAATATTAACCTCATCTTCTAACAGCCCAACTGTGGTAAGGTTTTCACCAAACATTCCCCAGGGCAAATCCATGTCAGGTAACTTGCGCCGCCAATAGTCGTAATGCTCGAATGGATAAGCATAAACTGCCTTGTCTTTCCCCCCGTGGACACTCAAATCAGCTTGTCTATCTCCATCTAAGTTGAGCGATCTCATCATCACTCGTCCCTCAACTGGTTCTTTAAAAATCCCAGTTGTAACTGTTTTGCCCTTCCAAAGTACTTCACGGGGAAGTCCTACATTGACTGAGATAACTTGCACAATTTCATATCTCCTCTAATCAAATTTTGTACCGATATTAAGCCTGATAGATAATATGCTTGATATTACTTGATTATTAGAGGAATTTATTAAATATCCAACACCAATTTTGCCGTTCCAGGTTGAGAAATACAAATCAACACTGAACCCTGATCAGTTGTTGCAGTTGGTTCTTCTTGGTAAGCAACTGCACCTTCGCTGATTTTACACATACAAGTACCGCAAACACCTACACGACAACTAAAAGGTGGATTAATATCATTGGCTTCGGCAAATTCTAGGATAGTGCCATCACTAGGTTGCCATGTCAAAGTTTTGCCAGATTTAGCAAAGACAATTTCTGCAAATCTCTCATCTCCAGTTGCCGTTTGAGTTTGTTTCTCAGACACACTTTTCATCGGTTTACCGAAAGATTCAAAGAATACTCTACTGTCAGGTACTCCCGATTCCTTCAACCCTTGCATTATGGACTGCATAAAAGATGGAGAACCACACAAAAAATACTCAGCTTCTTGTCGTACTAACTCTTGAATCAGAGCAGCATCAACATAACCAAGACTGTGATATTCACCTGCATCTTCAGGTGTGGGACGACTATAGCGAAAATGCACATTCAGATTAGGATTTTGCCCTGCAATTTCCCTAACTTCATCCCGAAAAGCATGAAAATTTCCGTCTCTAGCACCATGTACGAACCAAATAGGACGAGTAGGATTGAGGAGAGTACAAGCTTTCGCCATACTAATCATCGGCGTAATTCCCACACCATTGCTAATCAAGACTGCGGGGATAGGTTTCTGGACATCTAAAACAAATTTGCCGTTTGGTGGTTTTGCTAGAATTACTGAACCTTCTTGAATGCGATCGTGCATAAAATTAGATGCTATACCGGGCATAACATCTAATCCATTCGGTGCAGGTTCCCGCTTAATTGAGAGGCGATAGTATTCACAGTTTTCAGGATAATCTGAAAGCGAGTAAGTACGAATTACAGGCTTATCGTGTCCAGGAATATCAAGTTTGATAGTTAAAAATTGACCTGGTTTAAAGTTGGGGATTTCCCCTTTATCTTCAGGTTGTAAATAGAAAGAAGTAATTTCTTCGCTCTCTTTCACCTTACGAACAACAACAAAATTTCGCCAATCTTGCCAAACATGACTATCTGATGCTTTGAGGTCTGGAGTAGATTTATTTCCAATTGCTTTGCTTGTATAAACTAAGCCAAATACTGCACCACTAGCTGTTCCAAATAGTGAGGAATAGACACCAAGTTGATAGGCAGATTTAGCTTTGGCATTGGTTACTCCAATTACAACAGCAGCAGATAAGGTGATTACTGAACCAACTGTAGCTGCTGCGGCTATACTTCTGACTATTGGATTCTTAATTCTTCCCAGACTTTCTAGCATTGTTGTCTCCTGTCTAATACTTTTAGTGACTATATCTGCGAAAATTCAGCAGGTGGAGGAATAATTTCAAGACCATACCATACCTCGGAGCCGCAGCCAAAACTTTTTCGATGTCTGCGGGAGTGACAGTAGGTGATGAAATCCTCTCTGAAACTGGCACACCCACTTCTATGAAAAACTTTTTAAACGCAGAGGAACACAGAGGTAAACGCAAAGGTACGCAGAGTTTTGCCAAAGTTAATTCGCTATGAATTAAGTAACTGGGGTAGCTTTCACTTTTTCTCCAGGCTGACTTCTTGTCGCCCATATTTTAGGACAGTTGACATCCAAACTAATTCGTCCATAAACCTTTCCATACGACGAATGTAGGTTGGTTTGTCAATCAAATTACCCGACTCATCAAATAGTTTTTGAACGTTGCTAAAGTTGAGGTCGTAGAAAATAGTCATTAGCCCCAACTCCCGCATCACAGGTAAAAGGTTTTGGATTACCCTTGTGCCACCAAAGGGACCTGCGGAAACGCCGCACAGTCCAACGGCTTTATGAATGTATTCTTTAAGGCAGGTGTCAAGTATGTGTTTGAGTAAACCTGGATAACCGTGGTTATACTCTGGTACAACGATAATTAATCCATCTGCCTGTTCCATTTTTGCAGAAAATTGAGGGTCTTTGAGTGGTTCACCTGCATCATCATTAGCGATCGCTATATTTCTAATATCGATCAGTTCAGTTTCTAAGCGATCGCGTAGTGCAACCTGCTCAACGATAAATTTAGCAACGTGTTCACTCTGGCGACCTTGACGAGAAGTACCAAGGATAACTGGAATAAATAAGGATGAATCTGACATAGTTTTTCTCCCTACTGTTCTTGATCTACTTTACCTTCTAGTTTCATAAACTTTCTCCTGGTAATTTATTGTTGAATTGTTGGTTAATATTTACTGACTCAAACTAGCAGCGCCAAAAGTAGCATTAAACTTGCGACACCAGATAGCGATGGATTTGTAGTCTGCTAAATGAATATTGTTAGGAATGGCATAAGTTTGAGCGCCACTATATTTTTGTAACGGAGCTAGGATAAAATA
The DNA here is from genome assembly GCF_017115095.1 of Nostoc sp. NMS4. GTDB lineage: Bacteria > Cyanobacteriota > Cyanobacteriia > Cyanobacteriales > Nostocaceae > Nostoc. The sequence goes on along the minus strand of NZ_JABXKI010000130.1, from coordinate 14,719 downwards.
ATCTCCGTTTTGTAAGGGATATGATGGTGGCTTAGTTGAATTAATCACGTTATCTGAACGATGCAAAATTACTACTAAATCTGGCCCTGATTCAGAAGTCTTAAATGACTCATCAAGCTCTAAAAATGATTTGCCATCTTTAGTGGTGATACTAACTTTCCCTTGAGTTGTATGTTCTCCAGAAACAAACGTGCCTGACTTCATAGCAGTTGAATCTGGAGATTGCGCTGACTTGGTTAATGGTTTCGCCTGAGTTGAAGACACGGGAACAGAGGCATTCACAGCTATAGGACTTTCATTAGCCTGGTTATTTGATACTTCGGGGACGCAGCCAACCATGACAAGAGAAGAAAAGCCCAGTATTAATAAATGTCTTAATTTCATGATTTTAATTCCTCAGTGCATCAATCAGTGATATAGCTCTTGGCATGACCTTTAAACTGATTATTGCTTAAATAGTTTATCTAAGAATTATGAATAGATAAGGATTGATATCTAAAAAACTGATATTTCCCTTAGAAACTTCTTACAGATTTCTCAGCCAAATTTAAATTTTTAGGTTACGGGTGATTAAATGTAAAAAAAGATACGGTAAATTTTCAATAACCACCCTGATGTTTGCTTGCTATTTGTTGTATAAATTTACATTTATTATTGTTCGCCGAACGTGCTGCTACTGCCATCGATCATTACCATCTTTACCAGCAGCAGTGCCAATTTAATCATATCCTGGAGACTGAGGTAGAAAAACGCACCGCAGAACTACAAGCAGCCCAAGCCAAGCTTTTAGAACAGGAACGACTGGCAGCTATTGGTGAATTTGCGGCGATGATTGTGCATGAAATTCGCAATCCACTAACAACGATGATTATGGGATTGAAGTATTTTAAGAAAACTGTTCTGACTGAAGCGGCTCTTGAGCGATTATCGTTGGCACTTAGTGAGGCTAGTCGGCTAGAAAATCTGCTGAGTGAAATTTTGCTTTATGCCAAACCCCAGGTGTTGCAACTGTGTGAATTGGATGTGAATGAATTTATTTGTGAATTACTGATGCCAATGTGCGAGATGCCAGAAGCGCTCTCACGGCAAATCGAATTTATTCCAGCGTTACCTACAGTCAAAATCTTAGGAGATAAAGATAAGCTAAAACAAGTGTTTATTAATATTGTTCGCAATGCTTGTGAGGCAGTCTCAGCAGGAGATGTGATTAAATGGGAAGTGGATAGTTCGTCTCCTGATAAAATCTGCATTAATGTCTGCAATGGTGGTGAGCCAATTCCTTCAGAGGTTTTGTCAAAGCTAACGCAGCCGTTCTTTTCCACAAAACCAAGCGGTACTGGGTTGGGGCTTGCCATTAGCAAACGTATCATTAATGCTCATGGTGGAGAATTATCCATTGAGTCTGACACCGTGACAGGTACTAAAGTGAGCGTTCAATTACCTGTGGTTGTTCTTGGGAGCCTTTAAACGGATAGCATTTTTGACGGCTGGAGCAAATGAAGACAGAATTTAAAGAGTTTACAATCTTGTTAAGTTGCGATCGCTTACTATGAGACATACGCTTATTCCTTCCCATCTGCTCTGTCATAGTTTGTTTGCAAAAAAGGTGACAGTTCTTTATTTAACTTACCTGCGCGGACAAACTCAGCATAAGTATCAGCTTCAATTGCCAGCAGTTCCCCTCGCAGTTCTTCGGTTGAAAATTCTTGCAAATTTGGGTATTCATCAAGTAACTTATCAATTTCTTCTTGCAAACAGGTAATTTCACTTGAAAGTAGCGTCTTCTGGTAGTCATAAAACTCTGGCTGAATGCCGGGACGCTTTTGTGCTGTTTCTAAATATTCCAGCACCCTTTGGAGAGCAACTTGACGGGCAATTGCTTCAGTGTATTTTTGACGTAGCGGTTGCGAACCTAAAAGTTGGAGTTTCTCTAACAATGGTTGGATGGTTAAGCCTTGTACTAACAGTGTAAATAAAACTACTCCAAATACAGTGGCAATAATTTCTTCCCTTTGGGGGAGTATGGCTGGTACACTCAAGGCCAGGGCGATGGAGACAGAGCCGCGTAGCCCACCCCACGTCAATACAGTTTGTTCAGATAAAGGAATTTCGGATTTAGCTAACCAGTTGCTAAGACTACTTAAAGCATAAATAGATACTGCCCGTCCCACAATCATAGCTGCGATCGTCACTGCAATAGTTTTTAGGTTATCTCCTAAGACAGCAAAGCGAATTTGATCGCCAATTAAGAGAAAAACAATCGAATTCACAAAAAAAGCTAGAAATTCCCAAAATTCAGTAACAATAATCCGTGTGCGCGGATTCATGCCGATGCGTGAGCCAAAGTTGCCTAAAATTAAAGCTGTGGTGACTACTCCAATCACTCCAGAACCACCCAAATATTCTGTTATTAGGTAAGTGCTGTAGGCAGAAACCAGGGTAAGAGATTGTTCTACTAATGGTAAGTCGAAACGTTGAGTTAGGTAGGAAATACCAAACCCAATTAGTCCTCCAACGCTGATACCAATGCCTACTACTTGAAAAAATTCGAATATTGCAGACTGTAAATCAAGTTTGGCATTACCTAACGGCAGGGCAACTAATAAGCCAAAGGCCACAACGGCCATACCATCATTAAATAAACTTTCTCCTTCCATCAGCGTTCTTAAACGTTTGCTTGCTCCTAGTTCCCGAAATAGAGCCGTTACCGAAACTGGATCGGTTGCTGATAGACTAGCTCCAACTAATAGAGCAATGCTAAGTTCAAGTCCAGCGAATTGATGAAGACCAATTGCTACTCCGGCAATAGAAATTATCACCCCAACTACTGCATACAGACAAATAGGGAACAAATCCCGCTTTAAGTCTGACCATTTCAAATTCCAAGCAGCTTCAAACAGCAGTGGCGGTAAGAAAATCATCAGAATCAATTCAGGAGATAGATTAACCAATCGCACATTCACGAATGCTAACCCTAATCCCACTATGACCAGTAATAGTGTATAAGGAATGCGGCGCAACCAACTAAAAATTTGTGGTAGTGTAGCAACACCCAATGAGACAGATAGTACTAGTAAAAATTGCTTGAGTTGTTCTGCAATTACGACTTCACCCGTGGTAGAATCTAATGCCATAAGGGGATTGCAGTTAAATAGAATATTTAGCATCAAGTAAATATAGAAAGATTATCAAACTCCCAACATTTTACCCCGATGGATGCTGTACTTATAGCAATCTTATCTTGCACCTGAATATACTTCTTTGGTCTGAGAATCTAGAGACTGTCACCTTTTCTTTTTTTTCAGCAAGCCCTAATTATTCCCATTCCAGGCGATCGCTTGGCTAACTCATAGTTTTTATATCAAGCAGTAGCAATTGCAGTGTTTGACATTTTTGTTGTCCAAAAAGCATTACTACAGTTCAAGATTGAAGTTGCTGCATCAGACCTGCCGCGTCGGAAACAGACCAATGCTCGGCGATCTTGCCATCTTGAACACGATCAATTCGGATCACTGATGTTGAGATGGTTTTGCCTGTTGGTGGAATGCCGTAGAATGCGCCACTGTGTCTGCCTTTGCTTACGATATATGTAACAACCCGATTTCCTTCCGCAACCTGCTGCATGATTTCAATCTCGATGTCGGGGAAAGCAGAGAAAAAATCATCAAAGAACGAATCGTGATAGACCCTAAGCGCGTCAAGTCCTCGATTTTCTGACCCTGGCATTGCGTGATTGATACAATCTTCTGTCCAAAAGTCTTTCAAAGCAGCAAGGTTTCGACCTTTCCAAACTACTTGAATAAAGTTCTGGATAATCTGCTTGTTTTTATTGATGTCGCTCATCAGCTTTTCTCCATGAGTAATTTTCAATTGGTTTTAATGGATAATTTATACCCAGCGACGCACTCGTGCCTTGTAGCGTAAGTATTCATCGCCAAATTTACGCTCCAAGTAACTTTCTTCGCGCTGAACAACCCCGATTTGCACAATCACTAAAAGGGGCAATAATAGTAGCAATGCCCAGAGCGCGCTGAATAGCAACGCGATGCCGATGTAAAGCAGCGTTAGAGACAAATAAATTGGGTTGCGGCTTAACCTAAAAACTCCGTCCGAAACGATCGCTGTTGTCGGACGTGAAGGGTTAACCTCTGTCTGTGCGCGATTCATCGTCCGAAAAGCTGAAGTTACTATCAAACCCGCGCAAATAATCGCTAATACTCCCAAAACTAGTGCTACCGATCGCGATAAAAAGTCGATTGGAAACACGAAACTAAGTACTAATCCGATTAATAATGTTCCAGCATAGAGTGCTGGCGGAAAAGCAATTACTCCAGGATTATCCGACATGCCCTGTTCCATGATGAGCTACCTTTTGTAATGATTTTGCTAATAATGCTGTGAGAGGAAAGATGATTTCTTTGAATGCTTATCATCAACTGCCAACATAGAGAAATTAAATGCATATACACTTTTTGGAGCAAAATTTTAGACTTAACGCAAGAGTGCTGTTGCTTCCACTAAATGCGCCAACAAAGTGTTCCATCGTTGCTGTCCAAGTGCTGTCTCAACCATGCTTTGAGCCTGTTTCCACAATGGTAAAGCTTTCGCTAAGACAGCTTCTCCAGCTTGGGTCAAGGCAATGATACGAGTTCGCTGGTCTTGCCCAGGTTCGGATTTTAACCATCCTTCGCGTTCAAGGGGCTTGAGATTCCTGGTTAAGGTCGTGCGATCCATCACTAGCGTCTTTGCTAACTCGTTGACCGTGGCTGATTTTGCGATCGCTACAGCAGCCAGAATGGTGAACTGAGTCACTAGCAATCCGCTCGGCTTGAGTACTTCATCAAAGTGTTGTGTCATAACACGAGAAGCCTTTCGGATATTGAAACAGGCGCACGCCCAAGCCACTTGATCTAGAAGATCGGTATTGATTGGGTTAGTGTGTTTATCCATAGATTAAGTGTATATGCACTTAATTTTGATGTCAAGTGGCTGCATGAAATTTTCTGCTCACTCTCAGGCTAAAAACATCCATGTTGGAACTCTGGTAAGGCAATACTACCTATGTCATTAATTTTCTCTTAGTCCGCACAGGCGGACGAGAGTTTGTGTAGCCACTGTTAGAAACGACGACGGCGCACGGGTGCTATATTACTGCGTAAAGCTTGCCACGTCAGCGCTCCTACTCTACCATCACCAACTATTCTGTGCGATCGCTGAAATGCTACTACTGCTCTAGTGGTTCTAGGGCCATAAATACCATCAATAGCTCCGTTATAAAATCCTAAATATTGCAGGACAGCTTGCACATCTCTCACAGGCTGTCCACGAGATGCAGGTGTAAGATAGGGAGCTTTCACAGGAGAGTATTTTGAGAGCCTACGTTGAATTGAGGTATTATTATTCGCCTGTGCTGTAACACGTGCAAAACTAAAGGGTAACATCTCCAAAAGCAATACAGAGATTAAGCCCAATGGTAAAATTATTAAGCGCATCAATCGAATTTTCATTACCTTACATGTTCTCCAAAATTTATTATCAACTAACTTAAAGGTTGAATTTTTTCCTCATATACAGTATTGTTTAAACCGCCACATTTATAAGCATTTTGAGAATGAATTGCACTTATTAAGGCAGTAATGCGTTCGTCGAAGACGTTGGCGAAGCTATCGCTGGTTGCAGGGTGAGTACTCAAAAATGTTGGCACTGAAGGCTGGTTGAGTAACTTTTGCATAAAAGCAATCATGGCAGATTGAGCATAACCAGCACATCCTAAAGTCTTCAGTCCTCTTCGATCGGCTTCAAATTTATCTTGGCGACTGTGGGGACGACGTAATGCCAAATTCACCCCAATCTGGACTGCTGTGGCAAAACCACGAGCGATCGCTGAGATAGATTAGTAATTCTATAGCCATAAGTTAGGAAAATCAAATCAATGCTGCACCTCTTACTCTTCTAGCCAATACAGTAGACCAAGAGAGGTAACTCCACCAAAAAAGTGAGCGCCAATCATGTTTACATTTGCTAGCATGACAAAAATATCTAGCGAACGAATTACATTTTCTGGTTGATAAATTGCGACACCTTGAGGTTGTGCTACTGCTTTTCCCAATATAACCGTAACCGTCACTTCCGAAGCAATAAAAGCTATTAATAAGCCTACTAAACTCACAAGCAATCCAATCTGTAAATTTTGAATTACCTCTTCTTTTTTGGGATGGTTTTCAGAATTTGGTGTTTGTAAAAGTTTAGCCATTTTCCGATAACCTAAAGCCCAATAGACTCGAAAGCACAGCAATAAAATACCAACAATAGCCAAAAATATCCCAAACCCTATACCTGCATTGTTTGTTTGAGTGGTAATGCTACGACTAAAGCAAGACAAGAATACAGCGATGCCAGAAACACCACCAAGTACTAACTGTACCCAAAAACTAATTCGACTTACTAAACGAAAGATTGCAGCAAATTCTTGTTTTTTTGGTGGATGTGAAAATTGTTCTATATCTAACATATATGCCTCCTAAGTAGATGATTTAAGGGAATGTAGAAAATTTAAGTTCATTTGTGAGTTTTAAAATTATTTTTTAATCGAACCACAGAGAACACAGAGAGAAGAATCAAGAGAAATTTTTAGAAATAACTTAGGACTGATATATACCTTTTTCATAGTTTTTATACTAAAGTTAACATTGCTGATTAATCCCAATTTTTAATAGCACCGTTACAGTCTAAAGATTTAATAACAGCATAATACCGTTCTTGTACATCTTTACGGTCTTGTTCTTGTGATAGCCCCTCATTACTGTCCTGCAAAATCATGTCAGCATGAGATCGTAAGGCTTTACAGTATTGACTATTGTTTGTGTAATTGGCAATGGTAGCTATAGTTTCTAATAACCGAATAGTTACTCCTGCATCTGACTTTCCATATTGCCGAATTTGATTAAAAGCACGGTCAAGCAATCTTTGAAAATCTGCTCCTTCGGCAATTATGCGTAATTTTTTATTGCGATCGCAACGGTAGGGCGAAGGGAAATCCCTTTGAACTAAGTGACACAAGCCGGCGCTAATTCGATCAATACAGCGAATTGCAGTAAATGGATCGTTGATTCCGGGGGAAATGGCACGCAGAGCAATTTCTACTAATTGATCGATGGGAAACTCTACATCTTGTTGTTCTGTACGTTCTATGCCCAGAATAAAAGCATCATTAATTTTATTGACTAGTTTTGTATTTAACACTTCTCCAGGAAAAACTATAACTAAATCACTACCTTTGACTATAAATTTTCCCGGTCGAGTCTGAAGCCGTATTAGTAGATTGTATTTACAAGCAATATTTATGAGTTCTTGGTCATCAATTGCTTGCAAATAACCTGTGGCGATCGCTCGAATGGGACAAGCTTCTTCTTCAAAGTTAACTGGGATGGACGGTGTTACTTGTTTCTGTAGTTTACTATATCCAATTTTTTCGGGAAACAGGCGATCGATAGTTTTGTGTAAATCACTACTAACATTTCCAATTACGTGCGATGCCTGAATGATGGTTGAAGCATGATGAATAAAATAAATCAACACACCAATACTAATAATGGCAAGTAAAGTACCAATTGTCACCGCAAGTTGTGGCACAAACTGTTCGTAGCCATTACCTTCTCCATGAATCGTCCGAAGTACTAGTAAGCAGTAGATAAACGTACCAATAAATGTACCAAGTACAACTTGATTACCAGTATCCTGCATAAAATTACGTAAAAGGCGCGGCCCAAAATTGGAAGCAGCCAACTGAAGCGCCACGATTGTAATTGAAAAAGCTGTAGCAGCAACGCTAATCATTGAACCTGCAACCGATCCGAGAAGCGATCGCGCTCCATCTGCGCCACCAGTGTACATCCACCAATAATCAATCCCCGCCTTACCTGTGCGGTCAAGAGTAAGCATTATAAAAGCTAAAGCAGTAGCTACAACTGGCATCACTGCTGGGATGAACCAGTAGCTTGAGTGCAACTGATCCCAAAGTTTGCTTAATTTAACGTTTCTCATTGTTCGTTGATTTGAGCATCTACCTTACCGTTGTCATCTCGTGAGGAGCGCTCTTGAGCAAGTAACCTGAGTGAATCACCCATGCGGTGGGGTTTTGGTACTTTGCCTTTACCAGATGGCCAACCTTCACGCTGACGGGAGCGATCGCCATCTATCTCTTCTGTCTGGTCATGGAATAAAATTTGCTGTGTGGGAAAGGGTAAATCGATGCCGTTTTCAACTAAGGTTTTCTTAATTGTAGAAAGCACCTTGTCCCGTGAGGCGAGGTCATCTGCACGTCGTGGCGGGTTGATCCACCAACGAATGCGGATATTAACGGTACTTTCGGCAAGTTCCATGAGCAGCACATCAGGTGCAGGATCTTTCAGTATTTCCGGCACACTATGCAATGCTTCAAGCATTAACTCCTTGGCTCGGTCTATATCATCGCCGTAACCAATACCGACATCATACTGTAGTCGGCGACTGTCAAAGGCAGTGTTTACAGTTACCGAATTAGTGAACAATTCTGAGTTAGGAATGACAATACGGCGACCATCGTAAGTTCTAATTGTTGTCGCTCGTGTCTCAATATTTTCTACAGTTCCTTCAAAGTCTTTAAAAACTATTTGGTCATTGATTTGGAACGGCTCTGTCAAGAGGATCAGAATCCCAGCCAAGAAGTTTTGTAGGATGTCACGAAAGGCAAAGCCGATCGCTACGCCGCTAATCCCCAGTAGTTGTATCAAATCTCCGGCTCGGAATGTCGGTATTACAATCGACAAAGCCACAAATAGCCCGATTAACATTATTGTACCTTGCGCCAAGCGTCCCAGTACTAGTCCTAGATTCCGAGCTTGGTGGCGATCGCGAGTTAATCGTTTAACTACTCTCTTAATTGCTCTAGCCACCGCGAAGAAGATTGCAAAGACAATCAATGCCAGCACGATATTCGGCAGTAGGACAATGAATCCGTTAATCATTCCCTGGATTCTGTCCCAGAGTGCGGATATATCTGCATTCATGATCTTACTTGCTTAACTAGTCAACCTTAATAAGAATATAAAAATATCCTGATATCTAACTCCACCTTTAGTTAGTTTTTCCTATCTATAAATAGGATGAAAAAACGGTCAATAATCTTCTTTTTTTACATTTTGAATGTTTACTATTTTTTTGGCAGGTCTGATCTCAAATTGCTGTATCATTGTATCCCTTAGCAGATTCTTCAGATAGTCGCTGCAAAGCCTTTTCTATTTGCGGAGAAAGCCCCAAAGTCCCAGAACGCAAATGCAAGTCATGCTGAGGAAAGGGGATTTCTATGTGCCGCTTGCATAAAACTTCGTAGATGGAAAAGTATAAATCACTCTTAATTAAAAACTGTTTGTGGGGTTCTGCTGTCCACACCAGCAACTCAAAATTGAGAGCGCTATCGCCGAAACCTTTAAACAGTACTTGGGGTGGAGGTGTATCTAAAACATTGGGTTGGTCTTTGGCTGCATCCAGCAACGCTTCTTTGACTAAATCAGGTTCCGCACTATAAGCCACGCCAACGGGTAAATGCAAGCGAGAAACAGGATTACGGTGGCTCCAATTGATCACTTCGGTTTCCAAAAGGCGCGAATTCGGTACAATAATCGAAACATGGTCGAGAGTTCTGATTTCCGTACTGCGGGCATTAATACGCTCGACAGTGCCATGCAAATCTGCCACCTCAATAAAATCACCTACCTGAATCGGACGTTCCAAAACTAAAATCAAACCACTACCGAAATTTTTTGCAATATCCTGGAAGCCAAAGCCAATCCCAATACCCAAGGCGCTAGCCAAAATTGTTACAGAACTGAGGTCAAGTCCCCAAATTTGCAGCAAGACTATGCTACCAACTATAATCACGCTGTATTTCGTTAAAATGGCGATCGCCTCTTGAGCGCCTCGGTTAATACCTGCAACACTTAAAACACGAGAGCGCAGGATATTAGTGATGGTTCCAGCAAAGATTATTAAGGCGAATAATAAACTCACCAGAATTAGTAGGTTGATTAAAGAGTAAGAATTGTTGCCTAAAGTAATAAATTGAGATGTGAAACTAGAAGTTAAAATATAGGTGACTTGATAGCTCCATTGACGAGTGTAGGGAAATAAATTAGTGATATAAATAAGAGTGCTTGCCCAGATACCAGCACGGGCAAAGAAAAGGATTAAATCAAATAGTAATGCTAATCCTTTGGGTAAATCATCATTTATAACTTGTGCATTTGCATCATTTAATTTTCTCTGTACAATTCCTGAAATCCGTTTTCTAAGCAATCCAAGAAACCAGGAGATAGCAAATGCTCCCAGCAAAATACTTGCAGACAATATGGAGGTGTTGCGAATATATTGCGAACTTCGCTCTGCTTGAGATTGTTGTAATACTTCCTGAATTTGTTTAGCCCAAAGTGAAGCCTGTTCATCAGGTTTGCTGCCTGATAAAGTATCATTTTTAGTGACAGTTAGCAAATAGCGATCGCCCAATAAAATCGTTGGTAATTGGTTACGTTCTTCAATTTTTACCTGAATTGCTTTGTCAGATTTTACCGCCTCCTTTAGTTGTAAATTGATTAAGCTAGCTCGTTCGTTGGCGCTAAATTCACCAGACTCACTGACTTGAAAAATCTGGTATCCATCCACAACTACAGCAGCTTTTGACCCAGTTTGTGCCATTCCTGGACTCAACCACAAACCAATCACTAGCAGAATTACCACTAAGTAGAAAAAGGAAAAACGTAGAGAACGACGCATCATTAATATACTCAAACCAATTTATATTTGACATCTAATTATACCAAGTTGTCAAAGTTAGTATTGTTTGGCATCTGGGCGATGCTAGAGTATTTCCCCAAGGATTTGGATATAGTGTTCATCCTGTGTCGTTTTTCAATCCTACATAGTTACTGGAGATTCCACATAAATATTAGGGTCTTGTGTCAATATACCAACTAAATCAAATCTGTCTTTAGCAAAGGTTAAAACTGCAATGAAAATATCTATCTTATTTGTGAGGAGAATCTGATTTTTCTCCTCTGACTTCTTTCACCTGACTAACTTCAAAAATCAGAGAAAAACGTTGCCCAGTTTCTTTTTCAAGAAACGCTTCTAAAAGACTTACTTGCTTTGATGTTACAGGTGCTTGTGCGCTAACGCTCAAGCGAACTTGAGGCGGATTACTCAGCCAATTAGTATCAGTTTTCAGTAGTTCCAAACGTTGAAAAGTTACAGTTCGGTTCAGCAGTGCCTTTCTCAAATGGGTTTCGAGTTCTGCTTGTCTAATTAATCGGGTAAAGCTCACAGTTAAAGGTATTAATAAAGCGCCTGTCAATCCCAATGCCCATATCAGTGCTTTTTGGGCGCGATCCACAGGAGAATAGCCGGTGAATAAAAATGTCAGCATACAAGCAAGGCTAATACCCAAAAGGTTCGTTAGGTAGAGCAAAGTCGCTCCTAAGCTGAGTGATAAGTTAAATTTTGCTAGACCTAAACCGATGACGCAAATTGGGGGCATGAGGGCAACAGCTATTGCCGTCCCTGCCACACTAGCAGAGATTTTTGAATTTACCTTAGCGTAGCCACTAATACCACCTGCTGCGACTGCAATACCCAAATCAAGCAGGTTAGGTTTGGAGCGAGATAGCACTTCACTGCCGAAACTAGGTAGATTAACGATCCAACCAATACTACAAGAAATTACAAGTGCTAATAATGTGCCTAAGAATACTGCTATTACACCTTTACGAAATAGGTTAATATTTCCAATTAATGCACCAAAGGCTAAACCTCGAATTGGCAACATTAGAGGTGCGATAATCATTGCGCCGATAATTACAGCAGTGCTATTGGCAAGTAGACCAAATGTAGCGATCTCCTTCGGAGGAGCTTCGCTAACGCACATGAACCAATAATCAAAACCAAATATGTTGCGTCGAGACTAGACTCTGACAATAACTCATGTACCAACTGTTTTAGTTGTGATGGTTCAACCCTTTTGCGCTTAAAACCCCTGAAGCGATCGCGAATATTATTTATCAAAACTCCTCCAAATCAAATGATTTTAGATTATGGATTTTAAACCTGACTTTTCACGGTATCTGGAAAACCTCTCTCTAAATCTCTCTCCTAAAAGGAGAGAGACTTTGAATTTTCCCCCAACCCTGGTAGGGAAGGGGGTTAGGGGGTTAAGTTTTTCATGGCTTTTCCACATAACGTGAAAAGTCAGATTTTAAACAAAAGCTTTAGCATAGAATATCGTTATCAAGATAAATAATCCACTAGATAGCAACATTTATTTCCAGAAATCACGATGAAATAGGAAGTCGAACTGTAAATGTACTACCTAGCCCAGGTTGACTTTGAACGTGAATATTACCTTTATGCGCTCTGGCGATCGCGATGGCGATCGCTAATCCCAAACCCGAACCGCCGGAGGTGCGAGAGCGATTGCGATCTACTCGGTAGAAGCGATCGAAAATTCGCTGTTGATGTTCAACAGCAATACCAATTCCTGTATCTTGAATTTTAATCATGGCGTAAAGCTCACTTTTTTCCAAAAAAACCGTGACTTTTCCACCGCTAAATGTAGCTTGAATTGCATTAGCAATTAAGTTGGAAATTAAGCGATAAAGCTGTTCTTCATTTCCCATCACATACAGTTTTTCTAGGATTTGTACCTGTTTAGAGAGATTGACTTTAGTTTCTACTGCCAAAAATGCTAATTCCTCAGTTAAATCGCTAATTAAATCATTTAAACAGCAAGACTGATATTCTCCTGTTAGTTGTTTTTGATCTATCCTCGTTAATAACAGCAAATCTCCGACTAATTGTGATAGTCGCCGATTTTGGCGTTTAAGTACATCTAAAATTCCACCATTGGATTTTGGTTCTTGCTGTAACTTAATAGCAGCTTCAATAGTAGAGTACATTGCTGCTAAAGGTGTGCGAAACTCATGGGCAGCATCAGCAGTAAATTGCTGCATTTGTTGGTAGGAAAGATATACAGGTTGCATTGCCCTTCCTGCCAACCACCAACTAGACAAACCAACGAAAATCATGGAAATTGGTAATCCCAACACCAAAGCTAATCTTAAATAAGCCAGATGTTGGTCTAAATCAGTGATACTACGCGCCACTTGTAGATAACCCGAAACCTGTTTTTGAGTATACAAAGGTAAAGTGATTTCGCGGTATCGAGCGCCAGAGGAATCTGTTAATATTTGCCAATACTGCAATTCTGAGGTAATCGGTAATTTGTCAAATTCCATACCTCCACTAGCAAAAAGTTTTCCTGAGCGATTCAATAAGCGTATATAGTAATTAACTGGATTCGCCGCCTCTGTGATTGATTTTTTAATAGCTGTTGTTTTAGGCAAACAATTTGTCTGAGCCACACATAATTCTAAAGAAAATTCTTTATTCAGGCGTTGTAATTGTCCGGGTTGTTGCCAAGCCGGTTCAATACTTTTATGGAGTGCCTTTGCGACTGATTGCAATCCCTGGTCTATGGTTTCATAGTAGGCATGGGCAACCACACTATAAACTCCCAAACTAGATAGCCCTAAAATACCGCCCATGACGAGGGTATACCAAGCTGCCAAGCGCAACCTAGTCTGGTGGAAAATGGGGTTGCGTTCCATATTTCTATAACCTTGCTGAAAGTGTCGCTGTCGAGTTAGCAGAAATCATCTGCCTATTTCCGCAGGCGGAATATTGAGACGATAGCCCACACCATAAACAGTTTCAATTAAAGATTCGTTCTCTTCTTCTCCTAATTTGCGTCTCAATAAGCGAATTTGTGCTGCTACGACATTGCTAACTGGTTCTGCACCAATTTCCCAAAGCTGATTAATAATTTGGTCGCGGCTGATAATTTGGTTAGGATGTCTCATGAAATATTCCAACAATTGAAATTCCTTGACAGTTAAAGAGAATACTTGATTTTCACCGTGACAATACTGACGAGTAAGTTGATGAGTGCTGTAATTGAGCGTCAGATAACCTACTTGTAAGCGTCGGGGTTGGACTTGAGGTGTCAGCGTTACTCCTACGTAAGAGGATCGCCGTTGTAATGCCCGCAATCTTGCCAGCAGTTCTGCCATATCAAAGGGTTTAACCAAATAATCATCTGCACCGCTATCTAGACCAATAATCTTTTCCTCCATTCGGTCTTTAGCCGTTAGCATCAATACAGGTAGAGTTAATTGGCGCGATCGCAACCATTTACACAACTCTATCCCCGATACTCCAGGCAGCATCCAATCAAAAATCGCAAGTGTGTACTCAGTCCAGCCAGTTTCTAAATATTGCCATGCCTGAGTACCATCTAGAAACCAGTCAACTATATACGCCTCATGGCTCAGGACTTGTTTGATTGCTGCACCTAAATCTGCTTCATCCTCAACTAATATCAGCCGCATAGTCAACCCAGTGCTAAAAGCCTTCTTTAATTACGCTTTCACGAAAAAGTGAAATAATTATGAAATTCTTATTCTACTAAAGAAATAAATATGGATCTTCAGTACTTGTTATCCTAAATTCCTTTGATAAAATCCTGAAACCCTTAATTATCAACAGAATTAACATTATTTACTAACATTTTATGGTTTTAGTAATGATTTTGGCTTTTAACCTTATTTTTAAGCCAAATTTTGATGTTTAACTAATA
>NZ_JABXKI010000168.1 GCF_017115095.1 Nostoc sp. NMS4 | reverse complement strand
TGACTTGTTCCGATCGCAGAACGCGCAACAGCTTTCCAATTCACAAAATTTCCTCTAACTAGTAATTTGACCCCATCCCATAGCCGGTAAAGCTACAGCTTGTCCTACTTTGCCACTAGAAACCCGTTTGATTGAAGCAGAAAGCCAGACAAACAACTCACGAAAATCTAAGCCGTTTAGCGTAACTGGTGGACGTTCAGGAGGAGAAATTTGTTTGAGGATATTCATATCAGCATCCTTTACACCAACTGCAAAAAATGACAGTCGGCTTTGTGCTTCTGCTTCTCTCAATCTTTGCGCGGCTGAATTCCAGGAGTCAGTTGGCGTTCCATCTGTAATCAAAAACACCCAAGGGCGATAATAGAGAATACCGTTGTCTTTATAAGTCTGTTTCCGGTTTTCTAGAAAATCCAAAGCATACTCAATCGCCGCACCCATTGGAGTAACACCACCTACTTCCAATGTAGGCGGTGTAAATTGGTCAATTGTTACAAAGTCTTGCGTGAGTTTAACTATAGGGCCAAATGTGATCATGGCAACTTCCACACTCAGCGATGCTTGGGAATCTTTTTGTACATCTTGTTTGAAAGCAGCAAGTCCTCGATTTAACTCTTGGATAGGCTGACCTGACATAGAGCCAGAAGTATCGAGTAAGAGAATTACAGGGCAACGATTTTCTGGATTTTCAACAAATTCAGGCATTCCTACAGCCATTTAATGCTCCTAATTGAGTAAATTATTATACAAAATTACAATTAATTTTATTAGCTAATAGATACTTAAACAGTAGTGTTTTTACTGAAAAACTTCCCTGCCTAAAATATATGGGCTGATAGCGATGTCTACGACGGGCTGCGCCTACGCAATTATTTGTCTACCTAAAGTGTCCAGCATTCGCTAAACTCAGAAATGCTGCGTTATTCCTCATCATGTCCGATTCCCAAACTGTTAGTGCTGCTGTTGCCAAACTCTACAATACCTACCCCTTTCCGCCAGAAGCCCTGTTGGATGAACCACCTCCAGGCTACAATTGGCGCTGGAATTGGCTAGCTGCTCATAACTTCTGCACAGGTCAAAAACCCCAAAAGCAAGATATTCGGATTTTAGATGCAGGTTGCGGTACTGGTGTGGGTACAGAGTACTTGGTTCACCTCAATCCTCAAGCTTCTGTTGTGGGAATTGATCTTAGTAGCGGCGCTTTAGCTGTAGCCAAAGAGCGTTGTCAGCGTTCAGGGGCTAACCGCGTTGAATTTCATCACCTCAGCTTGTTTGATGTGGAACAGTTACCGGGTGAGTTTGATTTAATTAACTGTGTTGGCGTTTTGCATCATACCCCCGATCCCATTCGCGGTATTCAAGCTTTGGCGAAGAAGTTAGCCCCAGGCGGCTTAATGCACATTTTTGTGTACGGGGAGTTGGGGCGCTGGGAAATTCAACTCATGCAAAAAGCGATCGCACTTATTCAAGGTGACAAAAAAGGCGACTACCGCGATGGTGTCCAAGTCGGACGACAAATATTTGCTTCTTTACCAGAAAATAACCGAATTGTCAAATATGATAAACAACGTTGGTCACTAGAAAACAACAAGGATGAATACTTTGCTGATATGTACGTTCATCCCCAAGAAATTGACTACAACATTGAGACGCTGTTTGAATTAATAGATGCTTCGGGATTGGATTTTATTGGTTTCTCAAATCCGAGTTTCTGGGATTTAGAAAGACTTTTGGGTAAAGCACCAGAGTTAGTAGAACGAGCAAAAGAATTGAGCGATCGCCAGCTTTATCGCCTGATAGAATTATTAGACCCTGAAGTAACTCATTACGAGTTTTTCCTCGGTCGTCCTCCCTTAATCAAAGCCGACTGGTCAGAAGATAACGCCCTACTAGCAGCGATTCCCGAACTTAATCCTTGTATTGAGGGATTTCCAAGTCAATGTTTCTTTAACTACGATTACCAGATTGTTAACTTATCTGTAGCAGAGTTTGAATTTATGCAAAAATGTGATTATGATTCCACAGTTGCAGATATTTTGGCAAGTGTAGAACTGGGATTGGATGAAGTAAGAAGGCTTGTGCAGCAGCAGTTGATTTTATTGACACCTGCTTAGGGAATTCAAGTAAAAAATATCCAATTATTTATTGTGTGATAGCCGAAACTGCTATCCCACAATCAGATATTTATCCCACAACAGCCGGAATTGTTGCCTTCTCTTGTCTTTGAGAAGGCGGACGCATCCCCAAACCAAGTAAATTCAGCATTTCTCGGTCAGTATCGTAATCTGGACAGGGAGTTGTCACCGTCAACATTTTGTTGTCGTCGCTAGAAAAGATAGAATTGGCTCCTGCCATAAAGCAGAAAGCTTGCTCAACTTGAGAAAGTCTTGCTCTACCGGCACTAAGACGCACATCAGAAGCTGGCATTAAAATTCTGGCTGTGGCAATCATCCGCACAATATCCCAAATGGGGACATCAGGCTGATTTTCTAAGGGTGTGCCTGGTACTTGTGAAAGAATATTAATTGGTACAGACTCTGGGTGTGGATGTAAGTTTGCCAGAGTTTGTAACATCCCAACCCGGTCATCAACAGTTTCGCCTAAGCCCAGGATACCGCCAGAGCAGACAGTAACATTTGTCTGACGGACATTCTCAATTGTGTTCAAGCGATCGCTATAAGTCCTTGTGGTAATAATTGTGCTGTAATATTCTTGGGAAGTATCTAAATTATGGTTGTAGGCATAAAGTCCCGCTTCTGCCAATTTCTGGGCTTGATTTGCGGTCAACATACCTAGAGTGCAGCACACTTCTAAACCCATTGCAGTCACATCCTTGACCATTTCCAGGACTTCCTCAAATTGTGAGTTATCCCGCACTTCGCGCCAAGCAGCACCCATACAGATGCGACTAACACCAGTTTCTTTCGCTTTCTGGGCGATGTTAACTACCGTTTCTTTTTCTAAGAGTGCTTGCGCCTTTACCTCTGTTTTATAGCGGGAAGATTGGGCGCAGTAGCTACAATCTTCTGGACAACCTCCCGTTTTAATCGATATCAGCTTGCAAACTTGTATTTTTGTTGGGTCATGATATTGGCGATGCACGCTAGCAGCTTGATAAATAAGCTCTAGCAAAGGCGTGTTGTATATCGCCCGAATCTCTAATTCCTGCCAATCGTAGCGTATTCCCACCACATCACTGTCCTTCTTGTAAACTGGGTTAAATCTTGAGCTGTCTTTTGCTTGAATCTGCTGCGGTACAGCGTTTAGGCAAAGCTATTTTATCGAAGTTATGCCGCGCACTGTGCTTTATCATTCATTGGCTCTCAATCCTTCCGCTCTAGATACTTAGACATCAGCTTATCAAGATTTTGGTTGAATGGCAGATTAAGAGCAAAAATACTCACTCTATTTGTTCTATCGGGCATTGGGTATTGGGCAAAAATGGAAAAACTATGACACTTAATCTAACTGCTGCTGTTAAACCCCAGGTTATGAGAGAATTTATAAAATTTAGAGAATGTTCTGGGAAGAGATCCCGCAGATTAAGTAATTTATGATATCAGAATTGCCAATAATTGCAAGCGATCGCCTATTATTACGAGCCGCAATCCATGAAGATATACCCCAAATTCTTAAATACTTCATTGATAACAAAACTTATCTGACTCCATTTTATCCTCTTTGGGCTGATGGTTTTTTCACTGAAGAATATTGGCAATATCAGATAGAGAATAGTTTTCTAGAATTTATCAATGGGCAATCGTTAAAACTATTTATTTTTACCAAAAAAAATCCCACCGTAGTTATTGGAACGGTCAATTTTAGTAATTTTGTCCGAGGAGTCGCTCATTTTTGCTATGTGGGATATAGCCTTGCTGAAAAGAAACAAGGTAAAGGCTATATGACAGAGGGCTTAAAATCCGCAACTCAATATCTCTTTCAAGAGTTAAATTTTCACCGAGTTATGGCTAATTATATGCCTCACAATCGGCGCAGTGGTAATGTACTTAAAAGACTCGGTTTTGTTGTTGAAGGATATGCTAGAGACTATTTGTTAATTAATGGGCAATGGGAAGATCATATTTTGACAAGTCTTACAAATCCTCATTGGCAAGCACCTAAATCTTGAAATCGGTTGAGAATTATTTTCCAGAATACCAGAATATTTATTCGATTTACCAAATATCAATGCTAAAAAAATCACTTATTTGTCAATGCTATTTATGAACACAAATTAGGCAATTTATCTAAATTAAGAATGTTTGACTTTTGCTATAAGCCTTGTTTTTTTATTTCTGATAATTGCCCACTTTACAGCTATTTGTATTGGTATAATATTTAAATTGCAATAAAATTAATACATCAGTTGTCAATATCTACATATTCATAGCAAATTCATAATAAATACACAATAACTCCACAAGCAAATGCAATAGTAATATTTGTTCACTGTCCGGCTCAGTTATTAAAGTTAGCTTTAGCCGATGTGTCCAACTTGATTAAATGATTGAGGAGTTTTTCAAAATGTCTATTAATTCTATAAAGCGCTTATCTGTCTTTTCTACTATCTTCGCTTTTGCTACCATCTTAAACGGAGTTGTCTTAGCAGCCCCAGGTTCAAATACCGCCACTACACCAGCCTTAAAAACTCAAACTAGTGTTGCATCACACCAGCCAATCAAACTCACAAAGCAACAGCGACTACAAATCCAACTGGCTCGCCAACAAAGAGATAAGGATATTGAGGCTCTATTAAACCCATCCCAAGATGCTAAATTTAAGGCAGCACTGCAATCCCGTCAGAGAATCAGAACAGTGTTAACATCTTTGGATCTTAATCAAACTCAACAGAAACAGGTTGAATCAATTAAACAAGCTTATAATCTGCAAGTGAAAAAAATTCTCTCTTCACAGGCATCACAACCAACATCAAACTCAGCAGGAATTACTTCACCAACACCACAACCAATTACAAAATAAAAAATCAGTTTTTTTATCGAACAGAATTCAGGAGTCAGAATTCAGAATTAATAGGACTTACGTACAGGTAACGAAAAATCGAACTACAGAGGCGCAGAGAACACGGAGAAATAAGAGTTTGAGAGATATTTTGCGTAAGTCCTGATTAATTCTGAACGAAAAAGCGCATGGCGTAGCGATAGGGAGTATTTGTACCCCTTCGGGGAAGCAAGCTACGCTTTTAGCGTCTATGCTGATGTTGAAGCCAGAGGTAGTATTAAGAGAAGAATGAATTAAGCTTTGCTCGTAATGACTCTGGCTGAAACTCCAAACGACAAGAATTCTAGCAATCCTTTTCTCTCCCTCAACTACGAAAGCGCCTTAGAATCTCTAGGCGGCGACTACTACGATGAGGTTGCAGCAGCAGAATTTCCCCAACACCTCCTGCGTTGGCGTAACGATGAACTATTACCCCGTTTTGGTCTAGACCCCCAAGTAGTCAAAGACGAAGATTTCATCACAGCCTTTGGTCAATTTCAGGGGCGTAAACCCTTGTTAGCACTGCGTTACCACGGCTATCAATTTGGTGAATATAACGGACAGTTGGGTGATGGTAGAGGCTTTCTCTACGGGCAAGTACGTGCCAATGATGGCGAATTATACGATTTTGGCACTAAAGGTTCTGGGAGAACGCCCTACTCCCGTGGTGGCGATGGTATGCTGACGCTCAAAGGCGGGGTGCGGGAAGTTCTGGCTGCGGAAGCACTGCACTACTTGGGTGTACGTACTTCGCGCTGTCTGAGCATGATAGAAACAGGTTTACCACTCTGGCGGGGCGATGAACCTTCGCCTACCCGTTCATCTGTGATGATTAGAATGAGCAGTTCTCATATTCGGTTTGGCACTTTTGAGCGACTGCACTATTTCCAGCGTCCAGATTTAACTAAGAAGCTGTTAGACCACGTAATTGAGCAGTATTATCGACACTTAAATGCTGAAGAAGATAAATATGCTCTGTTTTACGCCGAATTAGTTAAACGGGTTGCAGAACTAGTAGCGCAATGGATGGCGGCTGGCTTTTGTCATGCAGTCCTGAATACTGACAATATGTCGATTACTGGAGAGAGTTTTGACTATGGTCCTTACGCTTTTATTCCTAGTTATAACCCATCCTTTATAGCTGCATATTTTGACTATTATGGGCGCTACTGTTACGGTAATCAACCAAGTATTTGCAAGTTGAATTTACAAATGCTTCAAGAACCTTTAAAGGCGATTATCGATAAAGACGAAATGGAAGCTGCATTAGAAAGGTTTGATGAGTATTATCAAGCTGAATACAGTTCTTTGATGTTGAAAAAGTTAGGTTTTTCGGAGTTGCCACATCCACAAGCTGCGGAACTGTTGAATCTAACAGTTGAATTTTTGAAAGATAGCCAAGTTGGTTATCACGAGTTTTTTTATGAGATGGCTCGGACTTTTTCATCAAAATGGCGAGATGAACCAGGTTTTGTGATGAATAATTCCGATATTGTGCCAGTACCGGGTGCATCTGGAATATTTGATGATTGGTGCATATTATACCATAAAATTTTGAACGATTTTGATAGCGATGTCTACGACGGGCTACGCCTACGCATCCATCTAATAACCCAAACTCTAGCTGTTCATAATCCCAAAACTGTATTATTAAGACCTGTGATTGAATCTATTTGGGAAGCAATTGCTCAAGAAGATAATTGGCAACCTTTTTATGAGTTAATTAAAACAATTCAGTCTAGGAGATAATTAGCATGGGGCAAAGCTTGTACCAAAAATCATTTTTTTCCTTTGCCCCTTTGCCCCTCTGCTTTATTGTCAATATTTAGATGGCTTTGCCCTGCGTTTCCATGAGAAAATGATGTATGAGTAGCATTCGCACAGAAAACCGGAGAAAACCGGGTTAAGAGATATTACACTCGATAAATGTGTCAATAAATAACTTGATCTTTTCTCAGACACGCGATTCTAGTTCGGCTTGGGGTTGGGTAGTCATAGTAATGCATTAATAAACTTCATCGTGGCTACCAATATCGACTAAAACAATAGTTTCATCTTGTATTAAAAATACGCAAATAATTCGATATTCATAGGTTAAGCTACATGAATGAAATTCGCTAAGTTCGCCTTTTAATTTATGCGTTTTTAGTGATGTGTCAAATGGGTTAGTTTTTAGCTTTTCTAAGACTTCTCCATATTTATCAATTAGATGAGGGCGTTTTTTAAAGAATTTTCGTTCTTTACGGTTATAGTCATCATCTTTAACTAATTTCATGTTTTAAGTCTTGAATGTATGTTTTCACATCACCAATCTCACTAAAACTTGATAAATCGCCCTGCTTAATTTTCTGCAAGGTATTCATACATAGATTCTTATCTATTTTTAAGTCTTCGGACTCACTAGATTGTTTTTCCATCTCACTGTTAATCCCAAGCCGAAAATAGTGAATTAGTTCGTATAGTGCCTGTAGTTTTGATTCGGGAATATATTGCAATTCGTTAATGATGTCATCTTGAATCATGATGAGTACCTAGTTATTTGATAATTCGGTTTTCTGTTCCTATGATACTTATACCCCAAAGAAGTGAGATTCCCTACTCTCCTTTCTGCCTAACTAAATTGCTGGGTATAAAACCGTGCATAGCGACGCTCTAAAGCTAATAATTCTTCATGGGTTCCCGATTCCACAATTTGTCCTTGTTCGAGAACTAAAATACGATCGCACCTTCTAACTGTCGATAAACGGTGAGCAATAATAAATACTGTCCGTTTCTCCATCAATCTTTCCAGCGCTTCCTGTACCAGTGCTTCTGACTCCGAATCTAAGGCTGATGTCGCCTCATCGAGAATCAAGATTTGGGGATTGAGCAGAACAGCACGAGCGATCGCAATTCTTTGTCTTTGTCCACCTGATAAGTTTACCCCACGTTCGCCTACCAAAGTCTTATAACCTTCTGGTAGTTGGCTGATAAACTGATGGGCGTTAGCAATTTTCGCCGCCTCTTTAACTGCTTTTATATCAAAAATATATTGTCCAAAGGCGATATTTTGAGCAATTGTCCCTGAAAACATAATAGTTTCTTGAGGAACAATCCCAATTTGTCGCCGCAGACTATGCAATTTCACATCCCGAATATCAACATCGTCAATGAAGATTTGACCAACTTCAGGATCGTAAAAACGGGGTAAAAGATTCACAAACGTGGTTTTACCAGCGCCAGAAGCACCCACAAGTGCGATCGCTTCACCTGGCGATACTAATAAACTGATATCTTTTAATACGGGTTCACCTGGTTTATAGGCAAAGGAAATATGACGATATTCTACTTTGCCATTGACTGGAGGCAGAGCGATCGCATTTATCTTTTCAATCACTGTCGGCTGAATTGCCATCAATTCAAAAACGCGGTCAACAGATGCTTCACCCTGCTTAAATTCGTTGTAGTTGTTAGTAGTATGACCAATGGGATCAATTAATAGCGCCGCCGCCGCCAGATAACTGAAAAAATTCGCCACTGTCAAGTTACCTTGGGAAATTTGCCAAGCTCCCACAATTAGTAACGATAAGGCACTTAAGGCTTCCAGAAATCCGATAATGGGAATCTGAATTGCTTTTAGCTGTTCGGCTGAATATTTGGCTTTGAGACTGCGTTCTGCTTCATGGCCAAAGCGAGCGATTTCGTAATTTTCGGCAGCAAAAGCCTGTACCAAACGAATACCGTTGAAAACTTCTGCGAGGATGGCTGATAAACCCGACACGCGATTTTGACTTTTTAAGGAATACTTGCGTAAACGTTCGCCAAACCAGCCGACTAAAATACCCATGAGTGGTGCAACTATGATTGTTGCTAGTGTCAGTTGCCAATTTAGGTAAATCATGTAAATCGGAATTGCTAGCAACTGCAAAATACAGGGGATAAAGTCGTGAAATACTTTATTTACCACTTCGCCAACGCGGTCAACATCTTCGGTGAGGCGGTAAGATAAATCACCAGCTTTTGCTGTTTCAAAATAGCTGAGATTGAGCTTTTGCAGATGTGCGTAGACTTGCTGGCGGAGATGAAAAGCAACTCTCAAAGCAGCTTTCGCCATGTACATATCTTGTATAGACTGAAACAAGCCTCTAACAAGAAATACTAAAGCACAACTACCAGTTATTTGAGCGATCGCTACTACATTACCTTGGGCAAAGGGAGTTGCCAATTTCCCGGCGAGATTGATTAACACTAATGTCGCCAGTACGTATCCCAAAATACCAACAAGTCCCTTAGCGATCGTTTGCCACTGGAGTTGGATATAAGGCAGCAGTAGCCAATAATTAGAACGGGTTTTCAAGCTCGAAAGTCCACAACGATATTTTCCTTTGTTTGACGCTAGCAGTTTTTAGTGAGTTTCTGAACAGTTAACTGTTTTAGCGACTATTGCGATCGCACCGCCCTCATCACCAACGCCGTCACAAGTAAAATAGATGTGCGCCAAGTCCCCATCTGCTAACCCCAGAACCCACCATGACACAAATCACCCTTTCCGATCTCCCCGAAACTATCCAAACCCTACTCAACCAAGCCCAAAAAACAGGCAAACCCCTCACTATTACCCAAAACGGTATCCCCTTCGCCATCATTTCTCCCATCAAGAAAAAATCCCTCCTGGAAACCCTTTCCACCCTTGAACCACTGGACGAAGGATTATTACCCTTAGATGATATTGAGTTTTCAAAATGAGTTATTTGTACTTGATAGAATTGATAAATTAATCAAACTTAACAATCTTAAAGAGGCTTAATTATGAAAACCGAACACGAACGCGAACAATTAATCAAAGCTATCAACGTACTGCTAAACCAAGCTTACGATAGTACCCTAGATGAAATTTATGCACTACTTCAGAAAATCGAAGATGAAGAGGACGAAAATGATTTAAGAGCCTATCATGCTGCTAAAAGTGATATAGAAAATAATAGTCTTATTGCATGGGACGACATTAAAAAGGAAATCGCTAATGAAAGAAAAAAAGACGTAGCGTGACTTACGAAGTTAAATTTACCAAGGGGGCTAGAAAAATGTTTAAAAAACTATCTCAAGAATTACAATATCGCATACAACCCAAAATAGATGAGTTGTCTATAGAACCACGTCCCAATGGAGTGAAAAAGTTACAGGGTGAAGAAAACACATATCGAATTAGAGTAGGTGATTATCGAGTTATATACGATATTTTGGATGATGTTTTATTAGTAAATGTTATAGATGTCGGGCATCGTAGCAAGGTTTATAAAAATGAAAGTTGACAAACAAGAAAATATTAGAGCTATCGCTTAGTTACAAACTGTTTTCGCATTGAGGGTCGAATTTCTCGGTGTTCTTCTATGATTGAAGTGCAATGTTCATTCGAGGGGTCTTGCTTTATGAAACTGGAAGAGTATTTCAACGCGCTTGCACCAGATGACATCCGACTCAAAGGAACCCGCATTGGGATTGAGAGCATTCTTTACGAGTATATCTATCGCTGCAAAACACCAGAAGAAATTGCCGGACAATTTCATACGGTGACGTTAGAACAGGTTTACGCCACGATTTTGTATTACTTGCATCATCGCTCAGAGGTTGAAGCCTATCTGGTAGATTGGTTGGAATTTTCCCGAATCATGCGCGAAGAACAACAGCAAAATCCGTCTCCTGCCAGGATGAGGTTTCGGCGGATGCAGGAAGAAAACGCTCCAAAGCATTTACAGGAAAGCTAATGGCAATCCGGTATTTGTTGGATGAACATCTAAGTCATACATATCGCTCCCAACTTGTGCGGCGCAACCCAGAATTGATCGTGCGAATCATTGGGGATTTAGATGTGCTACCCAAAGGCACTCCAGACCCAGAGATTTTGATTTGGTGTGAAACCAATGGATTTATTTTGGTGACGAACAACCGTAAGTCCATGCCCGGACATTTGGCTGACCATTTAGCTTCAGGTCGCCATATACCTGGAATATTCACCATTGATGCAAACCAAAGCATCGGACAAACTGTTGAAGAATTAATCATCATTGTGGAAGCTTCGTTTGAGGATGAATACCAGGATCGAATTGAATATCTACCCTTGAGCCAATAGCGCATTCTCAACTCCCTCACTTATCCTAAAAAATTAGCCCCCTCATTGCTTGCAAAGAGAGGGCTGAATTTATCAGAGAAATAATTTGTAATCTAAGCCGAAAATTACCAACTACGTTAGCGTACCGTTAGCGAGTCATCGATAGCGTAGCGGTAGCGAGTATTCGTTCGCTTTTAGCGTCTCGTAGAGAGCGTCGCGTCATTACGAATTACGAATTACTTAATATCCGCCTTCTTCTTCGTATTCCGGCTGTCTTTCCTTGACTTTCTTAGGAATATTCACGGGCTTCGGCGCATCTTCCCAAGCATCGCCATCTACGTCGTCATAATCATCGTATTCGTCAACATAAGGCTTGCTATAAGGCTTTGCTTCATAATTTAGCGGCTGCGGTTGTTGATACCTGTCGCTACCCGTTGCCTCGCTCCAGTTATCTTCTTCCTCGTCTTCTTCGTATTGAATAGATTCGTACTGCCGCGCCTTCATTACCTGACGCTGTGGCCTTTCTTCTTCCACATAGTCTTCCGTCCATTCCTCCTCCCGCGCTATGGGTTCGGGGGCGCGAACTTTCTGTCTGGGTGGCTGCAATGGCACTCCACTAGGCAGTTGATTGCTTGGTGCAACTTGGCGCGGTGGAGTATAGCCGTATTCTTCTTCTATATCTCGTTCCCACGGCGCTTTGCCGATACCCAGGCGCTCTAGTAAACCAACTGTCAACTGATTTACTCGTTCTTCGGCTCCCTCAAACACAATCAAACGATTGGGGCCAGTGCTGACAATTTCATCGACTGAGAACTCGTAAGTACTCACAAATTGATCGGGAATTTGGGGCAATCCTAAAGAAGCAATGACTATAGATTCAAGCTTCCCGGTTTCGCCGTTGAACTTGAAGCCCCGAACTTTGCCTAAGACTTCACCTGTTTCTGTAATTACTTCCCAGTTAATCAGATTACTGAGAGATTCAACTTCGATATCTTCAATGACATCTTCGTTATCAACCAGGATGACATCACCAATCTGGCTGATGTTGTTGAGGTACATATAGCGCGGTATGCCCGAAATGGAGATCAGGCTGTCTCGCAAACCAAGAGCCACAACCTCTCGTTGATCGATATCAACCCAGACTTGACTGATGATGCCTAGCCGCTTGCCGTTGTCGCGGGTAATCACCTGGGTATTTAATATGTCGGAACGCCTAATTATCTGTTCGGAGGTCATTCTAATACCGAGTCCTGATCTCGAATCCGGTTTGTCTATACACTATTATTAACAAAAACTCAAGCAGATGTATTGGATGATTGTAACTTAATCCCCAAAACTTGAGTGTAAGCTCCTCGTGCTTGAGTAACGCCGATTGTGCGTTCGGCTGATTCTATCATCGGACGACGCAAACTCACAACTATAAATTGCGCTTGTTGTGACTGTTGTTTAATCATTCTAGCTAATCGTTCTACGTTTGCCCCATCTAGGAACATATCTACTTCGTCAAAGGCGTAAAATGGCGATGGGCGGTAGCGTTGCAGGGCAAAGATAAAGCTCAAGGCTGTAAGTGATTTTTCTCCCCCAGACATGGAAGCTAGGCGCTGTACGGGTTTGCCTTTGGGGTGGGCGACTAAATTCAGTCCGCTACTAAAGGGATCTTCAGGATTTTCGAGTTGTAAGAAGCCGTCGCCGTCGGAAAGAATGGCAAAAATTGATTGAAAGTTTTCGTTAACAGCATCGAAAGCTTCTTTAAAGGCTAGTTGCCGCAATGTGGTAAAGTTTTCAATCCGTAAAAGTAGTTCGGTGCGTTCTCCTTCTAGTGTCTCTAATTTTTGCGTCAGTTCCTGGAGACGGTTTTGAGTGCGTTCGTATTCTTCTAACGCCAGCATGTTAACAGGTTCCATCGCCTGTAAGCGTTTGGTAAGCGATCGCAATTCTTTCTGCAATTCTTCTAAATCTACCTGATCTGGTACTTCTGGCAACGGATTCGGTAATTCTGCTCCCACATCTCGCAACTGATTTTGTAATGCAACTAATTCTTCCCGCCGCTTCTCTTGGGTTTCTTGGAGTTTTTGGATTTCCCATTCCAATTGTTGTTGGCGTAAAAGGTGCGATCGCACTTCCAATTCTGTGGTGTCGCGTTTTTGTTTTTCTTCGCCCAAATTTTGCTCCATTTCACTTAACGATAGACGGGTTTGGGTGATTTGGTCGTCTAGCGTTGTGGTTTGGCTCAAGACGCGATAAATCGCGTCTCTACAAGAGATTTGTTGGGTTTCGTATTCGGTGATTCGCGTTTCACCTTCTTGGATTTTTTCTTGCAATCGCTGTTGCTGATTTTCTAAATTTTTTAATCTTTGTTCGGCTTCCCTTAACGTTGACTCCCGTTGTTGTAATTGTTGCTCTTGAATTTTTATGGTTGCCTGGATTTGTTGCCATTCACTGGGGGTTTGGGATGCTTCTAACTCGGCTAATGCGTGTCGCAATTGTTGCAATTCATTTTCTTGTCCCGGTAATTCCCGCTCTAAAATTTCCAATCGGGATTGAGCGGTGGCTAACTTTTCGCTGTTTTGGGCGAGTTGCGATCGCGTCCCCTCTAATTGCGCTGTTAAATTCTTAATGTCTTTTTGCAACTGTTCCAATTGCAACTGCTGTTCGCGCCGCGCCTGACGCGCTTCTGTGAGTTCCTGGGCGAGTTGTTTGCTTCTGGTTGACAAAGTTGCGATCGCTTCTGTACAACGCTCTAAAACCCGCTCAATATCCACCAAGCGACTTCTGAGAGCGATCGCTTCATCAGATTCCGCCGCTTCTGCATTGCCAAACCGTAAGGCTGAACGATTGCTGTTACTACCACCAGTCATTGCACCGCTAGTTTCTAGAAGTTCCCCGTCTAAGGTGACGATGCGATATAACCCTAAATTTTTCCGCGCCGCCTCCAGGCTAGAAAAAACTACCGTGTTACCGAAAACATAGCTGAATACATCTTTGTAACGGCGATCGCAATCGACTAAATTAACAGCATAATTAACGAAACCGCTAGCAAAACGCAGCGTTGCATCTTGAGTAAATTTGGGAGCGTGAATTTTATTTAGTGGTAAAAAAGTCGCTCTCCCTGCACGTTTCTGTTTGAGCAATTCAATCCCTGCGGCGGCGATGCTGTCATCTTCCACCACAATATGTCCCAAACGTCCACCGGCAGCCATTTCTAAAGCTAGCTGATGGCGGGGTTCCACCTTTGCTAACTGCACAACTAAGCCACAAAGTCCAGGTATACCCGATTGTAAAATGACTTTACTCGCTTGAGTTCCTTGAACTTCTTGCTGTGCTTGCGCTTGCGCCTCGATTCTATCCAACTGGCGTTGTTTTTCTCGTTGTTCAAAAAGTAACCGCTTTTGAGTTTCCTGTTGGATTTGCAGTTCTTGTTCTGTGGCTGAGAGATTTTGAGCTAAATTTTGGATGGGTTCGCTAGAGGTGTTAAATTCCGTTTCAACTCGACTGCATTCAGCTTGTTTTTCTGCTAACAGGGGTTCGTCGCGTTCAATTAACTGGGTTTGCTCTTGGATCAGCTGCTGTAACTGATTATTGCGTTCCCTGAGTTGTGCTTGTTCGGTGCGTTGCGGTTCTAGAGTGTGCAGCAGAGTTTCAATTTGACGGTTGAATGCCGTTTGTTGCTGCACCCACGCTTCCGAAGCCGAGGCGATTTCTGCTGCTGCTTCGCGGGAGGTTTCTAGAGCTTGCTGTGCTTCATCTCTTTGTTGCTGTAGAGACGTTACATGTAACGTCTCTACAATTTGTTGTTGTGCGGCTTCTTCTAGGGAAAGACGATGTTTTTCAATCTCTTGCTGAGTTTGAGTTAGACGTTTGGCGGTTTCTTGGGAAGTCGTTTGTAATTCCGTTAGCTGACGCTGGAGTTGTTTTCGTTCGGCTTCTTGGGTGGCGAGGGTAGATTGTACCGCCAAAAGTTCATCTTCTCCCAAGGCTTTCACGTGGGCGTTGAGTTGTTCCAGTTCAGCAGTTTTTTGGACGATTTGGGAATTTAGGTTTGTGAGTTGGGTAGTGAGTTCAGTAGAATTGCGATCGCCTGTTTGAATTTCGTTAACTAACTTTTCTTGTTGTGCTTGTAGCGATCGCCATGATAAAACGGCTTCCCAGGATTGTTTCGCTAGAAATTCCGTGCGGAGTTTTTGATATTTCTCAGCTTTCGCCCGATCTTGGGAAAGGCGATCGCGTTGTGCAGTTAATTCCGTTTCAATAATCCGACAGCTATCTTCTTTTTCCTTCACCTCGTCTAAAGTTGATTTGGCTTGAATGATTTTGCGATCGAACGCCGCCACCCCAGCCAATTCATCAATAATTTCCCGCCGTTCTCGCGCATTCATCGAGATAATGCTGGTGACATCTCCTTGCAATACCACGTTATAGCCTTCAGGATAAACCCGCAGGTTACTTAATTCCCCATGCAATTCTGTTAACGTGCAAGGTACACCATTGATATAATAATTCGATGTGTAACTCCCTTGGTGAGTCACTCGCAGCCTTCTAGTAACGCTCCACTCTGCCGATTTTGGATTTTGGATTTTGGATTTTGGATTTTCTTCCCCTACTTCCCTTGCTTCCCCTGCTTCCCCTACTTCCCCTGCTTCCTCTATTTCCTCTACTTCCTGCCTTTGTGCCTTTGTGTCTTTGTGTGAAATTTCATCCGACAAATCAAACGTCACAGTGACGCTAGCTTCAATCGAAGCCCGTCCTTTAGCGGTTTGAGTGTTATTTACCAAATCCGGCAAGCGTTCGGCTCGCATTCCCTTAGAACTGGAGAGTCCCAGACAAAAGAGTAGTGCATCTAAGATATTAGACTTACCCGAACCATTTGGCCCAGATATGACAGTACACCCCGGTAGCAAAGGGACAGAGGTAGTGCCACCAAAGGATTTGAAGTTCGTAAGTTCCACGCGCTTGATATGCACCATAGGCGCTGGTTCACTGGGCTAATGAAGAACAAGTGTATCAACTAATTTAAAATCCGCAAGAGGGTAGTAGGGGAGAATTAAGGATTATGGTAGGCGATCGCTCCAGGCACAGCGAAGAGTCTGATGATTGGTTTGGGAGTATCAGAATTTTACCAGAGCAGATAAGGAGAGTTTAGGCGTGAACAGAAATCAGTTGGTATAGTTTGAATCATCTGTGAGGCATCTGATTTTAGTTATAAAAATGCTCAACAATCCTCTGATCACGCTGCTGTTGACGGGTTTATTAGCAGCTGTTGCGGGTTACTTAATTAACCAGTGGCCGGCAATTCGAGATTTCCCCGGTAGAAATACTTTAATTTTCAAGCTGACGATTGAGGTTGTAGTCTTGACTGGAATTATCGGCGGATGGAAAGAAATTGCCGATAAAAGTGATGTATTGAGGGTTCTGTTTCTGACTATTGGCGGTGTGGCTTTGGTGTTTTTGACTTGGCATACATTCCAGCTATTTGTCATGTTGTGGCAGACACAGAGGGAAAGTGGCGGGACTGTTAATAGTACAAGACTGAAAACGCCAGATCATTGGCAACAGGAGTTGCTCAAGGCAATGAAAATTTATGTGGCAGCAAGGCTGCATGACTCACTGCACAATGGGGAAATAATTCGGTTGCAGATGGAGAATCGACAAGATATGGTAGGGCGATCGGCGCAATCGTTAACAATCAAAAATAATCCATCATCGCCGTGGATGTGGGCAAAACAGCAGCTAAGGCTGATAATTTTTAGCAAGTCAGACACTGAGTTAGAACAAGGCAAACGAATCATTGAAATTTTCGAGCAGACAGATATTGCAGGGAGATTGCTAATTTTGGGTGATCCTGGTTCAGGGAAAACTAGAATGCTGCTGGAATTGGCAAGAGATTTAATTGAACGCGCCGCACAGCAACCAGATTACCCCATTCCAGTGTTATTTGAGCTTTCTAGCTGGAAAGATGATAAACAAGCGCTCGGCGGTTGGTTGATGACAGATCTCAAATTTCGCTATAACGTCCCGGAAGCAATTTCTCGCCACTGGTTGGACACAGATAAACTTTTACCGCTGCTGGATGGTTTGGATGAATTGGGATTACCCCGTCAAAAAAAGTGTATTGAGCGAATAAATGACTTTCTGCAAAACAACTCTAGTCTATTGCCGTTAGTTGTCTGCTGCCGTCAAGAAGAGTATATAAAGGGTGAGGCAATTTTGGGGCAGTTGCGAGGAGCAGTCTATTTGCAACCACTGACACCAATTCATATCCAAAATTATCTGCGAGGGGTTGGGTATTACCATTTATGGCAACCCATTAAAGATGACCCTGAAGGTTTAGGTGTGTTGGCAAAGATACCGCTATTTTTGCATCTTATTCCGGTTGCTTATCCAGAAGGGTTAGTGAATAAGAGTAAACACTTTAATTCTGCTGATGAACGCCAAGCATATCAAAAACAATGCCGCAAAGAGTTGTTTGATGCTTACATTAAACACCGATTGGAAGAATCTCATGACCGCAAAGGCTATGACAATGAGGATATTAAAGGCTGGTTGAAATGGCTAGCCAAGACGTTGAATAAGCAGAAACAGAAAGAGTTTTTTATTGAAAGAATCCAGCCGGACTATTTAGATTCATCTAGCCAAGAAATTTGGTATTTTTTGCTAGTTCAAATGATTATATGCCTAATTTGTGGGTTGATGGTTTGGCTAATTGATGGGAGAATTTACGGGCTGTTTGTCGGTGCAATGTTTGGGCTACTTTTTGCGCCTATTTTTAGTTCAGTAGAAAATCATATAACACCGATTGAAACTCTTAATTGGTCTTGGGCAAATACACGTTTTGGTATATTTTTAGGTTCGATAGTTGGGCTGACTACCTGGCTATTTATTGGGTTAATTTATGGCCTAGTTATTGGACTGTTTGCTGGGTTATCTGTTGGGTTGCTTGTTGGGTTAATTTTTGGGCTAATTTTTGGACTCATCGGCGATGAACTAAAAATTATTGATTACCCCAATAAAGCTATTTATTCATCTGCAAAACACGCTATATTTTTCATGGTACTGCTTTTACCTTTTGGGATGTTAATATATGCAATCCGTAGTGTGTTATTGGGTCTGAATATTGAGTTATTCGAGGCACTATTATATGGAATTTTTATAGCGATAATTTTCGGCATCTTTTTTGGAGGAATTGCCTGCATTCAACATTTTGCTATGCGTCTAATTCTTTGGCACAATCGGTCAATTCCTTGGAATTATGCCCATTTTTTAAGCTACGCTGCTGAACGGCGATTGATTCAACAAGTGGGCGGTCGCTATCAGTTCATTCACGATTTATTACAAGAGCATTTTGCAAGTATGTAAAATTATATCATTGCCAATTCATCACCCTTATTTAAGCGAAATAAACAGGGCTTACGCAGACGTAAATCCTGTTTATTTTTGATGAATATGTAAGCTGATTTAGCTAGTCCACTGTTAACTGAGAGCTTCAGTTATTCTTTTCTGGCTTTTTCACACTATCAACTTTTGCTTCCACTTTCACTGTTTTCACACCTTGAACTTCTTTAGCCAAGGTTTCAGCTTTCTTGAGTTCTTCAACAGAAGTGGCTGTGCCTTTGAGGATAATTTCACCCTCTTTGTTTTCAACTTGTAACTTATTACCTGGTAAGCCTTTATTTAACTTGGCGCTAACTTCAGTTTTTAAGTCACTCTTAACTTTTGTTGCTGCCGTTTTTTCAGAATCGGTTTTAACTTTAGTACCTGTGCTAACTCCTAAAGGAGTCGTTTGTGTTTCTGGAACTTTGGCAGTTTGATTTGTTTGTGAAGCGGGTTTTGCTGGTGCTTGAGCAGTTTCATTAGTTGTGCTAGGAGTTTCCGAACCAGTTTTAGAAGAGTCTTGACAGCCAAAAGTACCAACTACCAAAATGCCACTAACTACTAATAAAATTAGCTTTTTCATTATCTATCTCCGAATTGAGTACTTGAAGCGGTTAATTGAGGTGTGTGTGATGGTGAGGAGCAAATTTAAAAAAACAATTAAAAGTGAAGTAGCAAAAGTGCTTAAGCAATAACTCAGGTTAATAAAAATCGAAATCTGGACGATTCTTGAAGCTAAGATTTTGCGCTCAGTTTTGAGAAATTCCAATTCAATTTTTCTGACGGCTGCTAACCAGAATGGCTTTACACACAGTCTGTGGCTTTCTATGAATTTAATGTAGATGCACAGTAGCTCTTTCGATGGTAGACGATGCCATCCCACAGTAGTGACTCGATGTTATCAGATTTAAGTCAATTTGGCGATATCTATGACGAATTGCAAACCTTAGCCTTTTTGTAATACTGTGCCAGCAAACTTACCAACAAAATGTTACTTTATAAAACTATGGCTTACTTACAATGCCTTAAATATCAGGAAATATTAGCCAATGCCCTACCTTACTTCCGCTAGCGAAATTCGTGCCATTGTCGCTGAATATACCAATGCAAAAACTCTGTGGATAGATACAGAAGTGGCTGACTATAAAAGTCGCAATCCCCGATTGTCGCTGATTCAGGTATTAGATAATCCTCAAGATATGAGTGGCGATCGCGTCTATCTTTTAGATGTCTTAGATCAACCTAATATTATAGCCGAATTTATTGAAAAAGTTATGATAAATTCTGCCATTGAAAAAGTTTTTCACAACGCTAGTTACGATCTAAAACTTCTCGGTAGCAAGAAAGCCAAAAATATTACCTGCACTTTAGAAATGTCCAAAAAAATTCCCTACTATCTTTTGCCATTACCCAACTACCAACTCAAGACAATAGCGACAGCACTTTGTAGCTTTAACAATATTGATAAACAAGAACAAACAAGCGATTGGGGAAAACGCCCTTTAACTGAAGAACAGATAGAGTATGCTTACTTAGATTGTATTTATCTTGCTCAAATTCACTTAAACTTATTAGGCTTACAAGCCCAAGCCAGCCCCGATCCGGCGACGGAAGACTTAATATCACTCAGTACTAAATATTCGCAACTTGAGCAACAATGGAAGTTGTTGAATTCCGAATTTGAGCATTTACAAGAACGCATGAAAAAAGCTATGCAATCTCAAAATATATCGGAAACTTCTAATTATAAGCTGACTAGTTATGAGCGGACAACAATAAAAACTGCATTTACAGAATTGGCAAGACTAGCAGAAACTCAAGGTATTAATTTAGATTTTCCAATCACACTAACTCAGAAAGTCCAAAAAGATTTAGGGCAAAATCTGGAACAACTATCTGTAGATATTGACAAAACCACCTCTTGGCGACTAA
The DNA here is from genome assembly GCF_017115095.1 of Nostoc sp. NMS4. Taxonomy (GTDB): domain Bacteria; phylum Cyanobacteriota; class Cyanobacteriia; order Cyanobacteriales; family Nostocaceae; genus Nostoc. Next base: position 8,708 of record NZ_JABXKI010000168.1, on the reverse strand, counting down.
CTTCCAAAAGTCAAGAGAGTGAAACAGAGGAGGAGTAAATTGTTCATATTGCTACAAATGTCAGAATTTATAGAGTTATTGTGAAGAATAAATCTGGAAATTTCATAATTATTTTCTCCAGTTTCTTGTCTGGTTGTTGAGCGGAGTCGAAACACTGCCTCCTACCTCATCTAATAAATCTATAAAATATCAGGGAAATTTGTCAATTAACTTGAAATGTATATCAAAAGTTAGAATAGTTATTGAGCTAAAGAATTAAAATCTAGATTTTAGTACCAATTCCGTTCCGGTGTTATGGCAGTTGATATTAACTTATGAGACGGCGTTTATTTAGGCAAAAACGAACAAGGGTAAATACTTTATTTACCATAGCTATTTTTACTACATTGGCAGCAACTAGCAGTATTTCTTGTAGTAAGAATGACAATGTATTAGTAACAGAAATAGGAGTTAGTCAACCTAGCCGTCGTTCAGCTACAACTTCCATTGGTGGGGAATTCTATCTTCAGGGAAAGAATCAGCATTTAAACGGCGATTTGCAAGCCGCGATCGCATCTTATAGTAAGGCAATTAGTCAAAATTCTCAGTATGGCGCTGCCTACAACGCGCGAGGATTAGCCTACTTTGATTTGGGAGACAAAGAAAAAGCGATCGCAGATTACAATCAAGCACTCCGCATCAACCCTAACGACGCTGAAGCCCACAATAACTTAGGAAATGCCCGCGCCTCACTGGGAAACAACAGAGAAGCAGTTAAAGATTACAGCGAAGCGATTCGCCTCAATCCCAACTATGCCGAAGCCTACAATAACCGAGGAAATGCCCGCGCCACCAATGGAGACAAAAAAGGGGCAATAGACGATCTCGATCAAGCGATTCTCCTTAACCCCAAATATGCGATCGCTTATAATAACCGAGGAAATGCCCGTGCTGCCAATGGAGATCCCAAGGGTGCGATCGCAGATTACAATCAAGCCATTCGCTTCAATCGTAACTTTGCCCCTGCCTACAATAACCGGGGAAATGCCCGCGCCGCCAATGGAGACAAACAAGGCGCACTCAAGGACTTACAACAAGCAGCAAACATTTTTCAAAGTCAAGGTAACAACGACTTATACCAACAAGTGATGGAGAATATCAAAGAACTTGGACAGTAGGCAAAAGCGGGGTTTCTTAGTGGTACTTGAGCATCAAATCTATATACAGACCGCTATAAACCTTTGCTCTTTAACCAACTGATAAACAAGTCAGCAATAGCTAAGTTACCGTGTTCAAGCATTTGCATATGACCATGACCAGGGAGCCCAACTTCAGGAAGCCAAATAAAATCACCCCGAAAGTATTTTGCAGTTTCTGCATCTACCTCACGAGGATGGCGCGGGTCTTGATCGCCTGTAATCACACATATAGGAATATCATATAGAATCTCAGGGTGGCAAATATAAAGCCCTCGTCCTTCAACATTTCTGAGTTCGTTGCTAATCCGCGCACTCTCAGCAACCAAACTGCAAAAGTAATTCTCAAAATTCTCTTGCGGAAAAGTATCTGAGTTGGTGAAGTATTTCTTAGTATCTTCACGCGACTGAATACGTGGACGGTCTTCGGGAAAAGCCTCGTGAGAGTTTTTTGTGGTCGCTGGTAATAGATCGGCTGGTGGACTTGGTGCAATGCCTACAATAGCTTTAACAAGTTTGGGATGAGTTTTTGCCGTCTGCCAACCAACAATACCAGACATACTGTGGGTAAGAATAACAGCCGGGCCAATCTGTTCGAGGAGGGCCACAGTAGCATTGATTACCCTCTGATATGACATCAGGTGTAAGTCTGGCACAAAGCCCGATCGACCATGCCCTGGCAAGTCAACAATATAGGTTGAATACCCAAGTTTTGCCAGATATACTGCCCAACCTTGGCGATTATCGGGTGTTTTGACAAAGCAAGTACCCGTATGAAAAGCGCCGTGTAAAAGCACAATAGGAACTGAATTTCTGTCTTTCCTTGGTTGGTAATATTGAATGAACATTTGGTACGGAATATCACCAACAAGGAATTCTGTTTCAGTGTATGAACTCATTTGAACAAAAGACTTAAATCTTTACGGCAATGTTAATCGTTCACTTGCGACAAAAAACCATCAACTGAAATTTTGAACAGTTGCCCTTGGCGAATTTTATCAAAGTTAGGGTCAGTTTTGGCAACTTCAGGACTTACGCAAAAACCCTCCTAAACTCTTATTTCTCCGTGAACTCTGTGTCGCGCCAGTTGCTACAAGTCGGGGAACCCGCCCAACGCACTGGCTTCTCTGTGGTTCGTTTTCCGTTATTTGTGCGTAAGGTACTAAACTTATGTAAATTGTTGGCGCAGCCTCTCCAAGAGTTGAAAAGGCATCGCAGAACTTTTTAGCTAGATCAGCAGAAGCCTCACACCCACAATACAGGGGTGTGAGGATGCCAGTCGCCTGCGACGGGAAACCCGTCTACAGCGCTGGCTCATGAATGCGCGGGAGTGGTGAGATATAGTAATTAATGTATTTTGGTGTAGCCAAAACAGTTAATTGCTATGTCGAACCATGACCCATATTCATTATATTTACTAAGAGAAATATGGTATTATAGGTAAGTACAGACAAAGCCTAAAATGCTGGCTGTACACGGAACCTAGACAATCTAGAATATAGGGTTCCATTCAAGAATAGATATTTTTGTATCGTCTCCGTGAATGGGTAAAATTCTAGCGGTATTAAGGTAGAACATACTTTTTGATACTTGTTCAAAGTCCGCGGAGGGGCATCTCGTGGAATTAAAACAAAGCTCAGTTAATGTCCGACGGGATACCGGGAGTCGCTGAGAAGCCCACACTGTATGCTTGCATCAGTGTGGGAGTATGTCACTCTACTGACAGTAATTCTGAGCGGCGAAAGCCGCCGCTTAGACTTGTTTATGCGTTGACAAAATCACATCTCAGAACCAATGTGGATGCGATCCTCAACTTCTGCAAATTTGTCTAGTGCCTGTTGTTCAGTACTCAATAGTGAAACGACGATCGCCACAATAAACGCCAGTGGGATACTGATTAATCCAGGATTTTTTAAGGGAAAGGGTGCAGAAGCATGCTTGAGAATCGTTACTTGAATAGTAGGTGATAAATAAATCAGCACTAAAGATGAGACAGTTCCTACTAACATACTTGCAACCGCACCGTTGGTCGTGAAACGTCGCCAAAGCATGGATAAAAGCAAGGCTGGAAAGTTTGCACTCGCAGCGATCGCAAATGCTAAACCTACCATATAAGCAACGTTTTGTCCTTTAAATAAGATGCCGAGGAATATCGCTACTAATCCCAAAAGCATTGTTGCACCGCGAGCCACTTTCAGTTGTTCTGACTCGTCAGCATGACCCGATCGCACCACATTCACCCATAAATCGTGGGACAATGCAGCTGCACCTGAGAGTGTCAACCCAGCGACAACCGCCAAAATAGTTGCAAAGGAAACAGCCGCAATAAAACCTAAGAAAGCATCACCACCGAGAAATTCTGCCAACATCGGCGCAGCCATGTTACCACCAGTACCAATTTGCTTGATAGCATCTTGACCTACTAATACCATTGCTCCAAAGCCCAGGATGAAGGTAAGGAGATAAAAAACGCCAATAATTGCTGTAGCGTAAGTAACAGAGAGCCGCGCTGCTTTCGCGTCCGGTACTGTGTAAAAACGCATCAGAATGTGAGGTAATCCAGCAGTGCCGAACATCAACGACATCCCTAAAGAGATCGCATCCAAGGGATCGGAAACCAGTTTGCCTGGAGCTAATACACCTGTATACTTTTCAGATGCAGCAGCGAAAAGAGCGATCGGGTTAAAGCCAAATCGTGCTAGTACCAAGATAGCTAGTAAGACAGTTCCGGCGAGCAACAGAACTGCTTTGATAATTTGTACCCAAGTAGTGGCAATCATCCCGCCAAAAATTACATAAGCCATCATCACGCAACCGACGATGACTACAGCTAATTCATAATCAAAGCCAAACAATAGTTTGATTAGCTCCCCAGCACCTACCATCTGGGCAATTAAGTAAAAGCTAATTACTACCAGCGTTCCAATGGCAGAGGCGATACGTACAGGTTTTTGCTGCAAGCGAAAAGCCACGACATCGGCAAAAGTGTATTTACCTAAGTTACGTAATGGTTCGGCAATTAAGAACATAACAATCGGCCAGCCCACCAGGAAGCCGATAGAATAAATTAAGCCGTCAAAGCCATTGAGTGCCACCAGCCCAGTGATACCTAAAAAGCTAGCTGCACTCATAAAGTCTCCTGCGAGAGCCAGCCCATTTTGGAAACCACTGATTTTACCGCCAGCTGTATAGAACTGTGCCGTATTTTTGGTGAGCTTCGCCGCCCAATAGGTAATACCTAAAGAACTGGCAACAAACAGAAAAAAGAAAGCGATCGCCAACGGGTTAAACTTACCAAGACTGGTAATATCCGCCGCCAGTGGCAGATCGAACCACACACTATTCATGCTTTTTTTGGTTTAGTATTTTGGATTTTGAACTAGAAATTAATTATTGGGCATTGGGCGTTAGGAGTGCTGAGTTAGGAGTTAGGAGTTAAGAGTTAAGAGTTAGGAGTTTTGTTTATCTCCCTTGTCTCCCTTGTCTCCCTTGTCTCCCTCATCTTCCCCATGCCCCATGCCCAATTTCACTTGCGTGTCAGCCTTGCAATTTGGTCGTCATAACTGCTATTTGCCCAACGCACGTAGATAAAAATTAATACCCATGCTGAGACAATTACCAACGCCCCCAGTAAAATTCCCAGGCTGAGGCCAGGAATTACTAATGACCCCAGCAGAGGCTTATTGAACGCGATTAATAAGATAAAGCCGAAGTAAATAAACATCATGGCTCCAGTGAGAATCAGGGATACCCGCCAACGTTCAGCTGCGAGAGCCTGAAGAGCCTTTGTGCGATCGCTCATGTCTTCCTTTAGGTTGAGAAGATTAGGTCAGATTGTCTCATTGAAGCTGATTTCTGCGTAATTTTCTTAAAGATTATTAGTAAATCTATTGCTATATCAGGTAATAAAATTAACTTTGCAAAGCGATATAACAAGACAATAGCGACTCTGTTTTGAGTCAGAGAAACATAAAACTATATAGCAGTCCTAAATCATTGATAAAAATAAATTAACCGCAGAGGCGCAGAGAACCCAGAGAGAGGAATCAGAGATTTTCACGACTCATTTAGGATTGCTAGAGATGCAGTTAGACGCAAAAAAAAGCCGATCTATTCAGTAATTTGTAATTTAACTATACAAAAAGTAGTATTTTATACTGATTTTTTAAAAGCTAGCTCAGAAATTAAATTTTTATATACTAAAAAATACAATAAATACGTAGTTACTACCAGGCTTTAAAATCCTTCAAGTGTTATGAAATGTTTTTTTAAGCTATCAAATCAACTGAAATTAATAAAAGTAGTAAATTTTAATTTATAAAACATACCAGAAATCACTGTAGCGTCTTACGTAAATACTTTAGTAGCATTTATATCATGTCTTGCTATTACACAGATGGGTCATTACCAAAATTTAGTAACGTATGTTTATCCAAACACTTATCACAGAGCCGATTCATTTTTTCAGAATCATTGTAATTGTTATATTTTCCATCACTTTGCATGAACTTGCTCACGGCTGGGCTGCGATGAGTCAGGGAGATAACACTCCACAACAAACTGGTCATCTGACGCTGAATCCTGTGGTTCACATGGGCAAAGAATCAATTATCTTTCTCTGTCTCATGGGCATAGCTTGGGGACAAATGCCTGTCAACCCCTCTAAGTTTCGTTCTGGGAAGCTAGGCAATATTTTGGTATCAGCAGCAGGGCCATTATCAAATCTGGCTTTAGGCATTTTATTTATTGTGCTGCTCAAACTTTTCTTTAACCCTAATCTTTCAGGACTCTTCAGTGTCGAATTTCTTTACCTAGCGGCTCGGATTAATTTGACGTTATTTCTCTTTAATCTGCTGCCAATTCCACCACTCGATGGCTTTCATGTTTTCAGTGAAATTTTTCCTCAGCTAAAGCCACTGCAATATACTCAATTTGGACTCTTTGCCATGATGCTTCTATTTATCATTCCAGGTTTTGGGATAGGAATCAGTCGCATTGCTGATTTATTTATCCAGTCAGGATTGGGGATGTAAATAGAAAATATTTAGGCAAAGGCAAAGGAAAAGTTAAATGAAAACAAAGCAAAAAATTCTGGTTGCTGCTACTAGCATTACCTTGAGTATTGCATCTGTATTTCTGCCATCTGGAGAATCAATGGCGAGTACATTAACTATAGGTAAATATAAGGCTCTATGGAATTCTGTAAGTAATCATTTAGTTAAACATCCTCATGAAATCAATCAGCAATTAATGGTTTTGGAACCAGGAATATTTAACTCTATATTAGAAAATTTTGGAATTCAAAAAGATAATTCTATAACCTGTTTGAATCAGGAGCGATCGCCATTTACTTCTTCTATTGAATTATTGATGAGACTATTGATTATTGGAAGTTTTAGTTCTGTGGGAATTGCAGGTTATTCTTCCTTTGTAGAGCGTTCTTGTCAAATCATTAATAAGAATTTAAAAATCATTTACTTTATTCTTTTTCTGTTATTGTCTTTACAGATTATAGGGAGTGTTATTTTTTTGATATCTTCACCCACAAATTCAATTTATTCTACAATTAGTCCAAAGTCTAGCTGTATTTTAGGCAATCTCTAATAATAATTATTATTGCTATTGTGAAAAATTAGATCCCCGACTTCTCGAAGAAGTCGGGGATCTGAACACCGCGCATTTTCAAAAATCAAATAGGATTGCTATATGCAATCTAACTGTCTATATACGCAGAAGTAAGTTTGCTGTAATATTCAGTTTTTGCATAGATGCTGATAATACTATTACCAACTGCAAAAAAAGTACCTTCTTGCTCATCTTTAGAAAATTGCAAATTTGGGTATTTAGCAGCAGCTTCTTCAGCATTCATCGCTTCTGCTTCTATTTGATCTGGCAATACTCCAGTAGAACCAATGTGAAATACTAAGGGAGATATTTTATCTTGGTAGATATTCTCTGCATATTGTTCTAACTTTTTATTTGCCACCGTTAAAGCTGCAACCATTTCTTCTTTGGCGATCTGCTTACCAGTTTGTTTATCCTGCAATAACTGCGCCAAACTATCAGCACCAACTTTCTTAAGAATACCTCTAACGATGCCTTTTTGCTCAAGACCAAGAAAATCATCAAAAATTGGCTCGATCAATTCGTCAACTTTTGTAAGTTTAGTACGTGATGACAGCAATCTGTGCCTAACTGCGAGATTCTGATTAAATGCCATCTCGAAACTTGGCTTAATGATAATTTCTCCAGTTTCTTTGTCATAAAGACGATACATTTTATTGAGAAACTTGTTAGCAGAAGGTAACTTGCTCAGGTTTAGAATATCTTGGCTACCGATATCGATTTTATAGCTCAATCTCGATTCAATAGTACCATCAACTAAAGCTTTGTTGATGTCAGTGTATTCGGTAGTTGTCGGAAAGTTGATGTAAATATTCTTAGATAGATAGTGTTTTTTAAACTCATCTAACTGTGTCTCGATAAATACATCTGACTCCTTTTTTAAGTGAGCGCAAATAATACTAGTTAGTACTTTAATTTCTGCTAATTCATTGAATAGTCCATTAATACTGCTATAACGACTATTAGCAGCGACAAGCGGCAAATTATCTAATTTAATCGTATGTTCAACCCGAAAGTCAAATTCTTCTGCATTCAGTATGCCTTTTTCTTTGAGTAAGTCAAAGACTTTTTTACTGCTAATTTTGACTTGTAATGAATTTACGTTAATTTTGCCGTTACTTACAATCGTGTAATTATTAAAGCTGTTGAGGTCATTTACTAATAACCCTGCTACTTCAATAGTGGGAGTTTGGTCTTCAAATTTGGCAAGTTTAACTTTACGTTTGATAAGCATATTGATAGTAGCAGTGTTGCGATTAAAGTGAAACTCGCCCATATCAACATACTCAGGATCATCCATATATTCTGTTCTCAACCAAGGTTGCAGCAGTTCTCCATTTTCGTTTCTCACACCTCTAATACGCTTAATACCTGTTCTTTGATAATGTTCTTGCAGGTGCTTGATATTGACGATAATATTATTGCGGTATTGTGCAAGAAGTTGGATTAGTTCTACCAGAGAAATTTGATTCTTTGTCATATTGCCACCCTTCTAGATAAAGGTCAAGAATCTTTTAAAGCCACGGTTATTGAAGTCTATTAATATTCCAAAATAAACTGTTCTTACCGTGCGAAATTTAATGGTAAGTTCGTGGAGAATTGAGGGTTTAAGTTTAAACGCAGAGGAGCGCAAAGTTTGTTTGAGTCTATTCGCTTGGAATTTAGGCAACGCGAAGAACAGTCTTGACTAAATTTATAGTACAATTGTATCATATAAAGGGTAAGTTGTGTAGGCGTAGCCACCCTTGAGTAACTTTCAGTAGACCGAAAAGTTTTGCGATCGCACACAGAGCGATACCTATAAAACTGACTGTTGTCAAAAAAACCGTATTATTAGATACATTTTTTAGAAAATTTGGATTTATCTAGTATGGCATTATCTTAGCCGTTTAAAAAGAAGCAGACGGC
>NZ_JABXKI010000030.1 GCF_017115095.1 Nostoc sp. NMS4 | reverse complement strand
AGTTTATTAAACTGGCACTTTAGTATTAATTTTCCATAAAAGTAACGCAAGAACCGAGAAAGTAAAGGATTATTACTTGGAGAAAGTGCCGATCCTCAAACTATAGCTAATATCCGTTCTTTATCAAAAACAGAACCAGGAGTAAAAGAAGTTATCCGGGTGTTAACAATGCAACTTGCTCCCCAAGAAGTATTACTTAACTTAGAACTTCAATTTTCCAAAAATTTTACAGGCGAAGAAATAGCATTAACTGTAGATAATTTAGAAACAAAAATTCGCCAAAAGCATCCTGAAATCAAACAAATTTTTATTGAAGCCAAGTCTTTAGCCGCCAGTCGTAAATATTCTCAACTTCCTGAATAATAAACGAACCACAGAGGCGCAGAGAACACAGAGACAGGAGAAATAGAGAAGATTTTTGAGTCAGTTTTAGGATATTTTTTTATTTGGAAGTCCCTAAGCACTTTAGTGCTGAAAAAATAATCAATTTAGTCCTTACTTACACAAGACAAAGAGAGCCATTTTTATGTCAAATAACTCATCACATAAACCAACAATTGACTACTGGCACGTCTGGATTGACCAGGACGGTATAAGTCACCAGTCCCGTTGTCAAATTGAGGACTTCATTGAAAAAGGCATAGCCCCGGATACTTCACCGCAGTGGCTTTCTAAGTTGAAGCAGTCTGGTGCTACAATCACCTTTACAGTGCTACCCGTAGGATGGGTTGGTAACTGGCATGAGAACCCAAAGCCCCAGTGGATTATCCCACTATCGGGACGCTGGTTTGTGGAGACTATGGATGGATACAGAGTCGAGATGGGCCCTGGCGAAATTTCATTTGGGGAAGACCAGGGTACAAAAGCAGACGCACAAGGTCATAAAGGCCACTTATCTGGAACAGTAGGCAATGCGCCAGCCGTTTTGATCATGGTACAACTTGAAGAAACTCCGACTATAGAGCAATCCTGTCGCTTGAGGTAATGATAGGGACAGTTAACTAACAGCCCAGAACCCCTAGCTTTATCTAATTAAATAGTAACGAAAGATTAAGCATATCAAGTCACTTTGTACCATCACTCAAAGTAATCTTTCTTAAGACAAATAGATAAAAGTGAAGCTAGGGAGTAAAATATTTGAACAAATTAAAACTGACTTGATTCAGAACAAATATATGTTTGGTATAATTTGGGGTATCGTTGTTATACTGGTTGCTTTTTGGGCATTAGGACTGACACTTCATATTGCCGGAAATCTAATTCATGCAGTGTTACTTTTAGCTATTGGCCTTGCTATCTATAATTTTTTCAAAGCGCGGGATGTGTAAATAAATATAGCTTTTCCCGATCGCAGTAAGGTACATCATAGTCCGTTCCTCGCTTCCGCGAAGAGATTGAGGATGGGCTTCTTGTACCTCACTTCTCAATACGGTTCGGTTAGTATGTTTGGCTCTCAGAGATCCCCCCAACCCCCCTTAAAAAGCTATCCATTATAAACATCTTTCTTAACAGAAAAGTTGACAAAAGCGATTAATTGTGTATTTAAAAGAGAGAGGAAAAATTACCAGTAAGTGAAAAAAATAGCTGTGAGAATTAAGAAAGTTTAAAAAAGTGTGATTTTCTCATAACTATCTCAGTATAAAAAACTCATGATAGGAAATGTCAGTCCAGGTTTGGACGTGATTTAAACGATGATCTGCTTGCGATAATATGTGTGCTAACCAAATTACCTTGTCAATTTCCGTGTGTCGAGAAATGTTTATCGATTAGTGGTTGTATGCCCATACGCTCTATTGAGGGGGATGAGGGGGAAGGAACAAATTACAAATGACCAAATTCTGTGACAATGATTAAGAGTAAGCCAGAATACTGTATCTAAGCTACTCATGAGCCAGAGTTCTCAAAACAGCCCTTTACCAGGCAACCCTGTTCCATCAATTTTTAGTTGGTTATACGCTTTCTGGAAATTCTCTCGCCCGCACACAATTATTGGTACAAGCCTAAGTGTTGTAGGTTTATATTTAATTGCCATTGCCATTAATGGAGACGTGATTCATCGCGTCTCTACGTATTCCCTACTCCCTGTCTTCGGCGCTTGGATTGCTTGTCTGTGTGGCAATGTCTACATTGTGGGGCTGAATCAATTAGAAGATGTGGAAATTGACAAGATTAATAAGCCTCATTTACCTTTAGCATCTGGTGAGTTTTCCCAGCAAACGGGGCAATTAATTGTCGCTTCGACTGGGATTTTGGCGCTAGTTGTGGCGTGGCTAACTGGGCCATTCTTATTGGGGATGGTGGCGATTAGTTTGGCTATTGGTACTGCTTATTCTTTACCGCCAATTCGCTTGAAACAGTTTCCTGTTTGGGCGGCGCTGTGTATTTTTTCGGTGCGCGGTACGATTGTTAACTTAGGGCTATATCTGCATTACAGTTGGGCGTTGCACCAAAGCCAAACAATTGTGCCTGTGGTATGGGTGCTGACGTTATTTATTTTGGTGTTTACTTTTGCGATCGCTATCTTTAAAGATATCCCCGATATGGAAGGCGATCGCCTCTACAATATTACTACTTTCACCATCAAACTTGGGCCCCAAGCTGTGTTCAATCTATCACTTTGGGTAATAACTACCTGCTATCTGGGAATAATTCTGGTTGGGGTGCTACATGTCGCCTCAGTTAACCCGATATTCCTGATAGTTACTCATTTGGGGCTATTGGCTTGGCTGTGGTTGCGGAGTTTGACGGTGGACTTACAAGATAAAAGTGCGATCGCTCAATTCTACCAATTTATCTGGAAACTCTTCTTTATGGAATATCTGATTTTTCCTATCGCTTGCCTTTTGGCTTAGACAATGCTAGAAACCTTTCCCACTAGTTCGATTATCCCTGCGGTTGTAGTCGTTCTCACTCTATCAATCCTGGGCTATTTCGCTTGGAAAACTTTAAGAACCTCAGACTTGTTTCAAAAAGGCATCAATCTTGCTCAAGCAAAAGATTACCAAGGTGCAGAAGTAGCCTTTCGCCAGGTGATTTCTCTCAACTCTACTAATGATGTAGTGCGCTTATTTTTGGGAGATGTTTTAAATCAGCAAGGCCAAGTAGAGGAAGCAACAGAATTATTCCGAGAAGTAATTAGCCGCAGTCCGAAAAATCCTGATGCTTACTTGCGTCTAGCGAATATTCTCATGCAACAAAAGCAAGAAGAAGAAGCTAAAACTAACTTGTTACAGGCTAAAGATTTATTACAAAAACAACGCCAACCTGAAAAAGCTAAAAAAATCACCCAACTGTTAGATAAAATGAGTGCTAAGTCAAGTGAATCTTAATTTTAATGAGAATTGCAGAGATTAAATTTTCCTGTTATGTCTCCTAATTTTTTACCATTCCCATCATTATGGTGAGAATGGTTTTTATTTTGGAGATGTCTAGTGTCTACCGTAATTATGTCCACAATTTTCGCAAGTTTGACCGCTCCCTTCATAGCCCTTACAATAGGCATTATGATTACCATTTGAGTCTTGGTGCTTAAATTGAGTTTATAATCGCTTATAAGCCTTGATTTTAAAGGAAAATTTTGGGGTTTAATTAAAATTTCAGCATAACACCTAGCGAATAACCATATTAATAGATTTTATAGATTAAAATAATCAAGTATTTATGTCAGAAATAATATCAAAATTATGGACTATTCTTTTTACATCAGAAACATTTATTCCACATGGACACTGCTATCTATGGCAAACGAATTTAGTTTGGTTACACATATTATCTGACTCGCTCATTGCACTAGCTTATTACTCGATTCCAGCGACGCTATTTTACTTTGTCCGTAAGCGGCAAGATTTGCCCTTTGATTGGATTTTTCTGCTATTTAGTGCATTTATCGTAGCTTGTGGCACGACTCATTTAATAGAGATTTGGACACTTTGGCATCCCACCTATTGGCTATCGGGGTTTGTCAAAGCAATAACTGCCACAATATCTTTAATTACAGCCATAAAACTTGTGTCTCTAGTTCCCCAAGCTCTAGCATTTTCTAGCCCTGCTCAACTAGAACAAGCAAATCAAGAACTTCAAACCCAAATAACCGAACGCTTACGGGTAGAAAAAGAACTATTAAAATACCAAAATGACCTCGAAGAAATGGTTGCTGTTCGCACCAATGAAATTACCAAAACTAACGAGCAATTACAACAAGAAATTCTTGAGCGCCAACGAATTTTAGAAGTTCTCCGACAAAGCGAAGAACGCTACCGTTACTTAGCTGAGGCAATTCCTCAACTTGTCTGGACAACTAAGCCTAACGGTGAATGTGATTTTTTTAATCAAAATTGGTGCGATTACACAGGGCTAACATTAGAACAATCTTTAGGTTCTGGTTGGTTAGCAGCATTGCATCCAGATGATGTCCAAAGAGCAGATAAAGTGTGGTCTGATGCTGTAAAAAGTAGCACTATATATAATAATGAATATCGCTTTAAACGCGCTGCTGATAGCTCCTATCGTTGGCAGCTAGCGCGAGGTTTACCACTCAAAGATGAGCAAGGTTTTGTAGTCAAGTGGTTTGGAACTTGTACAGATATCCACGAACAAAAACAAATACTTGAAGAACGAGCGCATCTGCTGGAATTAGAACAAATAGCACGAGCCAAAGCAGAAACAGCCAATCGAATTAAAGATGAATTTTTAGCCGTCCTATCTCACGAACTACGCACTCCACTCAACGCAATTCTCGGCTGGTCAAAGTTGTTGCAAACCCGCAGATTAGACCAAAAAAAGACATCTGAAGCCCTTGCCACAATCGAGCGAAATGCCACCTTACAGGTTCAACTTATTGAGGACTTGCTGGACATTTCGAGAATTTTACAAGGCAAACTGACGCTGAATATTACGAAGATTAACCTAAAGTCTACGGTATTGTCGGCACTGGAGACAATGCAGTTAGCAGCAGAAACAAAGTTGATTGAGGTGAATACAGTATTTGAACCGGGTGTGGGACAAATTATGGGCGACTCGACTCGTTTGCAGCAAGTCGTCTGGAATCTCCTTTCTAATGCAATCAAATTTACACCCAGAGGAGGAAAGGTAGAAGTGCGACTACAGGAAGCTGATGGCTATACTCAAATCATCGTTAGCGATACGGGTAAGGGAATTAGCGCTGACTTTTTGCCATTCGTATTTGATTACTTCCGCCAAGCAGATAGTACCTCTACAAGAAATTTTGGTGGATTGGGACTAGGATTAGCAATTGTCCGTAATATCATCGAAATGCATGGCGGTACTGTCCAAGCAGATAGCCTCGGTGACGGGAAAGGGGCAATATTTAGTGTTAACTTACCGCTTCTCTTAGATGAAAGCCCAAGGCTGGCGAATCAACAAAGCTACCCTGGATTCTTAGCTACTAACTCCTTACCTCTGAATGGCATCAGGGTTTTAGTTGTCGATGATGATACTGATTCACGAGATTTTATTGCTTTTGTATTAGAGCAAGATGGGGCTTTTGTGATGGCGGTATCTTCTGCTGATGAAGCATTACAAACCTTAGCAGAGATAAAGCTAGATGTGTTAGTCAGCGATATTAGTATGCCCGATATCGATGGCTATATGTTAATACATCAAGTGAGAACTCGGACACCAGAACAAGGCGGACAAATCCCAGCAATTGCCTTGACAGCCTTTGCAAGTAACGATGACCAGCAAAAAGCCCTAAAAGCTGGGTTTCAGATGCATTTACCCAAACCTCTTAACCCAGAAGAATTAATTGCAGCCATTGTTCAACTTATCGAATCTTCTTTTCTCAGTTGCGATCGCCAATTTAATACTCTCTAGGTTTGTTAATATTTTTCAACAATTGGGTCTTATTGATAAAGGTAGGACTATTTTTATACCATAAATTGCTACACTTTTTAGTCTCTAGTCTATAGAAAATGCTTCAATCCCGCAACCAAACAATATTTATTATTCTTTCTGTGCTTATCGTTGTACCGATGGGCTTTTTGTTTAAGTATTATAATGGCCCTGCCCATCACTGGTTTAATGACTACGGAGCAGCTGTATTTTACGAAATATTTTGGTGTCTGTTCGCATTTTGGTTTTTCAGAAGTCGGGCGGCGGTAATCCAAATTCCTATATGGGTTTTTGTCATTACCTGTATACTAGAATTCTTGCAACTTTGGCATCCGCCACTATTAGAGCAAATTCGCGCCACCTTGATAGGTAAATTGTTGCTTGGTACGACCTTTGTTTGGTGGGATTTTCCTCATTATGTATTGGGTTCTGTTTTAGGTTGGTTGTGGCTGCGACAATTACACAGAATAGGTTAGGGACTTCCAAGAAATAAATTACTCAATAAAACTCTGTCTTCCCAGAACCACACTTGCTCCCATCAAAAGTAGCTTGTATGCCTCCACCTTGCCTAAAATAGATAAGTAAGTAGGTGGGAATGGGAATAAGCATAACTAGGTTACGAAACGTAAATATGTTTTAAACCCTTACCTGTGAAAAATTACAAAGGACAAATGACGACCCTCACTAGTTAGCTAAGATAAGCGCCGACCTACTTACTCACAATTAAACTGAGGATAAATTTATGCAAGAAGTATCTCACTATACTAAAGAACTCACAAACCGCATCTCACCAATTGTGGAGAGTTTATTTAAAGGTAGTAGCTTTTACATGGTGAGATTAAAAAAACAAGAAAGGATTGAACACTTAGTCAATCTTTTTGGTAAGTTTTCGCCTGATGAATTTAAAGCTATCACTGATGATGAATTAACACGTAGAATTGATAAGCTTTTAGTTTTAGAAGCAGTTTCTGGAACGCTCAACGATTTGACTCCAGACCAAATAAAAATTTTTGATGAGGCAGTGGAAGGAAGATAAATAGAGTGGCATATTTACTGGATACAAACATTGTTAGTTATATTTTGAAAAAAAATATTATTCTAGAACAAAAGCTGGAGGAAGTAACTAGTCTAGGAGAAGAAGTTTTTATTAGTTGCATAACTTACTACGAGATAAAAAGAGGTTTAGTTGCTGCAAATGCTACAAAACAACTAGCTGACTTTAATATTTTCTTCCAAAAATATGAAGTTTTATTTTTAGACGATATAGAAATTATTGAACAAGCCTGCAAAATTCATGCTGATTTAAAAGTAAAAGGCAGACCAATACAAGATGCTGATGTATTGATAGCTGCTACAGCAATTACACGCGGTTTAGTTTTAGTTTCTAATGATTCTGATTTGCAGAGAGTAGAAGGATTAAGTTTAGAGAATTGGTTACAAACTGATGCCTAATAGATGAATGCTCAAAATGCTCATTTGCAGCGCAATATATCGGCTTTACTTGGAAGTCCCTTATGCAAAAAAAAGTCAAGGTTAAACCTAATTCAAAACAGCAAAAAATTGAAGAACAACCTGATGGTAGTCTAACTGTGTATTTAAAATCGCCCCCAGTTGATGGTAAGGCTAATGAAGAGTTAATTAAATTACTAGCAGATAAATTTGATGTACCCAAGTCTCATATCAGAATTAAGTCAGGTTTGTCCTCTCGGCAAAAGCTGATGGAAATTGATACGGATATCTAGTACCGCAAGGCGTAATTCGTAATTCGTAATTCGTAATTCGCAAGGGTTTTAGACATTTCAAATGGTTTATTTCCGCCGTGCTGTACTAGCTGCTTAGTAATACACTTTTTGAAGACTTTGCTGTTTTCTGAATCTGAGCTACATTGCACCCACTACATTTTCTACTAGAGAGAATAAACGAGAGACAGAAACTTGCAAAATCTAATTTTTATGCCTGTGTAATACTGATATATCTTGGTTGATTTTTGACTCTTTCTATCCAAGCTTGGATGGCAGGATATTGTGTTAAATCAAACCCACCTTCATCAGCTATATGGGTGTAAGCGAATAAGGCAATATCAGCAATCGTGTAACGTTCTCCTACAAAAAAATCTTCAGAAGTTAAGTGTTTGTCCATCAAGTTAAGTGCTGCATATCCTGATTCACGTTTTTCTTTGATAGCTTCACTATATTCTTCAGTTTTACCTAAAATAGAAATCCAAAATCTTGATGTAGCAATAAAAGGCTCATGGCTATATTGTTCAAAACACAACCATTGCAGCACCTGCGCTCGTAAAAAGCGGTCATAAGGTAAAAACTCTGTACCTTCACTTAGATAAACCAATATGGCATTTGATTCTGCCAAATATTTCCCTGGCTCGATTTCTAGAACAGGTATCTTACCGTTAGGATTTTTACTTAAAAATTCTGGTGTTCGAGTCTCGCCTTTCAAGATGTTAAGCTCTATCCTTTCAAAAGGCATACCTAGTTGTGTCAATAAAAGACGTATCTTATAACCATGACCAGAAGGTAAAAAATCGTACAGATGCAGTAGTTCCATGTTAAAATCCAGTTAGAAATGTGTTGAGAAGTGAAGGTTCAAAATACAATATCTTACCAAAAGATTTTCCCAAAACCGGATATTTTTTTTGTATTTAGCATCTGAGACGTACTACATAAAATTATTCGAGAAAATAAAAAAAATATTATTTATTTCTAGATTGAGATATTTAATTTAGTTGATGGTGGAAAATAAAACTATGTGTGGAAGATTTACTCTAAACCAGTCGGCAGCAAGATTATCTGAAGTTTTCCATGTCGAGTCAGTTCCCGATTTAGCAGCCGAATATAACATTGCACCTACGCAAATGGTGGCGACAGTATTACAAAATCCTGAAAGCGAAAAGCGGGAATTTCAGCAGTTGCATTGGGGGTTAATTCCGTCATGGGCGAAAGATGCAGGAATGGGGGTAAAGCTGATTAATGCTAGGGCAGAAACTGTTGCCGAAAAACCAGCTTTTCGCTCGGCTTTTAAGCATAGACGCTGTTTAGTGCTAGCTGATGGCTTTTATGAGTGGCAACGCCAACAAGGTAAGAAGCAGCCGTTTTATTTCCGTCTTCAAGATGGGCAACCTTTCGGCTTTGCAGGTTTGTGGGAAAGATGGCGATGCCTCCGGCAACCCGAAGCGGCAACGCCTAGTAACGAAGAAATAATCTCTTGTACAATTTTGACAACGGCAGCTAACGAATTACTCCAACCCATCCACGAGCGGATGCCAGTGATTCTGGAGCCACAAGATTACGATTTGTGGCTAGATTCCCAAGTGCAAACGCCCCAAACCCTACAGCAGCTATTGCGTCCCTATCCAGCGCCAGCAATGACTGTATATCCAGTTAGCACCTTGGTAAACAACTCTCGACATAATAGTTCAGAATGTATCGTACCCCTCAGCGAGAAGAATGCCCCCGCAAATCAGTTAAATTAACTATTGAGTGAACTAGGAAATTGGGGAGATGAGGGAGATATCAATTCAAAATTCAAAATGACGCTCGCGGACTCGCTAACGCTGCGCTAACAAAATTCAAAATTAAAGAACTCCTGCCTCCTGCCTCCTCTTGCCCCATACCCAATACCCAGAGACAAATATGCCAAGAACACAAAAAAACGATAATTTTATTGACAAATCCTTTACAGTAATGGCAGATATCATTCTGAAGATCCTGCCAACCAACAAAAAAGCTAAAGAAGCGTTTGTTTATTATCGAGATGGGATGTCAGCCCAAGCGGAGGGGGAATATGCTGAGGCGTTGGAATACTATGAAGAAGCTCTAACATTAGAGGAAGATACCAACGATCGCGGCTATATTTTCTATAATATGGGGCTAATCTATGCCAGCAATGGCGACCATCACAAGGCTTTAGAACTCTATCACCAGGCAATTGAGTTAAACCCACGTATGCCCCAAGCCTTGAACAACATCGCTGTGATTTACCACTACCAAGGCGAAAAAGAAAAAGAAGCTGGAGATAACGAGGCTGGCGAAGCACTTTTTGACCAAGCGGCAGACTATTGGATTCGAGCTATTCGCATGGCTCCCAATAACTATGTCGAAGCTCAAAACTGGCTGAAAACCACTGGGCGATCGCAAATTGACGTATTCTTTTAATCATTAGTCATTAGTTCTTTGTCATTTGCTAAGGACTAATGACCAATGACCAATGACCAATGACAAATGACAATTTATGATTGACCAAGAACAAGTTCACAAAGTTGCTAATCTTGCTCGTTTAGAATTGACTCCAGAGGAAGAGGAGCAATTTACTACCCAGTTGGGAAGTATTCTGGACTATATCGAACAATTGAATGAACTTGATGTCAGTGATGTGCTACCAACAACACGGGCAATTGATGTCAGTAATATCACACGAGAGGATGAATTACAACCCTATCCTGACCGAGAAAGTATTCTTAATGGCGCGCCGGAACAGGAAGGCGAATTTTTCAAAGTACCAAAAATCCTCAATGCTGAATAGTCAAACAATTTCGGATTTTAGACTTTCCTGCGGAACGCTACGCGCAGCGTCTCCGGCAGGAGAAGTGAGTCAGAATTCGGAATGAATTCAGTAAGACTGGCGGATAGCGCAGCGTTAGCGACGTAGGAGCGTCTTGATTCTGACTTCTGAATTCTTCTTTATGCAGTTAGTAATGTATAATTAACGCCAAGAGTTCAGGGTGCTTTGTCAAGTATTAAAACACTTGCTTATACTGCCAAAGTATGTTATATGTCTAAATCTGTAATCACCGTTACCGTCAAGTTGTTTGCTGCTTATCAAGAAGCCTTTAGGGTTTCGGAACTGGTGCTGGAATTTCCTAATAGTATGCCAGTCAAAGCAGTATGCGATCGCCTCATAGCTGAACACCCTGAACTCTCCCAATGGCGCGATCTAACCCGTTTTGGGATTAATCTGATATTTGTCGAACCAGATACCTTACTACATGATGGCGATGAAGTGGTGCTGATTCCACCAGTTAGTGGCGGCTAGGAAAACAGTTATGAGTTAGGAGTTATGAATGATGAGTTAAAGAATTCAAAACTTCTAACTCATAACTGTTCAAAGAGAATTGGTCGTAGTAGTTAGCTTCACTAAGTTATTTAACTCTTGCTGCATTTGACTAACAACTAATTCATAACATTCATTGACATAGTAGCGATCGCTAGCTGCTTCAGAGCCGTAGCGTTCAAATGCAATTGGCGGACAGACCTGTGTGTACATAGGTACTGGTAATGGAATATTGGGCAATGGGCCAATTGCTAATCCCCAAGGCAGTCCCAGATAGATCGGAAAAACTTCAGGATCGATGCCAAATAGCCAAGGCATCCCCCACTGGTGGAGTTGCTGCATAGCTTTGTAGCAGTCAGCAATCACAATCAGCGTATCGTGAGCGCCCCAAGAAATCACAGGCACAATCGGCACATTTTCTCGTAACGCTAACTTGATAAATCCTTGCCGCCCCGCAAAATAGATTTTATTACGTAAATAATGCGGTCGGAAAACATCTTCCGCTCCACCGGGATAAACTAGCACACTCGCTCCAGAGCGTAAGGCAGTGTAAGCCATTTTTGGATGGGCAATGATTGCTCCAGCCTTGGCGGCCATCTGCGCTAGTGGCGTGCTAACCTCCCAAGCCTTGGGATGCATCAAACCATAAACGGGTTTCTCTACACCAAATCGTTGGAACCAGTCGTACATCATCATCGCCATATCGGGTGCAGCGAGTCCACCATTATGGGAACCAACAAATAGGACTTTTTGTTGGGGTGGAATATTATCCCAGCCACTAGTTTGAACTTGGAAATAGTAATGATACAAAAAGCCAAACAGGGGCATCAGAGATTCTATGAACTTTGGATCTCGCTCATCCAAAGACCAACCGGGTTTTTTGTTTAAGAAATGTTGCTTTTTTGACATCGATGCATTCTAACAGCATTGGCAAAGTTCAAACAATCCTTATCCTTATGTAGGATAGAAAACCAGCGTCCGCAATTCAATACTCTCTCTAGCTGGGGCATCTGGTGGGCTAGTTGGGTCATCAAACCCAGTATGAGCAGGAAACCTCGCCCGTCCGTCCTCTGCGGAGTCAAAGCACTTAAACAATAGTGCCTCCCAGGGTTGCATTTGGGGGAAGTAGAACCATTGATGTTTTGGGTTATGGGTTATTAAGTAGCTTTCACCAACGTAATCGCGGTACACGAGGTCACTAGCTACTAGGTCTGCTGGTGCGATACTTTGAGCGTCGCACACTGCTAATGGTGACTCATAAACTGGGGCGATCGCTCGCCAAAAGTTAATCAAAGCAAACCTTTGCTGTAGCAATTCATCAATGTTATCTACCCCCCGTGCTGTCAACTCCTTACGTGCGCGAGTATAGCCAGATTTGGCTGTAAAGTCGTTATGTACACGCTTGATCGGCTCACTGATCCCGATTTCACCAGACTGCAAGCGTTGAGCATTACGGAGAGTGTGATCGAATATCACCACCTTTTGGGCACCTGTTACCTCTTTCAAAAGTTGCTCGGCTTCAGGATAATAGACACGGCGGATCTCATCTTCGTCATAAAAATTGCCGACATTGCTTTGTTGTACAACAAGTCTAAAGCCTTTTTGATCTAGGGATATGTCTTGTGAAACCGCCCGGATGTTATAAACTGGCATCTTGTGTGTCTCGAACTTCCGGTTGGATTGTGGAATCCCTGGTGGTCGTTCATAGGCATAGATGACAGGTTTTTCTGCCATTGGCGTAAAGTAAGTCAGTTCTGCCTCAACGTGCGGCAGGTCAAGTAAAAAACTACTGTCTAGGCTCATAAAACATCCTTTTTCAATATAGTTAAATACTTAAATTTGAGTAATTATAGGACTCCGATTTGATTTTTGAAAAAAGACTGAGACTCAAAAGCCCGTTTTATCAAGGTTTATCTGAAATCCTGTTCAGAAATCAGATAGGATTCCTATATAAGCTGTGTGTCCCGTTTGAGTGAGCGGACTGGTCGTATTTTAACAGTGAATAGAGCCGCTAATTTCAAACTAAGCGCACTTTTGAGTTGAACATGATTAGGCAATCCAAATGAAAAGACCTGGATTTATTGAGCGTCATCACCTGTGGACAGAAATCCAACAAGAAGCATCTTCAAAGATCAAGGCTGTTATCAAAGAACGGGATCTATTGTTGATTCGTACCGCTTGGGCAGACCAGCATGGCATTGTTCGCAGCAAGTCGCTCTTACCCCAGGCATTTTTAAGCGCCTTAGAAAACGGTATGCAAATCAGCACAGGGACATTCTTGTTTGATACTGGTGGTGCAATAGTATTTAACCCCTTTGTTCCGGGTGGTAGCTTAGATATGTCTCAGATGACAGGTGCGCCAAATCTTGTAGCTGTTCCTGACCCTGAAACCTTCAAAATTGTGCCTTGGGCAAAACGCACAGGCTTTATCCTCTGTGACGAGTACTTTCAAAATGGTCAGCCAATGCCCTTTTCCAGTCGCGGTATTTTGCGGCAATCATTGGTAGAGTTACATCAAAGAGGATTGGAGCATATTGTCGGCTTAGAAGTTGAGTGGTATCTGGCAAAGTTATCAGATCCGATGTTAGCGATCGCTAATGTTGGTACTTCTGGAAAACCTGGCGAACCGGCATTAGTTAGCGCCGTAGAGCATAGCTTCCAATACCTTTTAGAATCCCACAATCCAGAAATTCACGACTTACTGCGCCTTCTGGCAGAAAACTTAGTTGAAATGGAATTGCCTTTAAGGAGTATAGAAAACGAAGGGGGTGCAGGTCAATTTGAATTTACCTTTGAGCCAATTTCGGCATTGCAAGCTGCGGATACAATGATGATATTCCGAATGGCGACCAAGCAAATCTGCCGTCAACAAGGTTACATCGCATCATTTATGTGTCGTCCAGGACTACAAGGTTCTTCTTCCAATGGCTGGCATTTGCACCAATCCCTTGTAGACCGAACCACAGGCGAGAACGCCTTCATGTCTGCAAACTCCGAAACCCTCATGTCAGATTTAGGTAAACACTTCGTTGGTGGTCTTCTTAAACACGCCAATGCCGCTTCTGTGTTCACAACCCCGACAATTAACGGTTATAAAAGATTTAGACCTTATTCCCTAGCTCCCGACCGCGCTGGATGGGGGTTAGAAAACCGAGGAGCAATGATTAGATTACAAGGCGGTTTTGATGACCCCAGCACCCACATTGAAAACCGAGTTGGAGAACCAGCAGCCAATCCCTATCTCTACATGGCATCGCAATTGATTTCTGGGTTAGATGGTGTAGATCGTAAAGTTGACCCTGGCTCCCCAACAGAGTCACCTTACGCTACAGAAAGTCCGACCTTACCCAAAAGTTTGCCAGAGGCGATTTCATATTTGAGCCAAAGCGAACTTTTTTCTCAAAAAATGGGGCAGCAATTCATCAACTTCATCATTAAGATGAAACAGAGTGAAATTAATCGCTTTTTGCAGTCCGTCGCCGATCAGACACCAGAAGACTATTTAAAACAGGTGACTAACTGGGAGCAAAGAGAATATTTTGAATTATTTTGAGTTGAGTTTGGTTTAAAACTAAGCCAGAGAATGCTGGTCAATTTTAACATCATTAGCAGGTACAAATTCCAGTGTGCGGAAACCCAACACAGCCAGTAAATCCTTTTCTGGTAACTTGACAGGGGCTGGTTTTTCAGCTTTACCTGGTGCAGGTAAAGGATAGGAAACAGATGCAGCCGTACTAAATCGAATGTTACCTTCGCTATGTTGAATTACTTGATGAATGTGACCACTGAGGACGGTAACAGAAGAAAAGCGGGATAATAAGGCGAGTACTTTGCCTGAGTCGGCGGTTGCCCAACCCCATTGAGGATAAAGATTATACAAAGGAATGTGACTAAAAATCACTATTGGCGTGTTTCGTTTCTGGGCTGTGAGGTCTTTTTCTAGCAAATCTAGTTGCGATTGACCAAGTTTCCCTTGACCAGTTTCCCCAAATTCCAGCACATTGGTCAGGGAAATCAAATGCACGCCGTTATAGTCCCATGTTTGCAAACCTTCTCTTTTGTCCTTTTGGCTGAATGTTTCTCCATAGGCTTTCCCCCGATCTCCGATGGTGTCATGTTCGCCCGGTAGGGTAAACAGTGGTGCTTTCAATTTAGAAAGCAATTGTTTTGCCGTATCAAATTCCTCGGGTTTGGAAAGGTGGGTGATGTCTCCAGTATGAACAATGAATGCTGGTGGTGTGGGTAGTGAATTGATGGCGTTGATAGCTTGTTGCAGAGAAGCAGTAACATGAGGGTTCGCTTCCTTATTGAAACCTAGATGCGTATCGCTGATTTGCACAAATGATAAGGGTGTAGAAATTGCCAATTTCTGAGCTTGCGAATCTCCGACGGAACAAGATGTAAGTAAACCATTTTCCCCGACGGCCCACAGAATACCAAGACCAGTCCAAGCAACGTGTTCAATAAAGTTTCTACGTCTCATTTTATTTTCCTATTTGAAGTAAAAGTTGCTTTGCTGGAAGTAAAAAGCACTCTTGTATATTTTTTATGAGTGCTTTTTACTTGTGCTGACAGTAATTGTCCCTTGCATATAGGGATGAATAGAACATAAGTAAGGGAAAGTTCCCGGCTGCGTGAATGTGTGTTTCCAAGCTTCGGCGTTATCTAGTCCCTTAGAATCAAAAGAGCCATCTTTGGCGGTAACGGTGTGTGGTTCCTCGTCTTGATTGACGAACTGTACTGTATCACCAGCGCCGATCTTGATATCTGACGGTAGGTATTTAAAATTGACAATTTTGACGGTAGGATTTGCGGTATTGGTGTTAATTTCCTGTGCTTGGGGTGTAGGTATTACAGATTGTCGGTTGGGGGTGCAGGATGATAAAGAAAACACAATTACCAGAATTGCAGAAGCAAGTCCTTGAAGGAAGTAAGAGATATATTTCATATATCGATAGAACCGAAAGTTTATTAAGGAATTGCACCAGACAAAGCACAAATACAACAGATAACAATCGGCGATTTGCTGCATTTTTACTTTTTCAGGACTTACGCAAGATGTGACCGAAAACCTTATTCTTGCGTAGCGGTAATTCATGAATTACCGCTACTGTCGTTATCTTTTGCGTAAGTCCTGTTTTACTTGTTATGACTTGCGCCGTTGAGAAAATAAACCCGTCATATTTAGTCCGGTGGCAATTAAACTCAGCAATCCCAATCCGTTGAATATGGGTAAAATTTCTGACAGTCCCAAAAATTGGAACGTATGAATTTTGAGGAGAAATCCGAATAATTGGCCTTGATGTAACCACTCATCCGCAACTGTCATGGCAATACCTGTAACTGCGGTGATAATTAGTGGTAAGCAGATTGTAAGTGCAATCATTCGGTGATATTTGCGGAAGACTAATCTCATTATCAAATTCCTAATCTTGTTCTTCTAAGGCTTGTAATTGTGCTTCTACTGCGTTTAAATATCCGCGATCGGATAGAGTTTCTTCTGGTAGTAGCTTTGCCTTCACCGCACTTTGAACAATATTTTTAGCTGTTAGCATTCCCGACTGATGCGCGTTCAACAAAGCATGACCACTCTTGATACCTACATTTTGTAAGTAGCCGCGTTCAGCCATAAAAGCCAGATTGAAAGGACTTATTTGACTGACTTTGGCACTGTTAGTCACGACTGAGTTATATGTAATTGGGGTTTGTGCTTGAGCAGTGGTTGTTAGTACAGGGGATATTAACAAAGCTGCTGATAAAATAGAGAGAATATAATGTTGCATGGTTCTACCAAAGTTAATAGAGTTGTTGGGATAAAGCAATGAAAACAGGTATGGGAAAACTTACCCAACTTGTTCTCATGTGGGTGATCTGCGAGTGACAAAGGCTGTTTTAGTAGAGATACAATTAAATAGCGTTGTCTAGTTCTATTTGAGAGAGACTCACACGCTGTAAACGGCATCGGATCTCTTCAATCAAGCATTACCAAAATCAACAATTGTCTGGGTTAATGTTCGCTTCTATTCCTATAACGAACGAGAGGAGAATTTGGATTTAACCTTCAACTAAAATATTGCACCACTATCAAACCCTAAGTCAGTTGGCACGATAAAAGCAATGCAGGTTGAGTTTTATAAAAACCTTAGAACGATTCATTCAAGAGCTTCTTTGCTGATTTAATATTTCGTTACAGCAATTTCAGCGTAACTTTTACAATCTAAAATCCAATTACGTGCGTCAATCGTTATATAAATAGAAGTAAAATCTCTGCCATTGCCAAGTAAATGGTACATTACCTGATATCGACCCAGGTATATTCACACCCCAGCATGGAGTCACATTCTCCCCCACACCAGACAGATACAGAGTTGCTTCACGCCCTAAAAGCAAAACAGGCTGGGGCGTTAGGTATTCTCTATGACCGTTATGGTCAGGTAGTCTACGGAATTGCACTGAAAGTATTGCAAAACCAGCAGGAAGCGGAGGATTTAACGCAGGAGATTTTTTTAGGTTTGTGGTGCAATGCGACTATCAATCCCAACCATAGTCATTTCCTGCGTTATCTGATCGTGATGACCCGCTCAAGGGCAATAGATAAAATCCGTTCTCGGAGTCGCATCCTTAAGCTCTTGAACCGTTTTGGGCAAACAGTCACCGCCGAAACCCCCTCTCCAACTCCGGTTGAACAAGCTTTGTTAACAGAACGTTCTCTTGCCGTTCGCTCTGCCCTTACCCAACTGCCAGACAAGCAACGTCAGGTAATAGAGATGGCTTATGATGCTGGACTTAGCCAGTCGGAGATTGCTCAACAATTAGACACACCATTAGGAACAGTGAAAACTTGGACGCGGCAAGGACTACTGAAGCTGAAACAAATATTACTTGATGCTATTGATTAGTTACCTATGACTGCACCAGAAAATTCTCAATATGTACAACAGTTAGTAGCAGGTTATGTCCTGGGTGAACTGGCGACTGAGGAAGCTCTTGAGTTTCAGCAGATGCTCACAGAAAATCCTGAGTTGGTGGTGGAAGTAGAGCGGTTAAAGCAAGTATTAGATGAAGTACTTTATGGTTTAAATGCTGTTGAGCCGCCACCGCATTTGCGTGCAGCTATTCTCAGCAACTTAAAGGATGCAGAGACTGAAAATCTCTTTAGGTTTCCCTATAGTCTGCCTTGGCGCAAAATCATCGGCAGTGTCGCAGCACTATTAATTTTGTACTTGGGAATAAATAACTACCACTTGCGGATAGAATTGCAGATAGCTGATAATCTCAAGACACTCCTCCAACAAAAAGCAACTCGCCTGTTTCCTCTTCAGGGTGTGAATGTCGCAAAAACAGCAACCGGCAGTTTTTTACTGAATCTGGAGCAGCAAACAGGTGTGATTGCGATTCAAAATCTTCCCCCTCCACCTGTTGGAAGTGTTTACCGACTTTGGGCAGTTGTTGAGGGCGAAAAAATCCCGTGCGGACAGCTTAGTGCCAGTACACAGGGTAAGATTGTCGAAAAATTTGCGATGCCGGCTGATTTCTATGATGCGGAGGTATCAGAAATGTTTGTGACTCTAGAGCCATCCTCTAACCATCGGTATCCACTCGGAGAGGTAGTCATGAAGAGTGTTTTTTCTGGTGATGGCAGCAAACTTTAATATCCGCTCTCTACGGTGGATTAATTGAGCGAATGACCATGAAAATTGCAAATCCCTCAAAGCGTGGGCTAGAGAGGGATTTTTGGGTATTGGGTATTGGGTGTTAGGGATTGGGTTGCTAGTTTAAATTATTTGCTTTCTCAACTGCTTCCTTTAACTCTTCAAAGGTAATACTGCCGTCTTTGTCTGAATCATAATTTACTAGCAATTCCTGGGGACTAGTGGTATTTGTTTCTGATGAAATGATTGCACTTAACCCAGGACTTAAAAAAAGATCATTAAGGGATACTTTGCCGTCTCGATCGCTATCTAAGGTATTAAAAAGAGATTGAAGCTCTTGCTCGGTTGTCATAAGTTTCTATCTGAATTGGTTTTTCAACTTAATATCTCATTAATCTCTGATTAATCTCTCAAAATTAAATAAACTTGTATCTTTAGACGTAGAAACGGCGATCGCTAGGGCTTAGATCGGGGTACGCTGTGGGTTACAGGGTTTGCATGACGATAAAAATAAATCGACATGGACGCGCCTTCTTTAATGGGGGTGTGGACGGCAGGAAATCAGGCAAGGGAGCAAGGGAGAGAATTTTGCAGTCAGGCTTCTCCGAATGCGAATCAAGAGTCGGGGATCTGAAACCTGCTGGCGATTCTTGCCCCAAAATTGGTTTTAACCTGATTATTTATTCTCCCACCAATATGGTCTGTTTATGTCTGCCGACCTATACTAGAGCCACTGCTGGTTGCTGCCAGCGTCCCACCGCTTTACCAATTACTGCCAATTCTTGCATCAACTTATCGAATCGATCTGGTGTCAGAGATTGGGGTCCGTCGGATAAAGCTTTGGCAGGATTAGGGTGAACCTCTATCATCAGGGAATCTGTGCCAGCTGCGATCGCAGCCATTGCCATTGAAGGCACAAATTCAGACCAACCTACGCCGTGACTGGGGTCAATCATAATTGGCAGATGAGTCAGTTTTCGCAACACTGGCACTACTGATAAATCTAGTGTATTTCGCGTATACTGACGGTCAAAGGTGCGTATTCCCCTTTCACACAAAATTACATTGGGATTACCAGATGCCAAAATATACTCGGCTGCCATCAACCAATCTTCAATAGTAGCCGCCATTCCCCGCTTCAACAAAACTGGTTTCGGCTGCGCTCCCACTTTTTTGAGCAAGGAGAAATTCTGCATATTTCTTGCTCCCACCTGAATCACATCAGCAACTTCGGTAATTTTATCCAGGTCCGCGGCATCCATCACTTCTGTAATAATACCTAGTCCGCTAACTTCCCGCGCTTTTGCCAACAAATCCAAAGCACTCTCGCCGTGTCCTTGGAAGGCATAAGGTGAAGTTCGAGGTTTGTATGCCCCTCCGCGCAAAAATGCTGCTCCAGCTGCCTTGACACGCCGCGCCGTTTCCACAATCATTTCTTCATTTTCTACGGAGCAGGGGCCGGCAACAACTACCAAAGGCTGGTGTTCGCCAAATACTACCGCTCCATTGGGAGTATTAACCACCACATCTGAAGCTTCGCCGTGCCGATACTGGCGACTAGCTCGTTTGTAAGGCTGTTCTACGCGCAACACCTGCTCAATCCAGGGGCTAAGTTCCTGAATTTGTAGCGGATCTAAGCTGGCGGTTTCACCTACTAGACCAATAACTACTTTGTGTTGACCAACAATTTTTTCTGGAGTTAGCCCCCAGCTAGTTAGTTCCTCATCGATGCGGTTTATTTCCGCTTCTGGAGAACCACTTTTCATTACTATAATCATCTGAAAGTTCCTGATTAATTGAGTAAAATTTTCTGTAAGTAGGCTAACTTTATTGTTGCCTATTGGCCTAATTAGAAATAGTTAAAAATAAAATTTGTTTACAAAATGAATAGATAAAATGTAGCGCTCAGTCAGTATTTTTACTGCTAAATAACTATATAAGGGTATAAAAAAGATTGTATATTAATTAGCAATGTTGAAGTTATAAAATTTCAACTTCAACATTCACATCTTCATTTACCCAATATCACAGTTACTTAATACCTGAGCGCCGTTCATTATAAGTTTTTTTGCCGAGTTTCGCGCCAAGCTGCTACCATTCGTCCCAAATTGGTGTTGAACTCACCCAAACCCAGCAAACTTCCGACTTTTTCTTCCTCCCAAGAGGCAGAGAGAACGCCATAAGTTATCCCTAAAACTCCCAAACCAAATAATCCCATGTTCACCAATAACACGGCGATGGGAGGTAGTCGGATGTCGGAGTAGGTAGCAAGCAGATAGCTAGCAATCAAGGCGCTAATGCCCAAAGCTGTTGGTACACCACAAAACCCAGCTACCCGTCGGATCATCCTCTGGCTGACTACTTGGGGAATTGCCATCTCTTGTTTGGTGTAAGCCACTTTTTTATCAGCCTGTTTGACGGATTCTTGAGGCTGTGCTGGTGGTTTACTTGGAGTTTTTGCGGGTTTTTGGCGCTTTTTGTTCGGTTCAAAGGGCAAACGACTGCGTTCAGATTCTTCAGCAGACATAAGCGGTAATCCTATCCACGAATACCGAGACGAGCAATCAATGCTTGATATTTTTCCCGGCTTTCTTGCGATATATAAGCTAGAAGACGCTTGCGCTGACCGATTAGCTTCAAAAGTCCCCGGCGGGAAGAATGGTCTTTTTTATTTGCCTGGAGATGTTCGCTGAGGCGGTTAATGCGCTCAGTTAGCATGGCAACTTGGACATCGGCAGAGCCAGTGTCAGTTTCGTGAACTTGGTAGGTGGAAATTATTTCTTGTTTCCGCAGTTGCGTGAGGGCCATGATCGATTCAGTTTCTAGTTTTTCTAAATGTATGTAGCAGTCTCCTATAATATCACAGCCCTCAAGCTGGATGTGGAATGACCTTTGAAGTAATATTTGTACTTTTTGATACTAGTTTTTAGAGGCTAACTCTCGGTAAACTTCGTTCTAATCCCTGATAGGGATTTTAATTGATTCTGATCGTATTGCACCATCAGGCGATCGCACCAAGACGATAGAAGATAAGTTTCAATCCCTAATAGGGATTTTAATTGATTGCGATTCGCGCCAATCTTCAACCATTGCTAATAATCCATCGTTTCAATCCCTGATAGGGATTTTAGTTGATTGCAATTGAATAACTGCTACTAGCCGCGGCTGGATTACTACGTTTCAATCCCTAATAGGGATTTTAGTTGATTGCAATAATCAATCATGATATTATTTGGCAGGTTTCAATCCCTAATAGGGATTTTAGTTGATTGCAATTGCCGCCGCTTTTTATTGTCGATTTCTCGTTATAAGTTTCAATCCCTAATAGGGATTTTAGTTGATTGCAATCTATCGCTTCTCGCGCTGGACTGGTACAGCTTGGTTTCAATCCCTAATAGGGATTTTAGTTGATTGCAATTTGGTATGGACTCCGGTAGTATTTCACGGGTAGTTTCAATCCCTAATAGGGATTTTAGTTGATTGCAATACAAGCAATGGGTAGCATTGACACTCAACAAAACTGGTTTCAATCCCTAATAGGGATTTTAGTTGATTGCAATACAGCACTATTGATACTGATACTCAAAGCAGTTGTTTCAATCCCTAATAGGGATTTTAGTTGATTGCAATCTTAAGCAATCTTTTGGGCCGTTGGTGGGAACTGGAGTTTCAATCCCTAATAGGGATTTTAGTTGATTGCAATTAAAAAGAAGGGTGAGTTTATTGATGGTCAAATGTTTCAATCCCTAATAGGGATTTTAGTTGATTGCAATTCTGAACGTGAACATAATCCGTTGCATACTTGCAAGTTTCAATCCCTAATAGGGATTTTAGTTGATTGCAATGTAAAAATTGCTACCTAAATTGTAACCAAAGCGTTTCAATCCCTAATAGGGATTTTAGTTGATTGCAATAGCAAGCAATGGAGATAGCAGAGTTTGTTATTGATGGTTTCAATCCCTAATAGGGATTTTAGTTGATTGCAATCAATATAATACATTTGTGTCCCTTCCGTTACACCTTTGTTTCAATCCCTAATAGGGATTTTAGTTGATTGCAATATTTCCCTACCCACAGAATTCAGCGATTGGTGGACGTTTCAATCCCTAATAGGGATTTTAGTTGATTGCAATGCAAATGGCGATCGCACGAATGCCCATGACTTACGTTTCAATCCCTAATAGGGATTTTAGTTGATTGCAATGAAAATACTGGAAGCGCAGAAAGCGATCGCTCTTGTTTCAATCCCTAATAGGGATTTTAGTTGATTGCAATATCAGTATTTTGTACTGTGGTTCCTGCAATGTTAGGTTTCAATCCCTAATAGGGATTTTAGTTGATTGCAATTTGCGATCGCTCCGGCCATACATGATATTATTGAAGTTTCAATCCCTAATAGGGATTTTAGTTGATTGCAATTTTAAAGCTACCCAACAAACTCGGCAAGTTGTAGTTTCAATCCCTAATAGGGATTTTAGTTGATTGCAATCCTAGCAAGTTAGTAGGCCGCACACTGATAAATTTGTTTCAATCCCTAATAGGGATTTTAGTTGATTGCAATATCGCTTACCTGCATTAGTTAGTGGAAAAATCCCGTTTCAATCCCTAATAGGGATTTTAGTTGATTGCAATCCAAATTACGGCTATGGAAATCAGATTGCTGCCAGTTTCAATCCCTAATAGGGATTTTAGTTGATTGCAATTAGCAGGAATAGTTGGAATTGTACCTGCTGAAATGTTTCAATCCCTAATAGGGATTTTAGTTGATTGCAATACTTTAAATACTTCTGGCTCGTAAGAAACAGAAGTGTTTCAATCCCTAATAGGGATTTTAGTTGATTGCAATATTACGTAGGTTTGCGTATGGTGCAAACTCTCCAGGTTTCAATCCCTAATAGGGATTTTAGTTGATTGCAATGCAAGAGTGAATGACCATACCCGATCAAAACCATCGTTTCAATCCCTAATAGGGATTTTAGTTGATTGCAATGATGGTGACTATGCAGCCGTTTGGGATGTCCTTAGTGTTTCAATCCCTAATAGGGATTTTAGTTGATTGCAATAAACTATTGCCGCCAATATCGCTTCAGGATTCGCCGTTTCAATCCCTAATAGGGATTTTAGTTGATTGCAATTCGCCTTTATGGTACGAATACCGATCTCACTTTTGTTTCAATCCCTAATAGGGATTTTAGTTGATTGCAATCGCTGGCTTCTGAAAGCCCTGTTGTATTTGGTTTTCAAGGTGCAGTTGCGCGGATAGTTAAATCATAACACATGGAATAGTCATAACACAAGATGCAAATCGCTGAAAGCCACTCCCCATAAGGTGCGCGGATGGTTTAAGAGTGCCATTGTCTTGAAAGCCTTGTATAGATGGAGCAGCAGCCATTTTTTACCCCTTCTGATTTTGTACACCTACCCATTCGCGCACTTGGCAAATAAAACTAATCTAATTACTTAAATTTTTTCCTTAGCAGCTAACATCTGTAAAATCTTTTCTACATGATCTAACTCTCCAACGATTCGCCGAATTGGGTGAGGCCAAACCTTGACAAGGGTAGGAGTTGCAGAAACCTGATTCAGTTCCGCTTGTTCTGGATGAGTTAAAACATCAATTACCTTCAGAGTATAAGGATGTCCGAGCGATCGCTCTAATAATTCATGTAAATTTTGCAGAATGCGTTCAGTACTACTGCTATGTCCGGCAACAAACAAGCGGAGAACATAGCCTTGTGCGATCGCTTCCTTTTTTTGTACTATTACTGGTTGGTGGTATTTTGGCACAGGTTCAGAAAGGTCTAGACGGACAATTAAATCGTGATCCTCCCAAAGCTGCCCAAATGACGAACGATAAGTTGTTAACACCATGCGATCGCACAATCCTTCTTGCCAAGGAGCTGCTTGCCATACTAACTCCCCCGTGCCAAAAATGGCATTAAGCAAAGCTTGGTGTCTAATTACAGCCGGATAAGCTTCAGCAAAAGTTCGCACTTGTTGAGTGCGCGGATCTAACCAATTGTCAATAGTTGCAGTATAACAAGGCACTAAAAAGTGCGGCGGCTCTGGTAAATCTAGGATTTCTTGCAAAGCCGAACACAAATGCAAATGCCATCGACCCTGCTTGCTAGGATCGATGCAGTAAATTAAATCTCCTCCAGGTGTAAACAGGGCAATGCCTTTAAACAGCTGGGGCGTAGATAGTTTGTTTGTCGTTAAATTATTCACAGAGGTTAGGAAGCTAAAAGTAAAAAATTCTCTCTTTACCTTTTACCTTAGCTATAACCTCAACCAGGATCGCAAAGATATTTGGAATTGGGAATTGGGCGTTAGGAGTGCTGAGTTAAGAGTTATGAGTTAGGAGTTAGGAGTTAAGAGTTAGGAGTTTTGTTTATCTCCTTGTCTCCCTTGTCTCCCTCATCTCCCTCATCTCCCAGCCCCCAGCCCCCAATCCTAAACTCGACCTCGGAGAAACTGCGCCATTTCGTTAGGAGTTGGTGACATTTCCAAAGCAGTTTCTTCAGTGATTCGTCCGTCTTGATAGAGATTAAGCAACGACTGATTCATCGTAATCATGCCGTCAAAGCCAGCTTGTTTCATCAACTCGCCAATTTCATCATACTTACCGTCTTTGATCCATTCCTTAATCGCCTCAGTATTGATCAGTACATCGTGGAAAGCAGCCCGCTTACCGTCAGTTGTCCGACACAAACCTTGAGCAATTACTGCCACTAAAGACTCAGAAATTGCTACCCGCATCGCATCTTGTTCATCACCAGAATAGAGGTTGAGAATCCGCTCAATGGTTTTGACAGCGCTATTGGTGTGCAGGGTTCCCATAACCAAGTGACCAGTTTGAGCGGCTTTTAGGGCGGTGTTAACGGTTTCCTTGTCTCGCATTTCCCCCACTAGAATCAAATCTGGGTCTTCCCGCAAAGCTGCTTTCAAAGCGTTGTCAAATTTCCGGGTATGCATTCCCACTTCCCTCTGTTTCACCAACGACTTACGGCTTTGATGGATAAATTCTATCGGGTCTTCAATGGTGATGATATGCTTGGCCATCTCCTTATTGATGTAGTCAACCATCGCTGCCATTGTGGTGGACTTACCAGAACCAGTCGGCCCAGTCACCAAAATTAAACCTTTGTGGTGATGACAAATATCCCGAAAAATAGGGGGTAAATTCAACTGTTCCATAGTTAATATTTTCAGTGGAATCAACCGCAACACCATTGCAGGCCCTTTGAGGGAGCCAAAAACATTAATCCGCACACGAGCAAAGTCATACTGAGTTGCTCCGTCAAATTCTAAGGTTTCTTCAAAACGCTGAATTTCCCCCTCACTCATCACCTCCCGCAACCAACTCATAAAAGCTTCTTTATCTGTTTCTGGATAATCCATTGATTGAATTTCTCCTCGACTGCGGAAGCGGGGTACTTCACCTACACCCAAGTGCAAGTCAGAATATCCCTGGTCGTAAGCTTCTCTGATTAACTTCTCTAAAGTGACTTCTGGACTGCTGTTTTGAGGGCGAACTGAACTAGGTATTGGCGGTGGACTACCCGGACGATGACCCGCAACAGGCGGATTATTACCCCTATCCATTGACATATCCAGTGTTTGTGTCATCTGCCTCTGGGTACTAAAGGTTGGGTTTGGCGGTGGTGGCGGCGGCATTGGGGGCAGATTACGTCCGGCAGGAGAGTTAGAATTTAATGGAGACTGTGATTCTGTCATATATCTTCACATTTGGCAGTTAAAAAGTTGAATTAACGAGATGTAAAGTCACTTGCTTTGATGACTTTTAGAAAATGCTTGTCTGCAAGCCTTCGCGGTGATAGAAGGGGATTGAAACTCTAGAACTACGGTTAGTATCTTTTATTTCCTAAGATTCCACTACTGAGAATATTTAGATAGATTATTTAACCTATCTAAACTGGTTTAACATACACAAGGACTCAAAAGACCTCGTAAATATACATAGGCTAGTAAGTATTTTTTAAAGCTTTTAATTTAAAGTAAATATTCTCATGACTTAAATGAGAAATTTATCTCAGACATGGAGACGAATTGCCAGCAATTAACAGCACAAATACTAGCAGATCATTTATTCAGCCCATCTATGAATTATGAGAGGTAGTACTAATTTTTATAAGAAATGTTAAGTTCAATAGGTGCGATATCGTGGGGATCAAGGTTAAAAGCTCATGCTTTTTAGGTTATATACCTGAAGATAGATGCAGCAAACAAGTTTTTTTAATAGATAGAAAGTTGAGTTTATATCCATAATTAGAAAAAATTAACTGTAAACTTTAGTAAACAAATGCTCATTTTTCCCATTAGTTTTTATATACTGAATTTCACGTGAAACAATTCAGTTTACTCGCAAAAAGCGAGATATGACTGAAGTTAAAATTTGTTGTGTATTTTGGGAGGAAAAGTCATGGTTTCTGCTCAAAGCTCTAATCTAGGAAAGACCTACTCCTTGTTGATGATTAAAAGCTTTTTAATATGGACTTTTACATTAGCAGTTTGTTTGTTGGTTGTAGGTTTTCCGCTAGTTGTCTTAATGGCTACAGTCGGATGTCTGTTGTCGATCGTCTTACAATCTGTGATGCCTGTTAGTGCGGTTTTGCTTGTAGCGGGCGCTCTAATAATGTTTAATGTCATGGCAGTTGTATTGGCTGCGGGTGTGCTAACTTTCAAGGGGATTCATCCTAGTGAAGTTAAATGGTTAAGCTGGCTGCATGGAGAGGCAGACCAAATGCA
Organism: Nostoc sp. NMS4; assembly: GCF_017115095.1. Taxonomy (GTDB): domain Bacteria; phylum Cyanobacteriota; class Cyanobacteriia; order Cyanobacteriales; family Nostocaceae; genus Nostoc. Next base: position 1,832 of record NZ_JABXKI010000030.1, on the reverse strand, counting down.
GACTACTGTCTACGCTGCTTGCCCTCTAACTTGTGAGATTAAATAGTCATTACAAGTGAATTAGACAAACAGTGCGTCTGCCCGGTTAAGCCGGGTTTTTTCATGGTTTTTATAATTTGAACTTTTAAATAGTCATTACAGGTTAATTATACAAACAGTGCATTTGCCCGGTTAAGCCGGGTTTTTTTATATCTTGTGTGATTTATCCATTAATATTTATGGTTTATATAAGGATTGACCATAGACCATTGACCATAGACCATTGACTATAGACCATTGACTATAGATGGTAAATTACAGATGACTAATGACTAATCAAAAACGTGTTTGCATTATCTTAGGTACTCGCCCAGAAGCGATTAAACTCGCTCCAGTGATTCAGGTTTTCCAGAAGTTTTCAGGATTTCAGTTGCAAGTAATTCTAACTGGACAGCATCGGGAGATGGTTGAGCAAGTTATGCAACTGTTCAACATCAAGGCAGATTATAACTTGGAAATTATGCAGGTTCAGCAATCTCTAAATGATATTACCTGCCGTAGTTTACAAGGATTAGAAGCATTATTTAAGGTAGAAAAGCCAGATTTAGTAATTGTCCAGGGAGATACTACTACAGCTTTTGCCGCAGCTTTGGCAGCTTTTTATCAAAAAATCCCTGTTGGTCATGTAGAAGCAGGGTTAAGAACTGATGATATATTCAATCCTTACCCAGAAGAAGCTAATCGGCGGTTGATTTCTCAAATTACTCAGTTGCACTTTGCGCCGACTCCTTGGGCTGTGGAAAATTTGCAGCGTTCTGGTGTTTTGGGTGAAATTCACATGACGGGTAACACGGTAATTGATGCATTGTTAAATGTTGCTGCAACCCAAGTAGTTTGTGATGTCCCAGGCTTAAACTGGGATTCATGTCGGGTTCTGTTAGCAACAGTTCATCGTCGGGAGAATTGGGGAGAACCTCTATTAGCGATCGCTCAGGGCTTTTTACAAATTTTAGACAAGTTTCCTGATACAGCATTGCTGCTACCATTGCACCGCAATCCGACAGTGCGAGTCCCGTTGCAGGAACTTTTAGGGAATCATCCCCGAATTTTCTTGACAGATCCTTTAGATTATGGCCAATTGGTGGGAGCAATTGGGCGATCGCATCTTTTGCTGACTGACTCTGGTGGCTTGCAAGAAGAAGCCCCCAGTTTGGGAAAACCAGTACTAGTTTTGAGAGACACCACCGAAAGACCAGAGGCTGTTGTCGCTGGTACAGCCAAACTTGTGGGAACTACGAGTGAGAAAATTTTTGCAACTGCTGCTGAGTTACTCAGTGACTCAAATGCTTATGAAGCGATGGCAAATGCCATAAATCCCTTTGGGGATGGTCATGCAGCAGAGCGCATTTTGCAGATTGTGCAAAATTACTTAGGTATTTCATCAGAAACATCAACTTAGGAACCTGGATTAAACAAAGTGCAAAATTTCTGTTTTATAGGTTGCAAAAAACCGGCTTTTACCCCGGTTTTTCTATTTTTACTCGTTTTTGTGTAGTGAGTCGTCTTGCCCGCCTAATGATATGATGTCCACTAAATCATCCTAAACAGTTTGTAGTGGGGACTTCAGTCCCCAAAGCCAGGACTAAAGTCCTTACTACGAACATTATTTATCTCGATCGCGTCAGAAAACAGGTGGAACTTGGAAAAGAGATTTTCCAAGGATGGCTCGTGGCTAAATACCCAGAGCGGATCGAGTTTCGGGGCCGACAACACCATCTACAAGTAGACCTTTACTTTGCTGAAAGCTTCGGACTCGGCTAACAGTTTCTTGACCGTAAATTCCATCAACTGTG
>NZ_JABXKI010000292.1 GCF_017115095.1 Nostoc sp. NMS4 | reverse complement strand
CACAGAAATTGCATGAAAAATTTTAGGCTGATTTCTCACAAAGTCAACACCCTAGATACCAGCCCCCCAAAAAATCATTCCAGTAAACAGGCTCTTGTTGCAAAATCCGACGATAAGTAGGATAGGGATTGGCAAAGACTTCTGGGGCAGTTAGATTATATCGGTCTTTTTCTGGATTAGTTAATGATGTCATTTGTCCCAAGAACACTTACTTTCAAGGCACTTGCTCATTCAGCTTACTATGAACCTATTCCACGAATAAAGTATAAAGATTACAGGAAACCATTACCCAACAGAGGCATCAACCGCCCCAGTAGGGGAGATCCATAAAAATAAATCTCCAGCCAAATTACAAACGAATAATCGACTACGCCCACGATCCACCCACGAAGGCTAGGGATTTATTTCGGGTTTGTGCCAGAACCAGAGAAGGATAACCCCCAAAGAACAGCCAGCATTTCAAATGCTGACCAATCCCCCAAATCTTCGCCATGCTCCAATGCTTGCTCCCAGAGCGTGAACTCTCTACGATTTTTGAGATAGCCAAAGCGCTGTTTGAGTCGATTTCACTGGAGAATCGCAGTATTAGGTTGCTGGGCATTTCCTTGTCTAACCTTGATAACGCCAAACAAAACCAAGTAATTCAATTGCCGCTATTTCAGAATGGGAACATCATATTTTAGCGTAGGTGTAGTCTGTTCAGACGCTGACAACTCGGTTATGGAGAGAGAGCGAATCAACTCCCGAATCACATCAGTTGCAGGTCTACCTGTGTTTGCACAATATTTTTCAAGTTTTTCGTTTTCAGCAGATGCAAGATTTATTGTGATTCGTTTGGCAGCCCATTTTTTGTTCATGACTTGCTATATTAACCAAATTTAATGAATTATCTAGACTTTAAATGCCTTGTGCAATACTTAACAAATATATAGATGTTAACCACAGCATACTTGCCGTAAAACTATTTTTAGCACATCCCTCTCCAGAGTATTTACTTGTAACCCAAAACTTCACTGATAAATCATTTATATGAACTTTAGAACATTTGAAAGGAGCTTGGATTTTTTGTAAATATTGTTAAGCAAAGCGCAATCAAAGTGAGCCAAGCAAGAGGCGTATAATCAGCAAGTATTGCCAATTGAATTTACTAAACCTTGTCTTCATACAATTGCATCTAATATTCATTTGCTCTTTACCCAAAGGTGAAATTGACTAACTACTCTGGATGTAGACTTTCATTCAAGCACTATATTTAACTCTATAATTTAACGAAACCTTACCTTAATGCCTCTAGAAAACTTTCTAGGAGCATTAAGGTTTAATAGTTTTGGTTCTTCAGTATCTGTTATGCCAAATTATTAGTTAGATATCAAAACTAGGCTCGAAAATAAAACTCAAAAGCCCGAATCAGTTCTAAACCCATAAATAACTAGTAAATAATGTTTATTTCTCTTATCTAGTAAGGGTTGTATGGCTTTTTTGAAGGTAATTTAGCAGAATATATTAATTTTTATTAAGTCAGAGCTTAACTTACCCGCAGAAATCATCAACCCTCAACTCGCGCCACACATCAGACACCTGCCACCCGGAGTTACCCACAGAGCGGAGGGGGCGATAGTATTCAGAAATGTATTCAGATTCGGAAACGTAGTCTTCAATGTACACAGATGGATTTGGTTCAATCACTGTTTCAGGAATATTTTGGCTCTCAAGAATCTCAATGGATTCAGTGGGTGATGGGGTTACTTCTGTTTTCTTGCGAACTGGGTTAGAGGTTTTTTTGATGAGTCGTTTCATATCTATAGGAATCATTTGGCTTTCCACAAAGAAGGGATATCCCAGAATACAGGAAGTTATCAGCGAATCAGAGGCATTTTGCCAAAAAGCTGTATGGGTGTGGATTGCTTTTTAGGGACGTGAGCAGAGTGTGATGCCTAATAGCCCGCTAATGAAGTGGTCTTATTATTAAATGAGAGCGCAAGATTAAAATAAAGGTAATGCGGTTTATTAAATATGGATACTCGTATCCCAAAATGTATTCGTCCAGTATTAAATGATTATTTGTTGTTATTACAAATCGAACTTCCGGGTCTGATAGAAGGCTTTTATATTCATGGTTCTATTGCACTTAATGCCTTTAACCCATACTTGAGTGACATTGATTTTATTACTATTCTTATACGACGGGCTACAACATCCGAGGTAAAAAAACTGAAAGCAGTCCATAAAAAACTAGAACTGAGCTATCCACAGTGGAAACTAGAAGGAAGTTATTTGCTTGTTGAAGATGTCGGGCGAGAGCAACAAGAAATTGCTCCTTATCCCTACTATCATGACAGCGCTCTGCACTCTGCTGGATATCATGACATAAACCAAGCCACTTGGTGGGTGTTGAAACATCGAGGCATTTGTCTGATTGGACTTCCACCAGAAAACCTTGCATTTACGGTTGATTGGAATCTGCTGCAAAGAAAGATGAAGGAAAATCTGAACAGCTATTGGGTGAGTTGGACACGAGCGCCAAGTAAAGTAGCATATTTATTAACAGATAGTGGTATTGAGTGGGCTGTGCTTGGTGTTCTGCGTCTGTTTTACGTGTTGAGAGAGCATGAAATCCTCTCCAAAACCGAGGCTGGTCGATATGCTTTGGTGCATCTTCCACCAAAGTGGCATCAACTTATTCAAGAGGCAATTAACCTCCGTGAAATTCGGCATGGTTCCTCTTATCGCAGCAAAGTGAGCCGTGCTGTTGAAGCAGTACACTTCTTACGCTATGTAATTAATGTATGTAACGAAATACGCATCTGACTTACTTACCGAAGGGATGGTGTTGATGCTGGCACTTAACTCTTGATGACAGCAGTTTCAAGATTTCTGGTTACTTTTGCATAAAACACAAAACTCTAGCTGAAGAATATTACATACCAAACGAATTATGTATAAACCAAGGGACAACGCTTTAAAAGTTCCCTATTTTATTTCCCTTTTCAAGTGCTGCCCTGAGCAAGGAGTTCAGGGCAGTTTTTCTCATACAAGTGGCCTGAGGGGTAAACCGAAAGCAGGCTGTTTCTGGCGAGACTATAAAACCGTTCGTCTGCAAGGGATTTACTATGGTGCGTTTTTTGATGATAACCAATCATTAATTGATTACGTTAATAGCCAATATGCCCAGCATCCAGCGTGTCAGTATTAATCGTCTTTTTGCAGCCCTGGCTTTGGAGTACAAAGTTGTCTAGGTAGTTGTTGAATAACACGCATAAAAGGAGATGGATCATTCAACCCTTGTGACAAAATTAGGGAACCTTGAATAGCAATCACTGCATCTTCCCCTCGATATTTGGCGAGTTCTTCATCCATACCACCTTCGATTAAAACATTAGCAATCGCATTAATCCAGATACAGAATAAAGCATTAACTCTAGTGTGAAAGATATCACGGGCTGAACCCATTAATAAAATGGCAGACATACAGGGTTGGTGTCCTCCTTCATAAAGTTCGCTCAGGCGAACGCACATCCTCTGTAATCGTGTTAGCGCATCACCTTGGGAGGTAAGTGCTGTCAAGATGTTTTGGGCTAACCACTGTTGAAGAAAATCTAGCACTGTCTCAACCATTTCATCCTTACCGCCAGGAAAGTGATGATAAAGGCTGGCTTTCCCAAGCCCAGTAGCTTCAGAAATTTTAGATAGAGTTGCGCCATCATACCCGAATTGGCGAAACAGCCGTATGAGATGTGGAATATATGTTTCTTTGGGCATTGTAAGAGTTGAGAAAAATAGATATTGACATTATACCGTTCGTTCGGTACAGTAATTGTGTACTGAACGAACGGTATAAAAATGAGACAAGAAGTGCCACTTAATTTCTGTGATTAAACTTGTTCGTTCTTACCTCATCTGAAGGATTAATCTATGATTCAGCTTTACGGTTATGAACTCTCTGGCAACAGCTATAAAGTAAAACTAATGTTGTCGCTATTAGGCTTAGATTACGAATGGGTAAAAGTTGATTTGCCTAGAGGAGCGCACAAACAGCCAGAATTTTTAGCACTCAATTCTTTTGGTCAAGTGCCAGTTTTGGTTGATGGAAATACTATATTGGCAGATGCTCAAGCAATTCTAGTTTATTTAGCTCGACAGTATGGCACAGAAGGGTGGTTGCCTCTGGAGCCAGAGCCGATGAGTCGTGTAATTCGCTGGTTATCTACAACTGCGGGAGAAGTTCGGCTTGGCCCTGAATCGGCACGTTTATATCACCTGTTCAAAGCTACTGACATCAATCTAGAACGAGTAAATCAAAAATCAGAGTTTATCCTCACACAACTTAATAATCATCTAGCAGAAGGTGAATGGCTAGAGTTGGGACATCCTACGATTGCCGATGTTGCTGTATTTCCATACATCGCCCTCGCTCCCGATGGTAAGATTTCTCTCGAACCCTATGCTCATGTTCAAGCCTGGATTGAACGGCTCAAGCATCTCCCCGGTTTTATTGGAATGATTGGTATTGAAGAACCTGCTAGAGTTTAGGAGCGCACTATGCCACGCAAATTTGGAGAAATTGCTTTTACTCCTGAAGTTGAAGCCGCCCAGTCACAACGGGGATCGCGGCAAACCTATGAACGCTACATTGCGAACGGCCCTGCCAATGATTCAATTACACTAGAAATTGCCGAATTTATTGCTCATTTGGATGGGTTCTATTTGGGAACAGTCAGTTCCAATGGCTATCCCTATATCCAGTTTCGTGGAGGAGCGCTCGGTTTCCTGAAAGTGTTGAATGAGAAAACCCTGGGATTCGCCGATTTTTCTGGGAATGTGCAGTACATTACCGTAGGCAACCTTGAAGGAGAAGCAAAAGCATTTCTGTTCCTGATGGATTACCGCCAACGCAGACGTATCAAAGTTTGGGGTAAGGCAGAATATGTTGAAGGGGATAGTGCTTTAATTGAGCGACTTCGCATCCCTGGCTATCCAGCAAAAGTTGAGCGAGCTATTCTATTTCATGTCGAAGCTTTGAGTGAGAATTGTTCTCAACACATTCCTGTCCGCTATTCTGCTACCGAGGTTGAAGCTATGATGGCTCCCCTTGTGGCTCGAATTGAAGAGTTAGAACAGAAATTGGATGAATTTACTCCGCACACATTGAGCGATCGCAACAGCGTCTAATTGAGACCAGCTTGACATCCTCTCACTGATGAAGCTGCTATAAGAGAAAAAACTACTGATAAGGTAGCGCTTATTGGGTCATTTGAGCGATACGAAGGCTCCCCGCGTTTCGTCCCTATGACCCATTGTTGGCATACGGATAGTCCAAGACCGCGAATATCCTTTGATGCTTGGATTGATGAAGGAGTACAGCTTTAGCTATTGCCTACATAGCTATAACTTTGTGCCGACATGAATAATTGGCTTGCAAAACTGGGAGGCACAGAATAGCCGATAATTGACCCAGCCGTAGCAGTCTCTTTTGGGAACTCATACCAAGACGGAAACCCTTGCAAGATTGCAGCCCCCTCAATAGACAAAGACTTGACTGTACCATCAGGCAACCAGATATCAGCGAACTTACTACGGTTGCAGCCCTTGCGATCGGTGAAATGCGATCGCAGTATCGTGTTGCAAGGTAAATGTCCAGGTTTATATTTGGACTGTGTACGCCCCCCCACTCTTTCTATTAGCAGTGGTGTTGGCGCATTCCCGGCTAAAAATTTCTCTAAAGCTTGTTGCTGTTTAGGTAACAAATGTGAATCAGGCATCGTAGGGATGAGATGGGCGATCGCCTCATACCAACCTATTGGTTTTCTGTGAGCGGGTATTGCAATGTGAAAACCCTTGCTTGCAACCAGAACTAACCGCCGCCGCGCCTGGGGTAGCCCAAAGTCAGCCATGTTGACCACACTGTAATCGACCGAGTATCCCTCTGATTCCAGAACTTGCAGAATGATACTAAAACTCTTACTGTTCTGATAGCGCGGCACATTCTCCAGCGTAAACACCCGTGGTTGTAACTGTCGGATGGCTTCTACAACTGCGATCGCAGCCGTCAGATCATCAGCCGTTTCAATGCCTTTTCCCGCCTTAGCTGTGTGAGCTTGGCTGAAGTTGGCGCACACCGGGGAGGCATGGAGATAGTCGGGGCGGCGGGGAAAACCTAGAAATCCTGACTGCGCTACTTCTTGAACTGTTAGCTGGACGACTCTACACCCATATTCCCTGAAATTGCGGTGATGGGTTTTGGCGATCGCTTTACTCAGTTCTGGTTTACTTGGGTCAAACTCTACTGCGATGACTGGGCGAATACCAGCTTGCACCATCCCCGCTTCTATCCCGCCGCCACCCGCGAAAAGTACTACAGCGATCGGTGCATCATCTGGCAGGACTGGTTTTATTTTTGTGTTATCAAAATTTTTGCAGACATCTAATTTTGGTGATGTTTTTTTGGATTTCGCTCTTTTGATAAAAGCGATAATATCTTCCTTAGTTGCCCCCTGCTGTTGCAGTGTCCGAATCATTGGGACAGCACCAGGGGGAATTGAGCCGATACTTCGTCCTTTCCATAATCCATCAACTCGTTCTTCCCAGTTAAAACCCCATCGCCACTGAATCGGGTTGTCTGGGTCACGTTGTCCTATAACTCGTGGGTAAAAAACTATTGAGCCATCAAGTAGCTTTTTCTTTTCGAGATACGGATAGAGGCATCCTTGGCTATGAAGTTGTATGCTTTTAAGGTCGTCCTCTAAGAATTTTTCGGGTATTGCAGATAACTCAGCTATTACTGATTTAGTCATGCAGCCACCTCCATGACCAAATCATCCGGCACTTCAAAAATTCCCAACCGCCCAATGTAAGGAATTGGTGTGATCTTACGTGGATTCTCCAGCTTCCAGTGGTATTGCCCAGGTATTCCCCAACCAGACGCAACTTGCGAAAACTTGCAGTCTACTATTGTGACAATGCCGATGACTTGACCGCGACGGAGACTTTTTAGCTCTGGTATAAACACGCCCATGCTTTGAAAGAAGATAGAGGCGATTTCATATTCCTTCTTGGTACACTTTTTTGCTGCATGGATGAGAATATCACCCCGGTAATTGATAGGCCAGCCACGATTTTCTATATCCTTGGTGGAGTAAATGATTCCCCATGCCCAAGGCTGACGGACAGATATCGCTTTCATGTACCACCCTTTAAAAATTCAGCAATTGAACATAAGCATCCAACGCTGCAAGTGCTGGATGTGGATGTATTTGCGACTTCATCTGTGAGATTTCTGTTCTAATCCGTATAGCACAATTTTAATCTTGAGCAATTATTTATTACTTCAGGTGTTGTATCCTTAATAAAAGGATGGACATATTTTTATATCTTATGCTTCTATGAATAGATATCAGAATTAGGGAAGTGGATATTTGAACCCAATTCCCTTTACTTGTTTTTGCTTTATCTTAATTGGTCTAGCCAAGCTACTAAATCATCAACTGACGAAAAATCTAGTAGAGCTTCTCCAAGGGCTTCTAGATTTTCAGTTGATAAACGTTGAATTCGCTCTAAAATTGATGAATCTATTTCTGAAAAACGTCTATTTAATAAACGTGAAGTATATTTAAAAGCTTCCTTCTGAACAATGTCTTGGTAAATAACAGATTCCTGCATAATATCCTCCCGTAAAAATTGACGAATTAAATCTTTTTCAAACCTTAAACCTGCAAATATCTCTGTACATCCAGCAATGTTCTGCCTTTCGTCCCTATCTGGAATTTTAGCGATGTTTTGAGCTACTTGGGATAATAAAGTTGCTGGGGAATCAGTTCGAGTTAAAGGCGCAAGAGGCAATAGCGCTGGATTATCCAGAAACAAAGCTGAATTTTGTTCCCATAACCGTATAACTCGATAACGGTGAATTGTGAACTCATCCGTGTATTCTTCAGTAAATGCAATAGGGTCACTGCTTTGTTGTAAGAAGATCACGACTTGGGTTACTGGTGTGTTATATTGCCGTTTCAATCTCACGTAATAGTCTAATACCCGCAAAGGAATCGGCGGATTAGATTTAGGGAGAGTTTGAAACTCAATGTGCAAAATCCGGCTACTTGTTTGCAAAAATGTGACATAATCTGCACGGATTGGATCTATTGAAAGTTCAGTTTTAAGTACTGTAACTTCTGTAGTTTTATCTGGTAGCAACCACTTGGCAAACTCGGCTGGATACAATTCAGCTAAGTACTTGGCAGTATTATCGTAACTCAATTTCTTTCACCCTTATTTCAATGGAGATTTAGTTCTTAGCAAGCTCAATGATTTTATTTACTTTGTCAATGGCCAGGAAATTCATCTTCATCATAATCTTCTCCTCCTTTTTGATTTAGACTAAACCAATAGTACTTTTTTACTTGTTATATTTTCTGCCTGATTCCCTCGCTGGAGTGCTACTTGTATGAACACTTACAATGCTCAGGTTAACTTTTGTTGTATTCAATATTGAGACTTAGCCAAATTTTTAAACTGTCCAAATCGTTCATCAAACAAGAGATTAACAGTCGTCTCACTACTAAACCGACTTTTCAAAACTGAGACTTCAAAAATGCCTTTTTGGGTGGTCTGTTTATCGTAATAATCTTCTCGATATAAACCCAACATCACAGCAGCTTCTTGTTCAAATCCTCCAGATTCTCGAAAATCAGCTTTGGTTGGACGCTTTTCGGAACGGGTATCAACTTCTCTTTTTAACTTTCTTGACTGGAGCCGATTTAGTCTTAAATCCTTCAGACATAAAGTTTCATTAGAGAAGTTTTCTTTCTTGAGCGCATTGCTTTCATCTCACTTCTTTTGCCCTGATGTCAAGTACATTTTCTATTTGCCCACTGACGTTTATCTTGTTTCTTTTGTCAAGTTCACACTATACTAAATTAGATAAGCTTACCTTGATTGTTAAATTTAAGATGAAATTAAATTAGCATTAATTATGAGATTTAATTTATCTAGTTGAAAAGGAAATATTTTAGATTAAATTCCCTTATTCTAGTTTTTCTTATGCTGTTTTCTCCATTCACTAGGGGGGATACTTGACGAATCTTCCCATACTCCTACCCCGAATTTCTCACCACATCTCTCAAAGCCTGTGCTTGTGCAGGGGAGCAGAGGAGATTTCAATGTGCCAAGTTATAATCCCCTCTGCCCCTTCCCTCAAGCTTGTGAGAAATCCGAGTGAAAGCGATCTCCCTTAACCTGATTTAATATTTGGGGAATACCAATAGGTGTCGTGTCACTGACTGGCGTGGTTAACACTATATTATTAATGACTATCGTTATAACAATTTATGCCGAATGCTAGATGTTAACTATGAAAATTTATTAACTGTAGTAAAAACTATGAAAATTTCCGAAATATCGACAGAAACTCTGGAAAAAATTTGTTTTTTTCGCGCCGACTTACTTAATTAAGAAGAAAATGTTTAAACCTGCACCACCCGTTATAATTTTAAAAAAGTGCATTTTGTCAATCAGCAAAAATACTCAAAAAGCTGTTAACAAAAATGATAATCGTAGCAGGGGGGTGGGGTTAGCAAAGGGTAGCTCATTCAAGAACTTTAGCGATGAAGGAACTTGCCGTTCAAACCGCCACTTGTGGCGGCGCTCAACACAGCTTGACTAACATAAACTGTTAGAGAGAATTGAATTTAATGAAGAAGGATTGAACTGAATGAATAATAGCCCCATGAACAACAACCCTGCCACCCCTCCTGCACAATGCCCCTTCCGGGGAACCCGCATTGGCGGAGCGCTCGGCTCCAAGCCGCAAGTCGATGATTGGTGGCCGAACCGACTTCAGGTCGAACTGCTTCACCAAAATTTGCCCCAAGCTAACCCACTGCGAGATTTCGATTACAAAGGAGCCTTCGCGAAGCTTGACTTTGAACAGTTGAAGAGCGATATCAAAGCACTGCTGACCGATTCAAAGGACTGGTGGCCCGCCGACTATGGGAATTATGGACCTCAAATGATTCGCATGGCGTGGCACTCAGCAGGCACCTACCGGATCGCGGATGGTCGGGGTGGAGCGAGTCAGGGTATGCAACGCTTTGCACCCATCAATTCGTGGTGGGATAATGGAAACACAGATAAATCACGACGGCTGCTCTGGCCCATCAAGCAGAAATATGGTGCGGCACTAAGCTGGGCTGATCTGATGGTTTTGACGGGTAACTGTGCGCTCGAAATCATGGGGTTTAAGACCTTCGGTTTTGGTGGCGGTCGCATAGATTCCTGGGAGGCGGATCGCTCGACATACTGGGGACCCGAATTCTGGAACGGCGATTCGGTTGACGATGTTAAGGAACACCCTGGTCATCCTGATGAGATGGTCACTCGCACGATTCGGTGGGTTGGGAAACCGAACGAGCAATACTACGACCTTGAGAACCCGCTAGCGGCTTCGCACCAAGCGCTAATTTACGTCAATCCAGAGGGTCCAAACGCTGACGGCGACCCCTATGGCTCGGCGCGAGACATTCGCGAGACGTTTGCGCGGATGGGCATGAATGACGAAGAAACTGTCGCGCTGATTGCAGGGGGTCATGCCTTTGGCAAAAGTCATGGCATGGTTTCGCCTGACAAGATTGGTCCAGCCCCGGAAGCCGCGCCGATTCAGGCGATGGGTTTGGGGTGGCAGAACCCTGAAGGCACTGGGTTTGCCGAATATACAATGACGAACGGGATCGAAGGATCGTGGACTCCAAATCCAACCCAGTGGGACAACAGTTACTTAACAAATCTTTTTAAATACGATTGGGAACAGACAAAGAGTCCAGCAGGTGCCATTCAGTGGAAGCCGAGCAATCCTGATGCGCCAAAGACACCGGATGCCCATCAACCGAGCGTTGAGCACCCGTTAATGATGATGACTTCGGACATTGCCTTGAAGGTCGATCCGGTCTATCACGAAATCTGTCAGCACTTCTTGGGTGACTTCGATTACTTCAGCGATGCGTTCGCGCGCGCTTGGTATAAGCTGATCCATCGAGACATGGGTCCGAAAACGCGCTATCTTGGTCCTGAAATCCCAGAGGAAGATCTGATCTGGCAAGATCCAATTCCGGCACTGGATCATGATGTCGTTGATGCCGCCGATATCAATTTTCTCAAGGATCGGATTTTAGCGAGTGGACTCTCTGTTTCGGCGCTCGTGTCAGCCGCTTGGGCAGCGGCATCGAGTCACCGCCATTCCGACAAGCGCGGCGGCGCAAATGGCGCGCGCGTTCGCCTCAATCCCCAGAAAGACTGGGAAATGAACCGCCCGCAGGAACTCGGCGAGGTGCTATCGACCCTTGATCGCATTCAGGCGGACTTTAACGGCGCTCAGTCGGGCAACAAAAAAATCTCGATGGCGGATCTTATCGTCCTCGGTGGTTGTGCTGCGATCGAGAAGGCTGCACAAGACGCTGGGTTTTCTGTTGCCGTGCCGTTTACTCCGGGTCGGATGGATACGACTCAGGAGCTGACAGATGTTGAAATGTTTAATTGGCTGAAGCCAATTTCGGATGGTTTCAGAAACTATCACAATGAGGCTGTTGGCTACAAGGTGAAGCCGGAGCGTATCTTCCTGGATCGAGCGCAGCTCCTCACCCTGACCGCGCCTGAATGGACGGTTCTTGTCGGCGGACTTCGCGCGCTCGATCAGAATTGGGATCATTCAAAGCATGGTAGCTTCACTGACCGTCCGGGGGTCTTGACCAATGACTTTTTCCGTGTCCTGACCAGTATGGACTACGAGTGGAAGCCTGTTGACAATCGCGAGATGCTTTTTGACATCTGCGATCGCGAAACCGGTGCAGCGAAGTTCACCGCAACCCGATGCGATCTCATCTTCGGCTCGAACGCGGAACTGCGTCAGATTGCTGAAGTCTATGGCGCTGATGACGGTCACGAGAGGATGGTCAAGGACTTCGTTGCAGCCTGGGACAAGGTGATGATGCTTGATCGCTTCGACGTTGGCGCTGAACAGACCCGCTAAACCTGCATTTATTACAAGCTTCAGGTGTTTGATAGGGCAGAGGGGCAGAGGGGATTGAACAAGGCATATTGAACTCTCCTCTGCTCCTCTGCTCCCCTGCTCCCTTGCACCTCTGCATTTCAAGCTTGTGAGAAATGCGGGTAACTGAGCATAATATTTAACTCGCTTCCACCAAGAATCACTGAGTTCTGCATCGGTGTCCATACCCCCCCAATTATTATCTCCACTTTCATTAAAGGTGGGTGTGGACGGAGCATTAATTCGGGTTGGAGTTGTTAACTTGCGTCGCCTTCTAACCTCGGCGGGACTGCATCCACCGCCATAAAAAGGTTGGTAGTGGTAAATATCTAGCTCGCCAGCCGCAAGCAGAGGCGAAAAATGCTTTTAAAAACCTCTTAGTAAAAAACTTTAGAACTTAAGTTTTTACTTGGGTTGCCACAATGGATTGATATCAAGGTTTTCAGCAGCAGATACGGCATTTCTAACCTACGTCGGTACGGTTTACACCCCTTCGATTTTTGTAAAGGCATCGTAACATTTATTTATATAAAGAAATATTTGCTTATATTAAGCAAACCCAAATAAAAGAGTAGGTAATAAAAGTGATGAATCAACCCATTGAATTATCTTTAGAACAAGAATTTAGCCTTAGAACTTTCTCTGATCAAGTGCAGCACATGTCCCATGAACAAGCTCAAGAATTTTTGCTGATGCTCTATAAGCAAATGATGATAAGGGAAACGACTTACCAAGAATTGCTCAAACATCAGTGGGAACTTGATTCCGGTTCAATCTTGGGTTAAGACAAACTTGTTCCCGTTACTTTAAGCGACTCAGAAGAGAACGAACACAAAATTGTCTTTTTCAATGGCTTGGCAATAGAGATTATTTGCTCCAAACTGGGAAAGTGTAAAATAACCGACTCACAATAACAGTTTTTAGGGAACAGTGAACTACTTTGACCTACACCACCACCAACCAATCACACACCACAGACCTACACTCGTCTGCAAACTTAACCCAAATCTGCCACTGCCCAAGGTATGCATTCCAGTAAAGCTCACATCAGCAATCGTTGGCAGGGAAGGCAACAAGGGTGTTTTTCTCAGCAATACGAGTGGCCAAGAAGTTATGTGATTTGTCACAAAATTGCTCCTCAAATCTAGCCCCTAGTTTTTTTTGCTGTCACCTCTATCTCAATCCGCATTCTCGGATCTGAAAGTCCTGCAACAATCATTGTTGCTGCTGGTCTGATATCTCCTAAATATTTACGAATTACTGGCCAGCTTTGTTCAAAGTCTTCTCGAATCGGTAAAATATAACGAACTCGCACTATATCCTGCATTACCAGTCCCGCCTCTGTCAGCGCAGCATTAATGTTTTTAAAACACTGCTCTGTTTGTTTTACAACATCATCAGATATGGTCATCGAACTGTAATCAAAACCCGTAGTACCAGAAACAAAAACCCAGTCTCCATCAACAACGGCTCTAGAATAAGCAATTTCTTGCTCGAAGATAGAACCAGAAGATATGAATTGACGACTCATTTAATTGTGGAATCTCCTTCCAAATATATCTACAATTAAACCACTATCAACCAATCACACAGTACAGACTTACACCCCGAAGCAAAGTTAACAGCAATCTGCCACTGTCCCAAATACCCATTCCAGTAAGGTTCACCATCAGCAATTCCAACAGCCGAGCCGATTGTGGAGACTAACTGGTTGTAGAACGAGCCAGCGCTGTCCAAGCCTTGCTGTATTTTCAGTTTCAGCCCTTTCCAGGCTTGTCCTTGGGGGCTGGACACTACCTCTTCTAATATTCGGGAGGTTGTGTCAATCACTGGTGTCGATAAAACTATATTATTAGTGACTGACACCAACTCACGATTTAATGCTTCATCTCGATTTAACCACTGCCCGAAAATTGAATTACGCTGATCATCAGGGGCAACAAACCGATAGACGCACTCTCGATTTTCACGCTTACCCAATCGACCAACGTAAGCCAATTTCAAATCAATCTTGGCAAGTAACTTCTGAGCGATCGCTATCGGTGTGTGTTTTTCCGAGATACTAACATTCAAGTAATTCTTGATAACGTGCCGATGCTTTACAGCCAGCACTTTAAACTCCAGCATCTTCTCGTCAGACCCCCGCAACTGCTCCCCAGGCGTGAGCAACTGCAACAGATTCAGTTCTTCTAACAACAGTACAGCAGGTAACATCTGCCCCTTGTTAAAGTCAGGTTTCCAAATAGAATTCTCCCCAGCCTCTAATTGCGCCTTAGCCCGTTTAGCATCACGAGTTGTCAGAAATTCCCGCCCCAGCGTCAAATAATAGTGCATCCGCAGTTGGGGATACCACCCATCATCATCCTTCTCAACCAAATCAGGCGTAACTTCAATTTCATAGCGACGAGACAATTCGGCCTTGCGCTGCTGATGTCGTTCAGTTTTGGTTTTTGCCCTTGTGTCTTGCAGCTTCTTGAGTTCGGCATCAGAGATGGTTGGAGAATCCGCGATCGCCTGACATTCAGCAGTATACAATTCAACAGATGCCGCTTTAACCGACTCGATTACAGCCCCGCTCTCATCATCATCAACATCGGCTGCATCAATAATGATGTAGCCATCTTCGACCAACCCCCCAAGCACCGATTCTCGATAACGCCGCATCTCAACGTTAATCACAGAACCACGCTTGCCCCAAGTTTGTAAAGATTCTGGCTGAAAATTCTGATCAACGTAGCTGTAATCGTCATTATCCGCCGCCGACAACAGCGCAATATTCGCTTGTGTTGCAACGTGTTGACTTCTCAACAAACCTCCTATAGAAGTAGAGCCATTGCCCACAACCGACATCCCCCACTCTCTGACCCAAATGTGACGGTCAACAGTTTCCCTAACCCTTGCCAACATCTGACGCACAGAGTTAACCGGCTGCACTCCCTGAAAAATTCCCCAAACAGCATCAAAGTGTCCTTCAATGTCGATGGATACCCCAGTTTCAAGACTGGGTGAGGCGATAACTAAATCATACTCGGTGAGAATTTCGTTCAGGTGAGAAATACACCCCATAGCAGCATGAGATGGATCAGCAACAGATTCACTGTCAATTCGCAGAATCCGTAGGTGTGGAAATTTGCGGCGAAAACGTTCTTCCAAAGCCTGGGTTCCCCATTTTGACTTGGCTTTCTGAGCAGAGCAACAGAGTAAATGATGTCCACCTTTAGAAATCGCTTTGTCCATTGCTACGATGAGATTTTTAGGGTTAGTGCCAGAGTAGTTGTAACAGTTTCCAGCTACGTGCCGATAATTGTTGACGATAACGAAGGGATTAACCCGATATTCTCCAGCAAGTGATAAAACATACTTTACATCTGTGTCGGAAACATCGGCACTAGACAAGTAAATCTTTCCTTGACTGCTGCCCAAAACGTTTTGTACCAGTTGTTTGAGGTTTTTGAGAACAGACACACGCCGCTTCTGCACTTCAGTACCAGAGTTAAGCAAATGCCAGAATACTTGGTCGCACTCGTCAATAATAATCACATCATTTGACCAGTCATCAGGATTGAATCGCGCCTGACTTTCTCGATGCAATGAATCCACACATACGCCATATCCCAACAATGTGCCTGTTTCATTCGTGCGAACTTCGGTAACATAGTTAACACCAAAGCGATTACACAACGCCTCACCCAGTTGGATGCGATGGGTGATTATTAATACCCGTCTCCCAAGGTCATGTGCTTTCGCCACCTCAGTTGCCAGCCATTCGGTTTTACCAGTGCCTTTGGGAGCCTTGAGGATAATCAGCTTTTCACCTTCGGGGACGAGAAGCTGTCCCAAGAATCTTTGGTTGAGAGCGATTGACGGCGGGTAATTCAGCAGGGTAAACAGCTTGATTTCCCACAATTCCAGTGCAACAGCCGTATTGTAGAGTGCGTCAAATGCCGGCTGTCCCTTAGCAACGATAAAATCATCAACCCCTTTCTCTTGACCAAAAGGTAAATCAATCACTCGCAGCGAACAGCCTTCGTTTACCAGCAGCCGACCCATGCGACTGATAGCGGTTCTGACTCGCTGGACTGTTTCAGGTTTGTTGTCTTGGTCAAAGCAAATATTAACCTGTCTCCCCTGTGTTGCAAAATGTTTCAAGTCGGGAATCAGAAAGGGTTTCCCGATGGCAGTACCGTACTCATCCTGTGGTGTGCGGTATCCAGCGTTAACGCCAGGAATTGCGATCGCAGCATAACCAGCAGTCAATAATGCCCCCGCTTTCTTGACACCTTCGACAATTGTGACTGGCACATTATGCTTCCAAACCCAGTGCCAGAAACCGCCGGGATGCTGTAGGTCTTCTTCGGTGATAGGGATGCCGCTACGATTGGAGACTTTCACCCAGATGCGATTCGGGACTAAGAGGAAGAAAGCGCGTGTCTCTTCTCTGAATGGATGCTCGTACTTGATGAACTTGTGGATCTTCTGGCGGTCGCGTCGGGGATGGTCAGGTTTGAAGCAGCCCCACATCATTAGTGCGTATTCGTTGAGCGGGTCAACGCCACTGCACCACCAGCCGCCTAGTTCGATGTGCTGGTATTTCTTTAAATCGCGATCGCGCAGTCGTCCATCGTTGCGGCGAGAGATTTTGGGACTGTAGAGCAGATATTCGTAGGGTAAAGTCCCGTGGAGCGATCGCACATTCAGAGCAATGATTTCTTCGTCAACCCCGCTACTGAGCCACTCTTGTAGGTGCTTGGCTTGAGAATCGGTCGGTAAAACTGTCATATCCCCTCCAATATTTTGACGCATGAGAATTTTGCGGTATATGGTCATACCGCTTTTAAGGTTTGTTACGCAGACACGGGTTAAAGGACTGTTGTTTTTAGTTCAGCCGTCAGATGAGAAATATCTTGTTAGTTGGAGTGATTGGCTTTAAAACAGACACAATAGTACATCTGAACTAAGCGAGAATATAATACACCATTTTGGAAAATTGGATTGAAACTCAAAATAAGCTGCCTTCTTCAGATCCTTCTCCCTGTATGCGGTCGAAAAGTCAAATTAATACGTGTACTAACCACTTTGTTGGTCTTGGGAACTTGGTGAAGATGTGTAGACTGACAGCCTGGGTGCATCACGAGTAAACTGCCATGTTCGAGCCAGAAATCCGTTGGTTTGCCGCCGATGGGTTTTATCTGGAATTTGCGACATGAACCCAGGCTTATAGATGCGATCGCAGGGTTAAATCCCATTGATGCTTCGCTATCGTTGTGCCAGCCGATACTGTCTTGTCCGCTCCTATATTGATTGCCAATGACGATGCGAAAGTTATAACCAGCAGTTGCGGTGATTCTGTCGCGTAACTTAGCCAGAGCGTCTGTCCAAGGTAGTGGTTTGAGTAGTACGCTTTTAGAGTAGAGGTAATCACAGCCTTCATCGCCATAAATGCACTCTAGGCGAGGCACAGGCATCGTTTTACCCAGCATTCTGATTGTGTTTTGCTGCCATTGCAGTCCTTGGCAATGTTGGTAGAGTTCGTCGGCTTCTTCCTTGTTCAGAAATTCTGGATAATAGTTGACTGGTAAAGTAGGAGCAGATTCGGGAAATAAAGTTAGTTGTTGCATGATTCTCCTTTGGCAATCGCCCAAACAATTTTTTCTGCTCGTTCTTGTGAAATAGCCTGTTCTGGATTTTTGTAAAACCCAACGATTTGAGATTTGGGACGCACAATAATACGCTGTGTGGTTGCACGTTTGTCCCATACCAAACATGAAATGGTTATGTTATCGGTAGCCCAACGAGTACCCCGTTTGTCTTTCCGAAAACAGAAGCGCGGCAAAACTAGTACAAGTGACGGCGGGTGCTGCTGTAAAAAATCCGCCCGATCATCACAGGGTTCGAGAAAGCTGGTTAATAGGAATGCGGCAACACCTACACGAGCTTTCTGGTAGGCATTCTTGATAATTGGTGCAGCAAATTCCGCGTATGGTGGGTTAGTGCAGATCCAGTCACAATCGGGAAACTTAGCCCATGACTCGGATAGTGTTGCATCCATTTGGTAATCAGCCGCTTTATGTGGATCAATATCGTTAGTCCAGATTCTTCCAGTGTCAGGCCATACTCTCAACAAAGACGCGATCGCTCCATGTCCCACACAAGGCTCACCAATGACACCAGATAAGGGAACATGGCGCAGTAGTTCAGTTGTGAACCATGAAGGTGATTCGTAAAAGTTCAGTGGATGCCTACCAACAGCTTCTCCTGTAGATTTAGGAGAGTACGGTTGTGGTGTCAGGAGTTGTGCAACAGTCATAAATTCTCCCCCGCTTGTTTGACAACAAGAGCGCTGATTGATTCAAAATCCACTTGAAAAATGTTCATCTCAGTCAGCATCTCGCCACTGTTATAGCGGTCTACAATATGCTGCTTAATGCCTGCTTTTGAAAGCCCATCGGGGATATTAATGTGAGCTTCACTAATAATTTTTTCGGTGACTCTAACAATTACTCTCATGTTGGTTATGCCAAATATGAAAAAGTGTTTAACGTGGCGATTGCTACTTGTTTAATAGCGATCGCTTTTATCTCCAAGGTGTAAAATTATTCCACTGAAACCAGCTTGAGCCAGCTTCCGAATAACTAGCGGTACGGTGGATTGCTTCTGGACTACCCCAGCAACAGCAAGCGTTAATAGCAAACATGGGTTTGTCCTGGAATGTTCCATCTGGTAAAAGAATCTGGTAAACCTCATCTTCTGCCCAAAGTTCTAGCCATTCCCGGCTGATGTATTCGGTGTAAAACTGACTCCATCGACATGAAAACCAGCGCGATTCTGTTTCGCGGTTGTAACGCCACAGCTTAAAAGCGAGGTTCCAATGTGCAAGAAAGTCGAGCGCCATTGGCTTGGACTGCATCAATATTTCCTTATCACCAGGAACGAGCATCAACTCCTCACACAGTCGGGGAAGCTCCACATTCAGGCCGCCATACTCAACGGTGTACCACTCGATTCCGCTAATGCCTTGGCTTACTTGTTCTGCCCAAATTGCTTGTCGTTTATCAGCCGTATCTTGCGCTCTCTTTCGGAACATATCGAAACGCAATACTGTTTCTACTGGGGATAATTCGCTTTTCGCTACGTGTTGTTGTAGTGCTAAGTCACAGGCTCCTTCCCAATCGATTACGTTGATTTGGTCGATCTGTTGTGCGAGTTCTGCTGCTCTTGGGTCATGAAATCGTGTCATTAACCTATCCTTATCTATTACTTGCTCTTTGCTTAACCAATAAGCTTTAAAACTCTTCGTACAATCCAAAAATTCTTACAGGTAATGGTTGCGTAGCCAGTAGTAAAAAAAATCAGGGAACTGATAACTGAAGACTGATGGCTACTAAACTGATACTTTTTCCTTCTTGCTAGCGAAAGCCCCCGCCTGCCTTAGTGCTGCACCAGGACTGGGATG
Organism: Nostoc sp. NMS4; assembly: GCF_017115095.1. Taxonomy (GTDB): domain Bacteria; phylum Cyanobacteriota; class Cyanobacteriia; order Cyanobacteriales; family Nostocaceae; genus Nostoc. The sequence goes on along the minus strand of NZ_JABXKI010000292.1, from coordinate 9,845 downwards.
AGCGAAGAACTCTTCTATAGCTTTGGTTAACCCAGCCGCAACAGCCGGATCATGGCAAGCGTAGACATAGATGGGCTGTTGTACACCGTTAACCAATCGCGTTTCTTGGCGATCGCCTAACTGTGGGTAAAATGTTCTCACCCATGTCCCAAGATGTCCCCGATAGTGAGTGCCACTGATAGGGACTTTCTTGCCAAGTTCGCTCTCTGCAAAGTTGACCACACCAAGCCAGCGTTCTTCTGTGGCGGTTAGCAATTTTCTGTTATGTTCAGCCAAAAGGTTGCCGGCATAGTCTTTAAATTGCTGTTCGGTGTATGGGTTGAGTCTGCCACCAGTTAACTCAGCTAAAGTTTTCATTGCCAGGACAAGAGTATGCAATCGCTGTTCAACTGGCGGGAGGGTTGGTGTGGAGGGTTGTTCTTGTGGTTGAGTAGCAGGTTTTGTCCAGCCCATAATGTCTTGCATCCAGGCACGAACACCGATCCGGTTAAAAGCTTTGCATACAAGTCTGGCTTGCTGTTTGCAGTACCGCCCAGCATCAAAAGCGTAATATTCAATAACGGCAGCAACACCCATATCAGGTATTCCCTCATTCCAGGTTTCCAGTGCCGCAGGGCTAAAGCCTTGTTGTATAAGGCTTTTAGCTAATGCAGAGGGTTGCAGTGCCGCACTTAGTAACGCACGACGAAGCGAAGAATCTTGTACATCTGCCAGCCTTGCAGTTGCCCGAATACTGGCTTTACCTTGTCCATTAGAGTCAACAGTGATTTCTTGCTTTATCTGTTCAATAATTTGGGCTACTTCGATTTGTGACATAACTTTAGTTGGGTAATAATTCTTCGTTGTTGATTAGAGAGAATTAGACATTCACGCGCACCAAACTTTTTTCACCAACTAGTGAGAAACGATTCGATATAGTCCGTGATTGAGTTAAAGTTGGCGACACCAATTCAACAAGGTAAAACCAAGAATTATTCACCAGCCCAATCCCTAAAATCAGCCGTTGCTTTGTTCCCTTATCGTGAGAACAGAGCATTACTCTTTCGCCCAGAACGAAAGCAGGTTTTTGCACGGTGAGAGTTTCTAATTCTCCCGTCCCGATGATTTGGTTTTGTGTGGCGTGGAGTATTTCATTGCGGCAATCAATTGAATAAATCCAGCACTCATGCTTCCATTGCATACCGCAGCAATAGCCAAATGTTCTTGTGGTTCTTAGGTAAACTCTTTCCAGTAAATTCACCTCAACGGGTGGAATTGTTCCACGCCAAGGTGGGGAAAGATACCAACTTGTTTGAAGTGCATTAATATGGTCAATCATGCTTTTCTTCCCAATAAATAATTAATGGCTTCGGTATCGAGAGCAGCAATACGCTTTTTAATTGATTGAGGTGGGTTATCAAAAAACTGCTTAAGATGCCATCTCCGAATTTGGTAATGTCTGGCAGAACGTTTTGTAGCTTTAAGCCATCCTCTTTTTACCCACCTTGTGACGGTTGAGAAATTCAATTGAAGAACTTGGGCAATTTCTTTACAAGAATAGTTATCAAGAGTGGGACGGGCTGAATAACCTAAGCTATTTAACTTCAGATAAATTGCAATTGGTGTGCGTTGATATCCTCGCCTTTTTAGGATTGAAGCTATTTGTTTGATTGTATAGACTTCAGCTTTCGCCTCAATGATTGCTAGTTCTTCATCAGTCCATTTTGTATACATTTGATTACCTCCTTCAATGAAGGGAATGTGTTTTAGGGAAAAGGGGAAAGGAATGAATAAATTTACCTTTAACCTTTCCCTTTAACCTTTTTCTAGGCGAAGCCCAACACTTACGCCGTGACTAACTCTGCTCTCTCCAGCAGCCGTTGCAATTTATCGCCAGTTAGCTGCTCTAACGGCTGATCTAAAAAATATTCATCAAAAATGGATTTACCATCAGTAGACACATCCACCATCGACAGCGATCGCACTGCATCATAGACCGAGTTAGAATACTGCTGCTGAACTGAATAACGCCTCTTCACCCACCAGTTACCCTCAGTGCATCCGACTTGCCCCAGTTTCAGGCCGTTGTTGTTGTAAATGCCATCATCGAGAATTTCAAACCCGTAATTCTGGCACTCGTTGAAGATATGCGCCATGATTTGGTTTTCGGTAGTGCAGGGTGTTGCAAGTTGTTCCTGCACAGGTAATGAGCCGTCTTTGTAGTGAGTGCAGATGAAGCGATCGCAACGCATTAGAGTGTTGGCACGAAATACTTCTTTCTCGTTGACCATGACTACCCAGCGTTGGGTTAGGTGGTTGTCGTCATGGCTGATGCTGGCTATCAGTTGATTACCAGCGTAATATTCGTGATGGTCAAATGAGATTTCGACTATTGTGAGGGGTTCGGGAGCTACGGCTTGGGGACGATATAATAAAACTGCACATAACTTCAAGTCACTTTTGGGAAGTTGTGTCACCATCATCAATCCCATCCACCCGTTATGTGGTCAGTCTGTTGTAATACAGCAAATTCGTAAAGTAGGGATTGAGACTAAAGTAACTGTAGAAAGTCCTTTGGGAGGATTTTTGTCTCTACCAGCAACGGAAACCGACCTATGGACACAGCAAGCTTTCACAGTCCAAACAGTCGGGAAGTTTTTACCTGAGAAATTACTGCGATTAAGCGAATGGGTAGCTCGGCGATCGCAAATTATAACGTCCGAATCTTCTTGTGTTCTTGATGATATTGAAGTCGAACACAAGAAAAAAAATGAGGAAAAAGCATCTACTAGCAACCGCTCAAGCCAAAAACGAAGAAAGGCTAAGTCGCCTCATAAAGCTAACAGCACGGTTAGTGGACAAAATACTCTCCACTCAACAGACAGAGAAAGCGATAACTAGGAGTAAACCAGATGAATAATAAAATTAGTTCAACCCATCTGGAACGCCGTGCTGTTGTGTATTTAAGACAGTCAACACCCACTCAGGTAGAATTTAACCGTGAAAGTACGGAAAGACAATATGCCCTAGCTGACCGTGCATTAACCTTGGGTTGGGACAAGAGTCAAATTGAAGTATTGGATAGTGACCTTGGTAAAAGTGGTCAAACGACAACAGGACGCGAAGATTTTCATCGACTAATGGCTGCTGTTGGTTTGGGGGAGGTGGGGGCTGTTTTGGCTCTGGAAGCTTCAAGATTTTCTCGTTCCCAAGCAGATTGGCATAAACTTTTAGATATCTGTGCCCTTACAGACACCTTGGTAATTGACCACGATGGGATTTACGACCCAAATGATTTTAATGACCGAGTGATACTGGGGTTTAAGGGAACTTGGAGCCACACGGAACTACATGGTATGCGCTTACGGTTACAAGGAGCCAAACTCAATAAAGCTAAAAAAGGAGAACTGCGCTGTTCTCCACCTACTGGCTATGTCTACGACCCAGAAGGTAAATTGGTGCTAGACCCAGATGAAGGTGTAGTTGCCGCAATACAGTTAGCCTTTCAAAAGTTCCGCGAACTTAGAACAGCATTTAAGGTGATGCGCTACTTTTGTGTAAACCAAATTCCTTTCCCAAGAAGACGTTGGCGACCTGGGGATATTGGTACACTTCATTGGGGGCCAGCCAACCTTAGCCGTATAACTGCCCTACTGCATAACCCGACTTACACAGGAACATACGTGTATGGTAGACGACGCAGTTTTAATGTAATTGAGGCTGGGCAAATAAAGAAGGTTAAAATCCAGCAACTACCTCAAGAAGAGTGGAAAGTAATCATCCACAACGCTCACGAGGCTTATATTAGTTGGCCAGAATATTCATCTAATTGTGAGCGACTCAGACGCAATTGCCCAATTTCTTTATCAGATGGATGTCCAGGTACACCTAGAGAGGGCTTTGCTCTCCTCCAAGGTTTAGTAATTTGTGGTAAATGCGGTCGTCGTATGAGTCCTCGCTACCACGGCACTGGTGGTTGTAGAGCAGCTTACGAATGTACCCAAGCTCGTAAACAAGATGGTAGCGTTGGTGCTTGCTGGAGCGTTGCAGGAGCAGCAATTGATACAGCCGTTTCCGCTCATGTGCTGTCAGCTTTTACGGACGAGGAACTAGATATTTCCCTTGCTGTTCTATCTGAACTTGAAAATATTGCAGATGAGGCAGATAAAACATGGCAACTGCGACTGGAAAGGGCACGTTACGAAGCTGACAGAGCTTTTCGACAATATGATGCAACCGAGCCAGAAAATCGTTTAGTAGCCCGTACACTAGAAAGGCGATGGAATGAAAAATTACAACAGTTAGCAGAGTTAGAAGAGGCATACCAAAAAGCACGTCTTGTACAACGCCTGGAATTAACAGCAGTGCAACGGCAACAAATTTTACAGTTAGCCAACGATATTCCCACACTTTGGCACGCCAGTACTACTACGAATCTTGAGCGTAAAGAAATACTAGGGTTGTTAGTAAAACAAGTTGCTATCACCCCAATTGATGCTCCAGAACGCTCTACTCGTATCCAAATACTCTGGCATACAGGAGCTACAAGTGAGTTGATTGCAACACGCCCAACAAATGCAGACAAATACCGAACACCCAACGAAGTTATTCAACTTATTGAAGAATTAGCCCCGGGTCGAACTGATACGAAAATTGCTGATGAACTGAATCGCCGAGGTTTGGTGGGTGGTACTGGGCGTGCTTTTACGAAAAAAGGTGTCGCCTGGATTCGTTGGAAGTTTGGTATTGATAAGCCTTTAAGTGACCCAAGTGTTGCGAAATCTGGGGTCAGCCCGGAAGGTTACTATTCCACCAGTGCCCTTGCTAAAAAACTGGGTGTTGGAATTCATACTGTCTATTACTGGCGAGACAAAGGAATTATTCAGGCATTCCAAGAAACTCCTAGAAGTCCTTGGTGGTATATAGTCACACCCGAAGTTTTAAAAACTTTACGTGAAAAAATCCGCCGCGTACCAGTTAAATCTGAATAATACCAGTTTGATAGTGAGCCGAAAACAATAGTTTGAATATCGTTAACCCCTTTGAGTAATTTTGTACTCAAGGGGTTTTACTGTCTTCGGGTGAGGGTTTTTCAATAAATTTTTCACCATTAAAATGCCAAGCAATTCCATCTGGATCATGAAGAGAAGCCCATTGCCCAAAATTGGGAGCATTTTTCTTATGACGAAGGGTGCTAGGAGAAACATTTAGTCTTCTTGCTAAAGCTGCACCAGTCAGGTGAGATCGGACTTCCAGAGAATTTTTACTTTCGGATTTCTTTAGTGAGCTATCAGGTAAGCCAGTAAGTCGCTCACTATTATCAGATGATACTTTGGGATGATTCTTTTCTTTGAGTAGTGGTAGACCATCAAGTGAGTCATGAAATGGCTCACCAATGACGGTCTCTAGTAAGTCATTTGATGCTGGCTCACTTAGTAGCTCATTATAGGGAGGCGTGTTCTCCTCAATTAGTATTGAATTTAAGATAGATTCAGCAGTTGGTGTTACCAATAGTGACTCATTTGATAACTCACTGTCGGCAGATACGGTTTCAATAGTAGATGACTTCGATAATTCAGTATCAACATCTGCCCCAGTTATTGGTAGCTCACTTCTAGATGTACTCCCGGACGTAACTACAGATTCGTTTGTCAAGTCAAGGATTCTGTTAGGTGATTCATTTGGTGGCTCACTTAATGCCTCGTAGTTATCAGGTTGATGCAGATATCCGTTGGATAGGTCTTCACCAGATGCTTGACAAGTATACTGACTCATTGCCTGCTTGAGTACTGCTACATCAGAAAGCAGACTACTCACCTTCACCTCTAAATCCTCAATTCGCTTTGGCGTACTTGATAGCTCACTTGGTAGCACATTGGGTAGGCTACCGCATAGGTAAATCTCCAGAATTGCCACAATAGCGGCAGAATCTGACTTTAATCCTTGAGAGCGCTTAAATTCAACCAACAGTTCATAGACTTTGGGTGGTGGGTAGGCTGCTATACGGGGATTTTTTGTTGCCATTGTTGCTAGACTTTAACACTTGATACAACTCTAGCCTACCTTATTAGTAGCTCACTCATAGCTCACTAACCACTACTTTTTTCACCTTAGCAAAGCTCTTTCCTTGGCGAGGCTCACTCACTTGTGAGAAAATCTGTACCCAATTGCAGCGCATTGAGTGGAGAATAATCATAGAAAGGAAAATATCCCTAAACTTCATTGAATCAAGGTGCAATATGAATACACCGTCGGTATCTTAAGCATTCTGGTTGTCCCGTCCTTCTTAGGGATGGGGATTCCCCGTAAGCCTTGATGTTTCCAATTTCCACTATTCATTTTCAGTAGTTCTTCAAGGTTGAAGCGTTCTTCAAATGAGAGGGATTTTTTGCCATCAATACCAGCCGTCTTTTTACCAGCATAAAGCTTAGATACTTGTCTTATTGCAAGAAATCGAGCCGAGGTAGATTTAAGAATAAGCTTTTGGAGTGACCTAGCTTTCCGCTTGTCTCCAACTTGAACCGCTTTAAATACGCGCTTTTGAAGGCGGAAAAGATTTCGGCGGAATTTCTTCCACGGTAGGGCTTTCCAAGATTCACTAGTTTTATAACTGTGTCTAATCATTTTCTCTTCTAGAGTTTGTATTTTCTGAACACCTCAGACCAATTACGGTCTGTCCTACCCGACTTGTGAGGATTCCGCTTCTCGTCTAGCCTACCTGGGGTTTGACTGCCCCAAGACTTCAAGTGTGCCAGACTTGATGCTAATTCACCCAATTGCTGTGGTTGGGTTAGATGTAAAAAACTAGCTTCAATCGCACTCCAGTTGGGCATCAAAATCCTCCTAGCAACTGCTGGATAAAAAATAATTTTGCGTTGAAGCATCGATTGAAAGAGTTAGTGGTATATTAGTACAAAAGAACTATCAAACCAGGTTCAACAGCTTCAAACTGCAATAGTTATTAATATTTTGTACTTCCAAATTGAGGAATGCTATGGCAGATTCTAATTCCCTGTTTTCTTTGTATGAAGAATTAGTACAAGATCATTCCAGCCAATTCGATCCACAAATTGCTTCTTTGCAAGAGTTGGTCATTATACGAATGCAAGCAATTCGTGACGCAGAACAGAGCTTAGTAAAAGCACAAGCAATAGAACTCAAACGAATTACTGATGCTATGGCACATGATGCTCGTTGCTTGTTGTCAACACCAGGACTAAGAACATTTGTGCAAGAGTTAAAACAGACTAAAAGTAATAATTGGTACACGCGCCAATCTGAATTTAGTATTGCAGAAGATCCAACTACTTGGTTATTGGCGATGCTCAAACTACCGATAGGTTTGAGCAACTACCAAACTCACGAAGACCTGAATGGTTATGATGACGAACGTAACTTTATCGGGTATAGCTATACTCTGTCTCTAAAATTAGGTTCAGTTGAGCATTCGCTCAATGAAATACCATTAAAACGCATATATAACGTCAACGAGTCTAGTGAAACTTCTATAAAAGGGCAAATTGAGGACTACATTTATGGTGACGTAAAATATTTACTTAGAGATATGGAATATCTAGAAGAACAAAAACAGCAATTAGCGGCTGAAATCAGCACATTAGTAGGTTACTCCCTCAAAATATTCGCACTTAAACCTAGAAGAGCTATTTTTAATTATTCAACCATAGAGGAAGACTGATGCAATTGTATTTGAGCTTGTCAGCCTATGGTGGAGTTTCAACCCGTGAAGCATTAACAATATTTTGGAATGCAGGAATCCGGTATGTTGAGCTAGCAATTGGGCCTCGACCTGATACTGATTCAGCGCAAGCAGTAGAGGATTTTAGACAACAGGGAATGGTCTATCGAGCGCATCATGCTTTTGTTTGCAGCGCACGCCACTATCCTTTCAATCTAGCTCAACCTCAAGATTGGAAATATTTTGAACGATTGGCAGATTATCTAGCTAGTATAGGTGTTACCGCTTATTCAGTACATGGAGGAAACTTTTGTAAAACCACTGAACGCGTTTTAGCATACACAACATTTGTAGAAAATATTCATCGTCTTCATCGGGTTTGTCTAACGCGAGGTATTGTTTTGGGTGTAGAAACAATGTATCCTACACTCACAAATAGCACTGTTGAGAACCTTTTGGATAATGCTTCAGAACTTGCTCAATTTTGCCAAGATGTTCCCCAGGTCAAGATAGTTGTGGACTTGGCCCATCTCAACATTTGGCGTGACAAAACCGAAATACTGTTGAATAAATGGTTGGGACTTCCACCAGAGAAACTTTTAGAAATTCACATTTCAGACAATGATGGACGGCAAGATATACATTCGCGGATTACGGCCAATACTTGGTGGTTATCTCAGATTACTAATTTTCCAAAGGGAATTCCCTTGGTGTTAGAGAGCCGATTAAATCGATTGCCTGTTTCAGTAGTGCAGGAAGAGTACGACCGGATCGCTGCTTTAACTTTCCGATAGTTAACTGATAATAGTTTGTAACAAACCACTTATATTCTGTGATTGCCAAGGCCAAAGCCCTAGTAACCGAAATCTTTTAAGTGCTGCTTGATATGACTGCTTACTATTATATCCTTCCTCAATATACTGGTTATTGTAATAACCGTAAACTATCAAGCTTGCATCAATTGCTTTCAAAAATGGTTCGGGTGCAGTTACAGAATTTAAACTTTTAAAAGACTCACTAATATATCTATGTATATAGTCGATAAAATTATTAATTTCTTGGCGTGTAAACTCTGATTCAAATACTTCATTCTGGATTGGAGGTATGTCTGATTCATCTTCAAATACTTTATATATTCGATAATATATCCAGCCTTTAGCATCAAAAATATGCAATAAATAGAAAAAATTCCCTATTGTTTTATTAATAGTTAGTAATAATGGGAAGCTAAAAGAGCCTTTGCAACTATCAAATGAATCACTGCTATTTCCAAAAAGCCAAGTTAACGTGATAAACGACTGTGCTAGGTTCAAATTGTCTTGGCTTTTATTTTCAGACAAGTAAATATTCTTGAAGAATGAATCTTCATCTTTAATAAAAAAACTATTTTTTTGAAGCTTTCTATATTCATAGTCATCTAATCTCCACAATTCATATTTAATTGCTTCTAATTCAAACTCGAATTTGATTCGCTCTTTAATTTGTCTAACTACTTGCTTCATGTGTTTTGAATCAATTTAGTAGGAATTATATAGTATTAATGTACTATTGTACCGTTTAAATTTATTTTTTCCGACAGAACTCATGAAAATCCCCGTTAATGACACTCGCCACTGCTCTAGGCAATCGTTCATTTCATAAAAGATGGTAGTATTTGAGAATATTTATCGTGGCGTTTAAGATGGCAATAGAAATGTATCCATCATCCTTTCGTTGCGATTGTGGACATGAATCGTATTTCTTTGAAAATACGATTAGGGATTAATCTGCTGCCACCATGAATCAGTGGGGTTTTCCTGTCCGCCCATATCCTCATTACTGGGGAGTGATGTTGTGTCAGTAATTGGTGTTGGTACATTTATATTACTACTGACTGACACCAACTCCCGACTTAACCACTGCTTGAAAATACAATCGCGCCCATCGTTAGGAGTAACAAATTTATAAACACACTCCCGCTTCCCCCTTGGCCCCAACCGCCCAATGTATGACAGCCGCAGATCAATCTTGTCCAGCAATTTCTGAGCGATCGCAATGGAAGTCAGTTTTTCCGAAATAGTCACGTTCAAGTAATTCTTGATCAAGAACCGATGCTGTAGTGCAGGAATTCTCATTATGAGAATTGCTGGATGACATCGGGCAGCGATCTTTGCCGAGTAACCAGTGCGAT
>NZ_JABXKI010000428.1 GCF_017115095.1 Nostoc sp. NMS4 | reverse complement strand
TTATGCATACTTAGGGGGTTGTTTGGAAAAGCGTCCATTGGGGTTAGTGGCAATTGTTTTCTACAAGTCATTTGCCGCCCTGCTGCTTATGGTTACTTCGATCGCTTTATTATTGACATTAAAAAATTATCAAACTCTAGAGGCGTTTTCAGAAAATTATGTTCTAGAAGGTAAATCGATAATTATTGATTGGATTTTAAAGAAAGTTGTTAACTTAAATCCTAGAACTTTGGCATTTAGCGGTATCGGAACCGGAATCTATGCTATTGTTACTGCTATTGAAGCTGTTGGTTTATGGTACGAAAAGCGTTGGGCGCATATCTTAGTATTGGGGCTTGTCGGTATCAGTATTCCACCAGAAATTTATGAATTGATTCGGGGAATATCTCTGATAAAAACATTCGTTTTTGCGTTGAATTTAGCTGTATTTGGTTATTTATTCCGAAATTTTCCTAAACATCCAAAATAGTTTTTAATTCGATACTTAGAGTCTATCGTGGAAAAGTTTAGGAGTGCTGAGTAACCAAAGAGAGCGAAACGTGATGATGAAAAAGTTTGACGACAAGAGGCTAAGGGTTTACGCAAAACCAAGACCCCACGTCGTACAATCGCTATAAATACAATCTGGAGAGCGACTTGCCTAGATCGATTCAGTCTACTCAACCACCACTGAAATTTATTCCCCAACGGTTGAACCTGGCAGTACTCCAGATTGTTCGATGGTTACTGCCGATCGCACTACGGTTTCGTACTCGCCCTTGGCTACCGGCTGGGATTGTCAAGATTGAAGCCAAGAATGTTGAAGTATTAGCTGAACTTTATCAACAATTTCAGGCTGGAAAAATCCGCTTTTTGTTGGCATTTCGCCACCCAGAGGTGGAAGATCCCCTCTGTATGCTGTATTTGCTTTCTCACATTCTGCCACAAGTTGCCCGTCAAAAAGGTATTACACTACAATCCTTGGTTCACAGCTATTTTCTTTATGACCGAGGTATGACAGTTTGGGCTGGAAAGTGGCTAGGTTGGCTATTTTCTCTGCTGGGGGGTGTGCCGGTTCGTCGTGGTAGGCGACTAGATCGGCAAGCGATTCAAAATGCACGGGAGTTGTTTGCTAATGGCGCACTACCGATCGCAGTAGCACCAGAAGGTGGTACTAATGGTCATAGTGGGATTGTTAGCCCCTTAGAACCTGGTGTTGCTCAAATGGGGTTCTGGTGTGTAGAAGACTTACAAAAAGCTAACCGTTCTGAGACTGTAATCGTTGTACCGATCGCCATCCAGTATCGCTATGTTGAGCCACCTTGGTCTAAACTGGATTGGCTTTTAAGTAAGTTAGAAGCTGATAGTGGCTTGAAAATTTTGGAAACTGATTCGGGTAATCGTCAAGAAATTTACTATCAACGCCTCTATAGGTTGGCTGAATATCTGATTACCGAGATGGAAGAATTTTATCGTCGCTTCTATCATCAAGACATCCCAAAAACCATCTCAACTGATGAATCTGCTACTGCAAATCAGGTATTAGTTGCTCGACTCCATCGCCTACTAGATAAGGCTTTACAAGTTACCGAACAGTATTTTGAAGTTCAAGCGCAGGGTAATTTTATCGATCGCTGTCGTCGCTTAGAAGAGGCTGGCTGGAGTTACATTTACCGAGAAGATTTGCCAGATATCAATGCTTTAGCACCCTTCAAACGCGGTTTAGCAGACTGGATTGCTGAAGAAGCCGACTTGCGAATGCGGCACATGCGGATAGTGGAAAGTTTTGTTGCAGTCACAGCTACTTATATTCAAGAAGAACCAACGGCGGAACGGTTTGCTGAAACAGCTTTGCTTGTATTCGATATGCTTTCTAGAATTCAGGATACAACACTTCCGGGGCGACCTCGGTTAGGTTTGCGACAGGCACAAATCACGGTCGGAGAGCCAATTTCAGTTACAGAACGCTTCACAAATTGTCAGAGCGATCGCCAAGCGTCTAGACAGGCTGTGAGCGATTTGACAAAAGATTTACAAATCGCTTTAGAGAAGATGATTAATTGAAGAATTCAGAAGTCATATCGTGTCCGGGTAAAGACTTATCATTTAGATCGCAGGGGTGCAGGGAGAAAGAGGTTTTCCTGATTTTTGCACAGATGCGGTAATCATAAGTAATTAGCTGGACATGATATCAGAATTAAGAATCATATCATGTCCGTTTAATTACTTATTAAACCAAAACTATGCTTTGTCTCCCCTCCCCTTAGCAAGCTACGGTGTACACACAAGTCTGAAATACCTGATTAACCAAGGTTTTACCCCACCCTAACCCTCCCCTTAGAAAGGGGAGGGAACTAGATTTCCTATTTCCCCCCTTTATAAGGGGGGATTAAGGGGGGTAATTTGACTTGTGTATACACAGGGTAGTAGCAAGGGGAGGGGCTGGGGGTGGGGTGCAATGACTGTGAGAATCATAACTAATTACCCGGACACGATATCTCACTTCCCAACAAGCGGGTGATGAGCAGCTGCGAACTCATCGGCAACAAGTGCCGATAACGTAGAAAGATCCAGCGCCAGGGCGAACCCACAGATGATTTCGGCAAGACGAGGGGACTTCCCAGTGCCGTCACAGTCGATCATCCGTAGAGCTTCCCGTTGATGCGGTAGACGTGTCCCTCCACCTACCGTGCCGATCAACAGGCTAGGAAGTACCAAGCTCGCGTAAACGGCCTCGCCATTATCCACCAGATCCATCGTTAAGTGTCCAACGCTGGACTCATGCACACTTGCAATATCCTGTCCAGTGGCAGTAAAGATCGCTGCTACCATGTTCGCAATATTGATATTTACACCGATCATTCCAGATGCTACCCCTCCAGCAGCGAGAGAGTGATAGCCACGAACAAGTTGATCTGGTGTCACATTCAAGATCCGCCTCGTAACTTTGGCATTAAGCTTGCACTCGGCTACCGCTCTTGTGCCACGACCAAACATGAAATTGTTGTACGTGACTTTTTTATCATTGGATAAGTTGGACTCGATAATAAAGCGGTTGACTTTGATTCCGAAAGCCTCGGAAATTTGGTTCATGATCCAGTGAGATGCTTGCCAGGTACAGCCAGTGGTCATATTTTGACCGGCTGCATCCCCAGAGTCATAGACAAAGTGCAGATGCAGATCGCGACCGAGGATCTGAGGCTCGATAGATTTTAAGTCGGCGTGTTTGGACATCAACTGTGTCTGCTTACGGATATCAAGAAAGCGAGATTTTACCCACTGAGCCAGGAACAGCGCATCATGCAAATCTTCCATCTGAAACAGAGGCACGCGCGTGATCCGTCGATCGAGAACAGCAGTAGTGATTCCACCGGAGCAGGTGATTGCCGTCGCGCCGCGTGTCGCCGAGGCGATCAACGACCCTTCTGTGGTCGCCATCGGAGCGAATATGTGTCCTTTCACGTGCTGACCATGAAACATAAGCGGACCGACAGCACCAACGGGAATCTCAACAGTACCGATGAATGACTCCGTAACGCGCTTGAGACTTTCGGGTTGAATATCTGTCTTCCCAATATGCTCCATTGTCACTCCGGTATGTTCCTGAATGAAGCTTAGGCGACGCTGGCGGGCGCTCTCGGTATATTGTCCACGACAGGGCAGCCTTGGCCATTCTTTGACTTCCCTGGGTTTGTCAAGTTGTCGCATATTTGCGAGAAACACACTCCAGAACTTCTCTTCACTCTCGGGACTTAAGAACGATGCTGATATCGAGTAATGGTTATTTTCCTTGGCAACGCTGACAATATTTAGCGAAATCTGATAGCTAAAACCGTCTGGGAATTGAAACTCCACCAATTCGACGGTTCCGGGAGAGGAACTCACCCACAAATTCCGTGTTCGGAATTCTAACAGTCCAGCTTCAATGGACTCTAGCTGCATATTTCGACTATCTTCTGGTCCATCGTGGTCAGTCGCGTTTACTTTACCGAATAGGGCGGCATTTACGATCCATGACGGCATCTGCACACAATTGTTCATTGCAATTCTTCCTTTTGATATAAATAGCAGCTAAAATAGTCGCCCGATCTGTGCAAGACAACTTCATGCCGAGATCAAGGTTTTTTCTGTCAGGAATGCGAATTTATTCTGACTCCTGACTTCTGAATTCTTCTTCAAGGTCTATATTGCCAGTATTCTACAGGCATCGATATTCCTTGCAATTTTAAATTTTGCAATCGGTATAAATATGCAGCACCAGTCATAATATGGTCAGCAACATCAACAACTCGTCGATTATTTGGTTCAGCAAGATAAGAGCCTTTTACCCAGTTGTTGAAAGCCCCGATCGCTGGGCTACACCAAATTTGATAATCCATTTCTCGACCTTTTTCTCCAAAATTAGACCAGCGAGAAGAAAGTCCTAAATACCAGCGAAAAATCAGCGCCATTTTGCGTTTAGGATTATTATCGGCTCTAGTAATTTGTTCTGGATCGCGTTGAGAAAAATAAGTTACAGTATCTTGCCAAACCTCCTCTAAAGTTTTGCGGAAGACTTGTTTTTCTAATTCTTCCCTATCTATTTTAGGAATTTCATCAATTGAATTATAAGTTTTATAAAACTCAAAAAGTTTTTGCGATCGCATGGGAAATAAAGTTCCTCGTTTGAGAACCTGTAGTTTCACACCCATTTCAAACATATCTGCTGCTGGAGCCATCATTACATCCGTCATATCCGCTTGAGCAAGTAAATTTTTTGTATGTATAGATGCTCCCGCTTCAATACAAGATTGATTGACTGAACCAGTAACCACATAGGCGGCTCCCATGATAAATGCAGCTAGTGTTGACTGTGGCGTACCAATTCCTCCCGCAGCCCCAACTCTGACAGATGTTTTATAATTGTATTTTTCTTGAATCTCATCTCGTAGTCTCACAATAGAAGGCAACAAACAAACCAAAGGCCGATTATCTGTATGACCGCCAGAATCAGCTTCTACAGTAATATCATCAGCCATTGGTACTTGGGCTGCTAGATTGGCTTGTAACTCAGTAATTAAACCTTGAGAAACTAGTAGCTTGAGGAGTTTTTCGGGTGCAGGTTCGAGAAATTTAGTGGCAACTTCAACACGAGAAATTTTGGCAATGATTTTGTTTTTAATCTCAATTTGATTTTCAGAATTGAGGCTAAGACCAGCTGCTCGATAATAGACAATGTTGGGAGTTAAATTCAGAAAAGCAGAAGCTTCAACAGTTGTCACACCATATTTGAGATATAAATTAACAGCGCCTCGCTCAATTGCATTTTCGCTAGGGCTGTGGATCAAATTAAAAGCGTAGGGTGCATTAGGTAGTGCTTCCTGAATACGATGGATTGCTTTTTCAATCCGCTCAGGAACTAAACCAGCAGCACCAAAGGAACTAAGAATTTTTTCTTTTCCTAAAGTAATAACTAATTCTTCTGAAGCAATGCCATTGGCCATAGCACCTGCCGCATAAGCATATTTAACTCCATGAAAAGTCTGAAAACTTGGATCGCCTAATTGTTGAGGTACTAAGGGGGGAACAGCTGTTATGGTATCTATTATCTCAGATTTCTGATTATTAGGATCGACTAAATATCCTTCGTTTGTTACTCCAAGTTGACCTTGCTTTCTGACAAAATAACAAGGTAATTCCAAGTTGAGTAATTTAGATTTGATACCTTCATTATCAAAAGCAATTGAATCTAACGAGCCTTTCCATACTGGATTTTGAACATTGGGTTGGTAGTCAAACCTCAGTCCATTCTTTTGAAAGTTTAAGGGTATTGTTGTCATGGTGATATTCTTAATTACAGAAGGGATAAATTAATTTGCCTTTTTTTTGTTCAGCTATTTCAGATTTTACAAACCTGATTCCATTAAACAAATTGCCACATTTTTAACTTCATATATTCTCAGATTTGGTTTCCATAAACTAGCATCTCCAACTAAAGTGATTTTTTCTTCAGTAATGTCAATTTTAGAAATGTGAACTTCTAGATACATTAATGTCTGAGTCTGAGGAATTTGCCCCCGATATTTCCAAACCACCTGATGATCCATAACAGGTACAAATCGGGGTGATTTCATCTGCTTTCCTAAATCAAGATGCAAAGCATAAGCTTGCATAGCTTGTAAAATTGCCTCTACTCCTAAAGATCCAGGCATCACTGGATCTAAATAAAAATGACACTTAAAATACCAATCAGTTGGTTTAACTTCCTTTTGAGCATAGATGTATCCCTGGTTATAGTTTCCTCCTCCGACAATAATTTTCAATTTATTTAATACATCTAATTCATATTTTGCTAGACGATAATGAGGTCGATGAGGCTGGATTTGGTAATATTTATTTCGACTTTCTGGAGTGCGTAAATCAATGTGGATTTCTGGCAGTTTGAGATTATTTTTTGTTTCGTACCAAGGTCGAACATCCTGACCACTATCTAAGCCTACTTGATTGGCTAAAGATTCAGGACTGAAATAGCCAAATGAAGCATCTCCCGTATAAAACACCTCCCCATCACAGGCTACTTTAAATTCAAATTTTTGCAGAATATTACCTTTCATATGTATTGAGGAAACCAATTTAGATATATTAGTAATTGTTTTCCCCCGAATGTCTATATCTTTAATTAGATGTCCTTGTCCATCAAGATTACGAAAACGCAAACTTTGATTTGGATATAATAATGTAGTTCCTAAATAAGCAGATAAAAAACCACAAGGTTGAAGACCAATTTCCATCAAAATTGAATATGGTATTGCCTCAGAAGAGTTTTGACGACAATACCAAGGATCTAAAGGAACATCATACTCACTAATAATTGTTGATCCTTTGGTGAATTGATGGCGTTGTCCCTGTACTTCTAAGATGCGATGCACTAATTGCAGGTGGGTGTTAGGGACCCGCGAAACTATTACTGTACCTGCATCATAAATTTCATATTCTGAACCAAAACATTTGGAAGGTGAACCTGTACAAAATTCTTGGATTTGTTCTTCATTTAATAAAGCAGATTTTTGAGAATTTACCTTTATCGGTGCTGATTTTACTAAATGTTTAGTATGAGTTGAATTCTCAGGATTCTTTTCGGATAACTGTAAACCTAAATCTTGGAAGTGAACAATTATTTTTTCGTGTAAGATGATGCTGACATTACATTTAACGTAAGGTTTTGGTGTCAAACCAATTTCGCTGATTTCCATCTGATAGATTAATTTTGCAGATGTTGGAGTCACCTGTCCCCGACAACGCACCACCTGGGGCAGATTTGGAATGGGTTGAAACCTAGCGTCAGTAGTATATGTCTGCAATCCTAAATACAGCATATAGAATTCCAACAGATGACTACAGCCTTCTGCCATCAGAGAACCAGCCATTACTTGGTCGTCTTTGAAATGACAGGGAAAATACCAATGTTCAGGGTCAAGAGTTTTTTCACCGGTTATCAGACCTAGACCCCAAGCTCCTCCTGTAGGTTCAATTGAGATTACTCGGTCAATCATCAGGATGGCTTTGGGCGGTAAACGCAGAGATGGGTTTAAACCATATTGACGATAGTGGTCGCCAAAACAAGCAGCAATATTACCTTCAATGAGGTGTAATATATCCGGCTCATCAAAGGTTGACTTTTGACAAACTAGCAATGGTTCAAAATATTGTTTTTTAATTTGGCTTCTCTGTGCTATTTCTTTCTCTGTGAAAATGATGCCTTTTCCTTGTTTTAACTGTTGGTCAGAGAAGAATCCAGCACAGCCTCTATCCATTTTTAAAACCATTTTTTCGCCGACAAAACACTCATAACTGAAGAAAAAGAGTAAGTTATTGCCGTTTTTTGCAAAGGAGTTGATTTTAATGTCGTATCGCAAGGTTTCGCCTTCTTTCGCTAAATCATCTAGGAAGGTTAGGGTGCAATCTAATAAACGATAAATTAAGTCGCCTTTATTTTCAAAATCAATTCCTAAATAACTAATCAATAATAAATCACATTGACCAGATTCTATAGCTACAGATAAGGGAATTTGACCATCAACAGAATACCATGCATTCTGAGGAATATCATATTCTGTGGTCATAGAAGATGGTTTAAAACGACCTTTTTCTGCATCTATTTTGGTAACTCGACTTACCAATAGATAAGGAGGCATAGGTAATCTGACCCGCCGAGAATAGGAATCAATAATTTGGTAATCTTGACCAAATACAGAGGCGATATTTCCTTGGGCAAATTCTAATAAATCTGCTTCATCCCAGACAATATTAGAGGCTTTAGTATAGGTGTTAGCTGGATTTTCTAAATATAGAGTTTGGATATTGCTGCGATCGCATATATTTTGTTGTGGAGCAAAATTACTATTTAGCATCTGTTGAAATGTAGCAATCTGCAACTGATTTATTCTCAAAAACTGTTGATAGTTAACTGAAACATATGGTGATTTCATAGCTTTTGATTTGGTGTTTTTTACTAGGAGATGACTATGATGAAGTTGCGATATTATTTGATTTTTAAATTTTGCTATATGGTCTTCATGCAAAATATTGTCATAAATACGAAAACCTCCTAATATGACTTTTTTAACAATTGATTTACTTGTTAAATCTGTTTTTATTAATTGGCTATAAAGAGGGGATAAATCCACATCAACACCATGACTAATAAGTGTTGCTAAAAGCTTGATAATACTAGTATGATCGTCAACACTTTTAGTATTAATCGGTATAGCTATATGTTCTAATTCTTTGAGATTAGCACTAATCCATTGAGAACAGTTATTTTTGGCTCCTACCTCAATAAAAATCCTTGCTCCATCTTGATAAATTTGGTTAATTAGTCGGGGAAAATCTACTGTTTGACAGCAAATTTTTGCACTATTCTGAGCCAGAGAGTTAGTGTTAACAACTAATTTATCTGCTGTCACTCCTGAATAAAATTCAATATTTGGGATCTTTTGAATAGATAGGGTGTGTAGTTTAACTATCTCATCGTAAACAAATTCTGCAATTTCAGAATGTAATATGCTGTCGAAACTAATAGTAATATAACGACATTTTAATTTTTCAATAATTCTCAAACAAGATTGGGGATTACCTGCGATAACGACTTCTTGAGGAGTATTAATAAAAGTGAGATAGACTTGATTTTCGGACTTTAATATTTCTATAACTTCTAATGCCGATGCTTTCAGTAGATAAGATGTCCAAAATTTTTCTTGTCCTTCTTTATCAGTTAAAGGTAATCCCCAAAATTGACGACCTAATACACAAGAACCACACAACTGAGTTTTAAACAAAGGTGATGACATGAGAGCAGCATTTACACTGGTTGCATAAGAATGACATTGGCTATTCCAAACTCCTAAAGCAAACAGCATTCCGCTGGCTTCACCTAAGCTATATCCGCAAGCAACTTGGGGTTGAATTTGAAAACAATCTTGGAGAATTTGGGTGTATAGGAATGCCAAGCTCATGCTGCTCAAACACATGGCTACCCCGTCATTAAAAAACCCTTCTACTTTTGCTGTTTTATCTCTTTCTGAAAGTTTAGTTAAACTTCTAGGATAAATGAGTTTTTCACAGAGAGACTGACTAACGTTAGGCACTGAGTTGGAAAAAGTCTCATAAATTTGAGGAAATAATCGAATAATATCTTTTCCTAGTCCGATATCAGCACTACCCATACCAGGGTAGACAAAAGCAATCTTCCCTTTTTTACCTAAAGGATTAGCTGTAAAATAACTACCTAAAGGAGTTTTCCATTCAGATTTTTGGTGAAATGCTTTACTGATCCCAGTAATTACTAAGTTAATTTCTTTAAGTAATTCTTCTTGATTATGACCAACAAGGACTAACTTATAATTTGCTTGAATATTCTGCTGAAAGTTTTGATAAGTTTGAGTGGCAATATTTGATAGAGACGGAGTATTTTCTATCTGCTGTTTTAAGTGATAAATCTGTGCAAGTAAGGCGGCTTGGTCGTCAGCAACTAAAGGAAATAGATAAAAAGGAGTTTGTTCTAAATACTTACTAGACCGCTCTTTTTGGCTTGCTTCTTCCGATATAATTAAGTGGGCATAAGTACCGTCTAACCCTAGTCCATTGATAGCGGCAACTCTTTTAGATATTCCTTCATCTAAGAACCAAGTTCTTGATTCACTGGCAATATAGAAAATACTATTCTGCCAATTTTCTAAATTTTTTGGTTTTGACCATTGGGGAGTGGCAGGAATATATCGATGATATAAGCAGAGGGCAGTTTTGATTAAACTAGCCATGCCAGAAGCGGCGTATGTATGACCAATATTAGCTTTAATACTGCCAATACAGCAAGTTAAGTTATCATTTGGTGATTCTTCTTTTTGTCTATATGCTAAATTCAACCCTGTGATTTCCGCAGCATCCTCTTGAGCAATTCCACTACCAAAAACTTCCAGATAACCAATATCTTGAGGTTGAATACTTGCGATATTAAATGCTTGCTCACAAGCTTGCTGAACTGATTTTAGAGATTTATCTTCACTGTTATTTTGTACTAAGGCGATCGCATCAATAATCGCATAAATTCGTTCTGGCTTTTGTTGAGCAGTTTCATAACGTTTTAAAACCACTGCACCTGCACCTTCTCCAACCATCCAGCCATTAGCGTTGGTATCATAGCTTAATGTATGAGTTCCCGTATTTACAGGCGCTAATTGATGGCGTAATAGCACATTTTCAAAACTACCTGCTAAATCTACAGCCCCGACTACAACAGCATCTACTTCACCTTGACTCAATAACATTTGAGCTATTTCCAAGGACTTAAAAACTGAATTTTCTTCGGCAGAAACGGTAAATGCTGGCCCGGAAAAATCCCATAATGCTGAAATTCGAGTTGCCATCAGATTACCGATGAAGCTAGTATAATTATTTATTCCGGCTTCAGAATAGAGACTATTTTTAACAATGGTTTCTAACTCGGTAATTTTTTCAGGTGATAGTCCAATATTTTCTGATTGTAAGCTGGCTGGAATTTGCCAAGATAAATCAATACGCCCAAGATATTGATGTAATGCTAGTTCTGTTCCCATTGCGATAATGACAGCGACATTTGATCCTTCAACTATTCCTGCATCTTTAATCGCATTGTCAGCAACTTTTAGCATTAACAACTGTTGAGGAATCAGTTGTTCTTCCTCATGAGGTGGAATTTTGAAGCGAAGAAAATCAAGATCAAAATCTTGAATATAAGCTCCATCAGGGGCTTTTCCATCCACAAAGTCGTAGTCTTTGAGTAATTCCGGTTGTGATTCGATTCCTTTCCATCGTTGAGGCGGAACAGGGATAAAATGTTGGTGAGCTTCGTAGATTGTGCGATCAAAAGTATCTAAACCTTCACAGGAACCAAAGCAAGCTTCCATACCTACGATCGCTAAACGATTTGGAGTAGTATGTTTAATTAAGTTGTTTTTTGTCAAGCCTAAATCTAAATTTTCTTTCTTGGATGACTCTAAAATCAAATGAGCATTTGTACCACCAAAACCAAAAGCACTAACTCCGGCACGTTTAATAGAGGCGTTATTTGGCCAGGGTATGGTTGAACTGACAATTTGATTTGCGGAAATCCCTCCGTTATCTGAACTTAGAGGTTCAAGTAAGTTAATTGTTGGCGGAATTACCTCTTTGTTCATACTGAGAATCACTTTGATTAGCCCTGTCATCCCTGCGGTAGTTAACAAATGACCAAAGTTTGACTTGACAGAACCAATTAAGGGAGAGGCTTGATGTCTACCGAAGAAGGCATCCATAGAGTTGAGTTCTGTGATGTCTCCGATAGGTGTCCCTGTGGCGTGACACTCTACATAGTCAATAGTATTGGGATTGATGTCTGCATTCCTATAGGCTCTTTCAAAGGCTAAAATTTGACCTTTGGGGTTGGGATTGAGGACAAATTTTCCTTTACCATCGTTAGATAAACCAATACCGTTGATCGTAGCGTAAATGCGATCGCCATCTCGAACTGCATCATCATATCGCTTCAGCACTATCATTCCAGCCCCTTCTCCAGAAATTAGCCCTGCTGATGACTTATCTAAGGGACGTGTCACACCATTTTCAGGATAGGCTTGGAAGATAGAAAATCCCAAATGGATGAAGAGTGGGTCAGCACAACTAACTGCACCTGCTAACATTAAGTCAGCTTTGTCTGATAACAAATAATCACAGGCTAGTTTAATTGCATATAGCGATGAAGCACAGGCAGCATCTAAAGAAAAGTTGATTCTGGAAAGAGATAATCCTTGACTAATCAATGCTGCTGGATACCCAGATAACACACCATTCAGAGGAGATAAACCACTAGATAATTTCTGCAAATAGAAGGATTTATCTTGTAAAAGCTCCTGAATAGCTGAATTAATTACCTTGTGATATATGGGTGCAAAAAGTCGATGAGAATATCTAGTAGGAAAAGAAAGATTCCCCAAAATAACACCACAATTTGACAAAACAGAGCGGTTTTCTAAATAACCACTATCTTGTAAAGCCTGTTTTGAGACGTAAAGAGACCATTGATAAATTTTATCTAAATTTGTTAGGATTGCTGGAGCAATTTGATATCCAGTGGCATCAAACTGAAAATCCTGAACATAGCCACCCCTCATACAATAGTATTTGTCAGTTTTCCCTTTGACTGCATCGTAAAATAGATTTGCATCTACCCCCATTTGATCTTCATTTGCTAAAGAGGTCAAATCTTTTTTTTCAACTAAATTCTGCCAATATTTTTCAGGAGTTTCTGCACCAGGAAAAAGACAAGATAGACCAATAATTGCAATAGATGTCATGATAGGACTTTATAAAGTTAAGATGCTTCAAAAAAATCTTGATTAAATCTCTCTTGAGAAATAAAAGAGATTTATTGATATTGCCATTGATAGAGAAAATTATCTAAACGTTGCACAAATGAAAACGGCTTAATCAAATCATTATCTTGTGGTTTCATAGCTTCTGCTAAACTTGCGTCTACTTGGCTCATAATTTCTATAGCGCATCTTTGACCAGATTCTGCTGCCTTTTCCATAGTCGGTATTCTATAATAAGTATCAATATGCTCCCCAGCTAAATACAAATTAGATATTTTTGAGACAGTTTTTAGGGGTTTTTGGTTAGGTCGCATCAAGCACAGTGGTGCATAAGTCAGCATTCTTTTGCCATCATAGACATCACCAGCTAAATGACTTCTCAAAAAACCCTTTTTCTGCTGATATTCATCCTCTTCCATAATGGCTAGTTCATAATCCAAATGCCATCCTACAACTAGATTTTTGTCTACAAAACCCATTTGAGTTAGCAACTCTTCAAAAATTTCTGAATTGGAACAAGCCATCAATGGTTTATTAAAAACTACTCCATTAGCGTGAGCATTAGAGAAAGTTGCTGACAGCACGTAGGGCATATCTGATGGCATCTCTACATTCTGCCAAATCCCTTCTCCTTGGACTATGCTCACAATATCCCAAGTACTATTTATATGTAAGTTTAAGACACCGGGCTGAAAAGAAGTTGTAGGTAATGCCTTAAGAAAAAATTGGGCGCTATTAGACCATTCCAGCTTAGGCTGATTGACATTTAGAAACGATGGATCGATATCTATTAAACCATCTTGCTTGACCAAATCTGCAAGTACAACTAGAGGAACTGCACAAATATAATGATCTGCCGTTGCTGTAGTTCCATCTGACAATGTGAATGATTTGACGAAATTACTCTTTGTATCAATACTCTTAATGCCTACTCCTAAATTAATATTAACACCTAAATCATTTAAATATTTTGCCCAAGCTTGAAAAAGGCGTTCACTAGTAGGCCCATTCATAATCATAATTGTACTTAGGTGTTCAAATCCTTTGATTGTATTTTTCATTAACAACATAGAAACATTGAACAACCTAGCGCAGCTTATAGCCTCAGTCTCTAATTTAGCTGCAACTATAACTGATATAAAAGTTGAGATAAATCTTTGAAAGTTCTCACTTTTATTTTTTATATCAAGAAACTCTCCATAGCTTTTTCCCGAAAATAACTCTTGTTGGCGTTGCTCACACATCATCAAAAAGTGAATATGTTTGAAGAGACACCATATACTTTCTTTGATGGGTATCCCAACCTTGCTCATCTTATAAGGAAACATCAATGTTACTAACAATAACTGTGTAATGTCCGAAATATGATGAAACCACTGAAATAAAAGTCTTCCAACTAAATTTTTTAATATTTTCTGCTGACGAAATGGAAGCTTGATTAGAATGTCTCCCTTATCATTGGGGAGTTGCAAGATTTTAGGAGGAATTAAATTATCAATTACATAGCCATGTTCATTTGGGATTTTTGCTAGTATTGGCAGCAAAGTTTTGTAATCTTTACTGTAGATTCGATGACTATGCTCAATTGGATTTCCGTCGGGAGTCCGGCGGCTTTTAGCTTTGCCTCCTAATTCATGAGATAATTCATAAAGCTCTACTTTAAAGCCTTGTTCAGCTAGCAGGGTTGCTGCTACCATTCCAGCTATACCTCCTCCAGCTATGAGGACATTTTTATTTTTATTCATGAAATCTTCCTTGAGACATGGTTAAAATTCTTGAAGATAAGACAGTTAAGAAAAAGGCTTCCACTCAAATTTTGTCATTGGCATGAGTGGATTCCTTAGAGCCTAAAATCTTTAATTACCTACGTTTATTTCTACTAATTTTGTTCATTTCTCTGTCTTCAGCCGGAATGAATAAAGAATTTAGTTGTTTGTTGATAATGACTTCACCATCGAACACCTGTGAGTAAACTTGTCCATCAATATCGTGGGATATAATATTAGCTTTTAAATTAGTACTATTACTAGACAAAACCTCTATTGAAATGTAGAATTTCTTGGCTGATGGAATATCTTGAAAATGTTCGCCTTTCTCAAATTTGAAAGGTAAACACGCTGCTTGATAGAAATGGCGAACCCAAATCAACATACCTTGGTTTTGTATATCTGCTGTACAAGGGTTAAACGTCTGTACTGAAAACTGACCATATTGTTCAACATCTGTTATTGAATTCACACACTCAAATGTCAGTTTTGTTGAGCTAATATTTAAAACCCGTTTAACGCCTTGGAAACTAGAGCCGTGAAATAATGTGCCATCTTTATAAGGTGAGATACCTACACAATTTTCATCTTCAGTTTTGTCAAATGCTTTATATATATCAGCATTACGAATTTGGCGCACGAGTTTAACTTGTCCGTTGTAATGATATCGTGGCATTCCTGTTTTCGTCTTACTCCAGATAGTAACATCTAATTCGATTTCATTATCTGGAGATTTATTGATTTCTTTTAAGTCAACAATGTATTCATTTGCCAAGCTTTCATCAAAAACAATTCCTTTCAAGACTTTATATTTACTGAAACTGAAAAATTTATAACCTGGATATAATTGTTCGCAAGTATTAGCCATCCACGCTATAGAATAAGTAACCGGTAATACGGAATGTTCTCCAATTACATGATCTTGCAAAAAGGGATTAGCTTCTAAAGTTAATTTGCGCCGAACCCGGTAAGTTTGTATCTCTGGTTCTAATGAGCTAGATAGGGTAGCAAGAGAACCACCAACCAACACCTGTACTTGATTTCGATCGCCAAATGCTAACTCCTCAACCAGCATTTGAGTTCCAACTTCAACGGGAATTACTTCAATATTGCGTTGAGCAAAAATTTGTTTGACTTCCGGTGTCACCATACCTCCATCCCAGGGGCCCCAATTGAAAGAAATAACGTGACAGTTGGGATATTGATGTCTGAATTGATGAGCAAATTTGTTGATAATTTCATTAGCGATCGCATAATCAGATTGACCAATATTCCCATAAAATCCAGCTGCGGAAGAAAACACAACTAAATGATCCAATTGGTTCATCTCAACACAACTCAGCAGTGTTTCCAGTCCTAAAATCTTAGGTACATAAACCGCTTCAAAATCCTGTGCTGTTTTATGCTCAATTAACTTGTCGGCTAAATTCCCTGCGCCATGAATAACACCTGTAATTCTGCCAAATTTTGCCGTAATTTCTGCTACTTTTTGTTGAACTATAGCACCCGTAGTAATATCAGCGCTAATATACTCAACCTTACTACCCAACTGCTCAATTTTAGAGATGGTCTCTTGAATTTCACGTCCATGAATAATACTTTTGAGTAAACTATTTACCTTAATGGGTGTAGGTTTTTCTCCTCGATCGTAGATATCTTGAATTATGCGTTTTTTTAATTCAATTTCATCACTACAACCTTTGGCATAACTAGGTTCAGGACTCATCGCTGAACGACCAAGCAGAATAAACTTACATCGGAAAACCTGAGCTAATTTGATTACACATTCAGCTGTAATTCCCCGTCCCCCACCACTGACAAGAAATACAGAATCTTGGCTAATGTGATTTTTGATTTTTGAATTGCTAGAAATCGGATTATTCTCATTCACAATAGTGTTGCGTCCTTGAGAATTATATCCAATTTCCAAAAATAATCGATTAGGGTCGTAGAGTTCAGCAAGAATTGACTCGACAGCAGACTCAGAATTGATTTCAGGACTGATATCAACGGCTCGACAAAATACCTTCTCCCATTCCAGATTGAGGGTTTTTGTTAAGCCAAATAAACCCCCATGAATAGGACTAAAATCAGAGCTTTTCCCGATTCCCAAATTTCCATCTAGACGAGACACGGTTACAAACCAACTACGTCCTTGTTTAGCTGCTTCATTAAGCGGCTTTTTCAGGTGTTTTGCTATCAGAAAGACTTGTTTGAGAATAGCTTTAGCTGTACTAGCTGTAGCAGTTAGGGGACTTAGATGAATAAACGCACCAATGGAGCCATAATTTTGAGCGATCGCTTTTAGCTGTTGTTGTAAATGCTCCTCGCTCATATCTGATAGTTTGACGTGATTCATTCCTGTTGGTAGTGGGAAGCGATCGCTAATAATTGACTCTGGGAAGCTGAGTAAAACCACTTTCCATCCTTGCGCTGCTAAAGACTGAGCTAACTTGATACTAATTGGACTACCATCTACAGTCAGTAAACAGATGTGCTGTTGGCTCAAAGTGCAATCCAATTTATCTGGGATGGGTAAATACTGTAGTTTTGCCCATCCCCGTTGAATCGTATGAGTTAGAAATGCTTTAGAGATTTCTATATTTTGATCAAAGTTTTTTTTTCAGCCGTTAATGACTGTTGACCAATATATTCGACAATTTCCCCTAAAGTTCTCAGTTCGGATAATTCTTCAGGATTCAATGATGGTAAATCAGCAGATAGCTCCTGCATTGCTGCCAGGATTTCGACTCGTTTGATGGAATCGATACCTAAATCTGCTTCCAAATCCATCTTTAATTCCAACATTTCAGTTGGATAACCTGTTTTATCACTAACTATTTCTAGGAGAGATTGAGCCAAAACTTCTAAACCTAGTGGAGCAATAAAACTAGTTTCTTGTGCTACTGATTTTACTTTCTCTAATTGGGTAACAAACTCTTTTTCAATTGTTACTGGAATTGAACTTCTATTACCCATATATTCGACAATTTCCCCTAAAGTTCTCAGTTCGGATAATTCTTCAGGATTCAATGATGGTAAATCAGCAGATAGCTCCTGCATTGCTGCGAGGATTTCTACTCGTTTGATGGAATCGATACCTAAATCCGCTTCCAAATCCATCTTTAACTCCAACATTTCAGTTGGATAACCTGTTTTCTCACTGACTACTGATAATAAAGACTGGCTCAAAAAAGTTAAATCAATGGCTGGTGATTGGAAGGAAATTGCTACTTCCTGAGATTCTATTTTAGTGGAGATAATTGGTTGAATTGGATTTGAAATCTTTTCTGGTATTGACTCCGAGACATTTATCTGAGTAGGAGCTACATCTAATTTCGGAGATGCGATCGCAGTTGTATCAATGTTTGACTTATTTGTGATTTCTGGCTCTTTTGATGAAGAGTAAGCAGGAAAATCAGTCAATTGTTTTTGATGAAAGTTAGTATCTTCTGCAATCAAAACAGAATACTGTTGTTGCATCATCTGTAGAAACTTTTCGGAAGCTTCTCCTTGATTTTTCAAGTATTGTTCTTGAACGCGCAATACTTCAGCTTGATGCTCGTAATAACGCATACTCATGCGCTCAAAGCTTTCGATAATAAATGGATCTTGTAAAGGAGCAACTGGTAGCTGTTGAAAAACTTTTGATGATGTAGATTGAGTTAGCATTGTTTTGTTTGATTTAGAGGTTAAAGATGGAGTTTGAGAAGGTTTAGGGGACTTATCAGTGGTCGTTTGTCCGTTTTCAGGTGTTTTCGGATGTTTACCGTTTATAGACCGTCCATTGCCATTACCATTGCCGTTACCACCTGAAGATTGTCCACTAATTTTTGGTTCTGATTTTGGTGCATCTTGTTTTGGTTGAATAGAAGATTTGATGTGATCTCCACTTTCTGAAGATTGTCCACTAATTTTTGGTTCTAATTTTGGTGGTTCTTGTTTTGGTTGAATAGAAGATTTGATTTGATCTCCACTTTGCAAAGCTTTTTCAAAGTCATTTCTGGTTTTTTCACTAACATAATTACCACCATTTAAACGTACAGTTAAACTCTTTTTGGGATTAGGCTCAGGTACTTTTTGTTCGACTTGATAAGGATCGAGTTCGCCGAGAGCTAATCCAGTGACTCGTAGCTG
This sequence comes from Nostoc sp. NMS4, assembly GCF_017115095.1. GTDB lineage: Bacteria > Cyanobacteriota > Cyanobacteriia > Cyanobacteriales > Nostocaceae > Nostoc. Next base: position 10,720 of record NZ_JABXKI010000428.1, on the reverse strand, counting down.
CACAACCGCTTCCCGGAAGGTGCGATCGCTATCTTTAGATTGATGGCGACTGTGAGGATTTAACGCTATTGCTAAATGCGGTTTTTTGCCGAGAATATTTTTGACTAGGTTTGTCAGAACCTGCTTCGGCCCAAATTCTACAAAACAGTAACCACCATTTGCATAAATATTTTCAATCTCCTGCTTAAACAAAACAGGATTGAGAAGATGATCTACTAAAGTTTGGCGAATTTGTTCCGGGTTTTGTGGATAAACATTTCCTGTAAGATTCGAGAAAACAGGAATTTGAGGTTGATTGAACTTGACAGTTTTAATTGCTTGGGCAAAAGGCTTTTGAGCGTAACTGACAAGGGAAGTATGAAAAGCCGCAGAAACAGTTAGTAAAATGCAGGAATAACCTTCTTTATCTAACACCTGCTGAACTTTGCTAATCTCCGATTTAGTTCCTGCTAAAACTACCTGACTATTGGAATTCCAGTTAGCAATTGTAATTTGTGGAAAAGGGATAATTAGTTTTGGCAATTTGGTAATATCACCAGTGACAGCCAGCATACCTCCTGTATCAACATCAGAATGTTGTACAGATGCCATTACTTGCCCCCTAGCCTTGGTTAAGAAAAAGTAATCTTCATCCTGCAAAACTCCAGCACACCATAAAGCTGTGAGTTCTCCAAAACTATGTCCTGCCACAAAATCAGGTTTGAATCCAGTTTGTTGCAAAATCTTGTATAGACCAACACTCAAAACACCAATTGCAGCTTGAGCATTTTCAGTACGTTGCAATGTTGCTACTTGAGCATCTTTTTGAGCCTGGGCAAAAACAGGAGTAGGAAAGACCAAATCGGAAATAGGTGATAATCCATCTTTTAACAAGATGCTATCCATTTGAGCATAGGTTTGGCGAAGTATTGGGAAGTTATAAGTTAATTCCTTACCCATCTCTAAATACTGAGAACCTTGCCCTGAAAACAAAGCAACTATTTTGGCTTGAGGATCTATACCTGTTTGGCGATAGTAGATGCCTTGGGGATGTTCCCATGACTCTACTGATACCTGATTTATGAGTAAATTAATCGCAATTTCTAAGCATTCACAAATTTCTGTTACAGACTCAGCAATAAATCCTAATCTAGCAGATTTATGGGGAACTGCTAAGGTTTTACAAGCATTAACTAGTTCTGCATAATGCTGTTCTTTAGTTGGAGATTGTAACTGTTGGAGAACTGATTCACACCGAGTTTGCAATTGAGTTTGGTTGTCAGCAAACAATAAAATTTCGTGGCGATTGTGATGTAAACGATCAGAGCGTTTTTGTTCGTTTTGGTATTCTTCTAAGACCACATGATAGTTAGTACCACCAAAGCCAAAAGAACTCACACCTGCTCTTCTAAAAGGCTCATTTTCAGTGCGATGCCAAGGTCGAGTTTCTGTATTTAAATAAAAAGGTGTGTCTTCAATTTTTAGTTGCGGATGAGGCTTGGTGATATTAATGGTGGGCGGGAGGATTTTATGGTGTAGAGCTAAAGCAGTTTTAATCAAACTGGCTGCGCCGGCTGTAGCTTTAGTATGTCCAATTTGGGATTTAACACTTCCTAATGCTACGTGTTGTTTTTTAGGGTTATTTTCGCTAAAAACTTCATTTAAAGCCGCAAACTCTGCGGGATCGCCAGCCATAGTTCCCGTGCCGTGAGCTTCGATTAAGCTGACAGTGGATGCTGTAAATCCGGCTTCTGTATAGGCTCTACGCAAAGCTACAGCCTGTCCTGATGAGCGTGGTGCATAAATACTTTTATGCTTGCCATCGCTAGATGTGCCAATCCCCTTGATGACTGCATAGACGCGATCGCCATCTCTTTCGGCATCTTCAAGGCGTTTGAGTACCATCATCCCAATTCCTTCGCCGATCAACATTCCATCTGATTCAGCATCAAAGGGTCTGATTTTTTGCTGTTTGGAAAAGGCAGGGGTTTTACTGAAAGACATATACATGAAGATCGAGTTGTCAGTATCTACCCCACCTGTAATCATCATCTCACTACGATATTCAGTCAATTCGCTCAGTGCCATTCTCAAAGCACCTAACGAAGCGGCACAAGCAGCATCGACTACACAGTTAATCCCCCCTAAATCCAGACGGTTAGCAATCCTGCCGGCGATGACATTACCCAACATTCCCGGAAAAGAATTTTCTTCCCATTTGATATATGCCAGCTTAATTTTTTCAACAATTTTATGGGTCTCTTCTTCAGATAGACCACTGCTTCTTAATACTTTCTCCCACACAGGGTATTGCAAACGAGTAGTCAGTGGCGTAATTAGTTTTTGCCCACCTCCAACTCCCAAAATTACACCCGTGCCATTCCGAATTGTATTACTAGCTTCGCCATAACCGGCATCTACCATCGCCTGTTTAGCAACTAGTAGTGAAAGTATTTGTGAAGAATCTGTCACTTCCAAAATATTAGGGGGCAATCCAAACTCCATTGGATTAAAATCAATATCTGGTATAAAACCGCCCCGTTTGCAATAGGTTTTATCAGGAGTTTTGGGATCGGGATCGTAATAGTCGTCTATATTCCAGCGTGAAAGAGGAATATCAGTAATACAATCAACTTTGCTAATTATATTCCCCCAATATTCTTGTAAATTTCTCGCCTGGGGAAAAATACAAGCCATGCCGATAATTGCGACAGGAGTCTGTTGAAGTCGAGAATTAACTTTGTTTATGCTATCTGGCATTATTTGCATCCCTGACACATTAATTTTAGCCAATGCTGAATTACGATTAGCAACAGAAATATTGTTCTGAATTTGTATCTAAATACAGAGTAAATGCATCAGAACGAACGCATAGAATTTCTGAAATCCTTGAAGGATCATGAGCTTGACGAAAAATAGACTAAATGAAGAAACGCCAAAACTCTTGCTATTAAAAGATTCTTATACTTTAGATGTGTCTGCCTTGGGAAATACATCTAAAGTACAATAGCTACTTCATACCAATTCTTTGGATTTTTCATGAGTTAAGGTACTTTCATTAATCAGTTTCTCCTAGCATCTCAAAACCTAAATTTGAGAATCAGTTATATGTTGCAGATACCGAATCTACAAACAAGAGTTCATCCTACCTTACCTAGTCAATCAAAATTATTAAGGTCAGGGAAAATTATGGTTAAGAGTAGAATTACACTAACAAAAGCTGAAAAATTTATGATTTAAGCCCTTTGTATCAGTCAATGGAAGTTCTACTTTTGTCTTGCCAGATAAGCAATTATTTGACTCACGGCATTATGGCAAGTTTTATCAGTATAAAAAATGTCAGATAACAATTCCTATAATATTACAAAAAGATCAAATAATATCTGCTTATATTTAATTTTTACCTCTTAAAGGGCTTGCCCAATTACAGACTCTGATGATATCAGAACTATTTCTAAAGAGGTAATCCCATTTATTAAACAGAATTCAGGAGTCAGAATTCAGAATAGGCTAGGGCGTGTTTTCAAAGTCTTAGATCCCCCAACCCCCCTTAAAAAGTGGGGCAAAGAGTCTCTTAAAGTCCCCCAATTTATCGGGGGATTTAGGGGGATCTAAAAAGTTAGGAGGCTAAACAAATAGTTTGAAAGCACGCCTACGCCCCGCTACGCTAACAGAATTAATTCCGACCGAAAAAGTGGTGCTTCCCAGCGTAAAGCCTTGTCTTTCAGAGACGCTAACCCGAAGGCATGGCAACTCTTAGAGAGGCTGCGCCAACGTTTAGAGCGAGTATTTTAGAGTAGTGTTGTAACTTATATTGTTCTATTACCAAAGGGATGAAGCCAGAAAATATCCAAGTTGTCGCAGCCCTGTATAAATTTGTTAAGCTGCCAGATTTTGCCGAGAAACGAGATTCTCTGCTGTCTTACTGCCAAGCGCAAGATGTCAAGGGGACAATTTTGCTGGCACTTGAAGGGATTAACGGTACAATTGCCGGTTCGCGTCAGGCCATTGACTCAGTTCTCTGCTTTCTGCGTTCTGACCCCCGTCTAGCAGACTTAGAATCTAAAGAGTCGTATACCGAAACCCCACCTTTTGAGCGGATGAAGGTACGGTTGAAGCAAGAAATTGTTACTTTGGGGTTGCCAGAAATTGACCCAAGCGAGCAAGTTGGGATCTATGTCAATCCTCAAGAATGGAATGATTTAATTTCCGATCCAGAAGTAACCGTGATTGACACCCGCAATGATTATGAGGTGAGTATCGGTACTTTCCAAGGGGCAGAAAATCCCCAAACTGAATTATTCCGCGAATTTCCCGATTATGTGCGTCACCATCTCGACCCAACTAAACACAAAAAGGTTGCTCTGTTTTGTACAGGCGGTATTCGCTGTGAAAAAGCCTCATCCTTTATGCTTGCCCAAGGCTTTGCAGAAGTTTATCATCTCAAGGGCGGCATTCTTAAGTATTTGCAGGAAGTGTCGGCAGAAGAAAGTTTATGGGAAGGGGAATGTTTTGTTTTTGATGAACGGGTAGCCGTTAGTCATGGGTTAGCAGAAGGGAATTGTGAGCGGTGCTTCAATTGTGGCCGTCCGATTTCTGAGGAAGATAAGGTGTCTCCTAAATATGAGCAAGGTATCTCCTGTCCCTATTGTTTTGATAGCCTGACTGAGGAGAAAAGAGCGCGTCAGCAGCAAAAATGGCGGCACTACCTAACCCAAATTGGTAACAAAAATCAGGATGTAAGTTGAAGAAGAATTCAGAGGATGTTTTAAAAGTGTTTTACTGTGATTTTAGGCACTTAATGATCCCCCCTAGCCCCCCTTAAAAAGGGGGGGACTGGAATCAAAGTCCCCCTTTTTAAGGGGGATTTAGGGGGATCTAGAAGGTTTTGCTACCGACAAGAAGACTTTTAAAACATCCTCTCAGAATTTATACCAATTTAATTAATGATTGCAACATATCCTTGGGTAAAGACGCGATGAATCGCGTTTCTACAGATGGTCTATTTGTCACATTCTTTTTTCAAATTGGTATTAGAAACTTCAGTCAAGGATAATTCGGAATTTAAGGGCAAAATTATTGTAAATGTAGTACCGACTCCAACTTGACTTGTGACATTGATTTGACCTCTGTGTGCATCAACGCACCTTTTAACGATTACTAACCCCAATCCAGTACCCTTAATTGATTGAACATTTGAGGCTCGGTAGAATGATTCAAAAAGTCGAGCTTGGTCTGGTTCGGGAATGCCAATACCTCGATCTTGAATATAAAAATTTGCTACTTTCTCAATTGGATCGCAGATTAAATCAAACTGAATCTTGCCACCTGTAGGAGAATACTTAACCGCGTTTGAGAGAAGATTTCCAAACAGGTAATGTAATAGTCCTTCATCCATTACAGCAGACGTATTCTCACTATGACAGGTAAAAATAATTTCACACACGCTGCTTTTAATAATCGAAAAATCTTCGATTAACTCTCGACAAAATTGCTCTAGGTTAAGGGTAACAGGGTTGAATATGAGTTTTTCTGCTTCCGCTCGACCCATAAACAGCACCTCTTCCATGAGTTTTTCCATAGATTGCACAGCGCCTTGAATTCGCTTTAAATAGATGCCTCTTTTTGTATCTGTCAAATTTACTCCTTGCATTTCCATGAGTTCTACTGCCGTTTGCACAACAGTTAGGGGATTACGGAACTCATGAGATACAGTAGAGATAAATAGGGATTTGAGACGGTTAAGTTCTTGCTCTTTCTCTAATGCTTGCTCTAGCAATTTTGTTTGACGGCGTTCGCTAAGATCCCAAAAAACAACTACGACACCATTTATCTGGTCAGATCCTCGCTTTAGTGGTGAAGCACTATCACCAATTGGAACTCTTTTGCCATTTTTTGTAATTAGAGATGTGAATTCCCCTAAATAAACAACCTGTTGCTCTCGTAGCACTTTTGTCACAGGATTTTCTAATGTTGTGTCTGTCACTTCATCGACAATATGAAAAATCTTCGCCGCTTCATTTCCTAAAGCATCTTTTTCTTGCCAGCCAGTCAACGCCTCAGCCGCAGGATTCATAAATGTTACTTTTCCCTGCTCATTTGCGGCAATTACAGCATCACTCATTGAGTTTAAAAGAGTTGCTAACTGATCTCGATTTTCCCGCAGTTCACGCTCTAACTGGTGTTTTAAAAGACCAATCTCGATGGCAATTTTTAAATCTTTTGTAGTAAATGGTTTAACGATGTATCCAAAAGGTTGGGTAATTTTGGCTCTTTCTAAAGTATGGTCGTCGCCATAAGCAGTTAAATAAATTACAGGTACATCTAACTGCTCACGAATCTGACTGGCGGTAGCAATACCGTCCATCTCACCTTTTAGAATAATATCCATTAATACTAGTTCTGGTTGAGTTTCCAATGCCTTGGCAATGGCAACTTTTCCAGATGAAGCTGTACCCGTAACAACGTATCCTAGTTGACTAAGTTGGCTAGCAATAGTTCTAGCCACAATCACTTCATCTTCAACAACTAAAATCCTAGCTTGACCCATTTGATATTTACTGATGCAAAGTTAACTGCGTGAATTTAATTTTAAATACTGTTCCACGATCGCGTTCTAGATTAATGTCGCCTTCTAGTTGTTCTGTAACCAAGTCATATACTAACGATAGACCCAAAGAATCAGTATTTCTCCAATCTAAATTATCGGGTAAACCAATCCCATTGTCTCGGATAGTCATCTCGATATTATTGCCAACATTGTGTAAGACAATACTGATTGTGCCTGGTTGTTGATTGGGAAAAGCGTGTTTGAGAGCATTGGAGATTAATTCGTTAATAACCAACCCACAGGCAATAGCTTGATCGACATTCAAACTTACTGAGTCTATATCAGTTTCTAGAGCAATTTTACCAGGGTGTATTTGATAGGAAATTAGCAAGCTTGCTGCTAAGTTACTGATATAGTCGGCAACATCAATTTGTCCGATATTAGCGGAAATATATAAATTTTTATGAATTAGAGATATTGACTCAATTCGGTTTTGGCTTTCTCGAAGAACTTTGATTATTTCTGGATCTTTGAGAGTTTGAGACTGAAGTTGTAATAAACTGGAGACAATTTGCAAATTATTTTTAACTCGATGATGAACTTCCTTTAAAAGAACTTCTTTTTCAGCCAAGGCGTTTTTTAATTTAACTTGAGCTTTTTGTCTTTGAACAAGTTCAGTTTGAACTTGCTCTAAGATGCTGGATTGTTGAATGGCGATCGCTAATTGGACTGTAACTTGATCGAGCAAATCTAATTGATTTTCTTCCCACTCACGAAAATCAGAGCATTGGTGAGCAATCAGTAAACCCCAAATGTGAGAGCCAGGGTTTTGAGAGCTTACTTCTAGTAAAATGGGCACAACCAAATTTGCTTTCACCTGAAACTGTTCTAACAGGCGAATATGGCAATCAGTTAGTCCAGCTTCATAAATATTAGCGATCGCTCGTTTGCGTATCTGATAACATTCTATACCTGTGCCTGTTTGAAAACACGTATCATGTATCTCTACACCCAAAGAAACTCTCCATCCAGGTTCCACCGATTCTGCCATAATTGTGCCGATCATCTCTGAGTCAAACTGATAAACTATGACTCGATCAGCCCCAAGTAAATCTCGCACTTCTCGAACTGTTGCATTCAGAATATCTTGAAGATTCAAAGATTGACGAATCCGTTGAGCAACAGTTCGCATCAATTGTTCCCGTTCGGCTTGAGCTTTTAGAGCTAGTTCAGTTTGCTTACGTTCTGTGATATCTTGCCCAATACCGATAATTTGACCATTTGAAAGGTAAACATTAGTCCAAGACGTATCCAATAAACGACCATCGCGCATCTGAGTTTTAAAGTCACTCCAATTGCGTTGTGCAGACTGAATAAAATTAATTACATATTGTCGATAATCAGGATTAGGGTATAGCGCTTCCAAGACATCACGAGTTTGGAAATCTTGAAATTTCCAACCTAGAATACTTTCCCATTCTTGATTCACCCACTGGAGTTGACCATTAGTATTAAATAGGGCAATCATCAATGGTATGCTCTCAAAAATTATCCGCAAAAGCTCATTTTGCTCTTGGAGTTTTGTTTCGGCGTTTTTGCGATCGTTAATATCATTAAATACTGTTAAAATGGCTGATTCATTGTGAAAAACTAAATATTGTAATGAAGCGATCGCCCAAAAATGAGTTCCATTTGCTCTGTTTAATTGAAGTTCATAATTATGAATAAAACCCTGTTGATTAAAAATTTTTAGCAGTGCTTCTAAATCTGCCAAATTGTGATATAAATCTCCAAGCTTTTTGCGATTAACTAAATACTCTGGAGAAAAGTGAAATGTTTTAAGCGACTCTGTATTAGCGTATAAAATCAACCCATCAGACACACGCGAAATAATAAATGGAACAGGAATAGCTTCAGAAATGACTCGAAATCTAGCTTCACTTTCCTGAAGAGTTCTTTCTATTTGTTTATGTTCTGTGATGTCTCGTATATGAACTAAGCGAGCCTTATAACTGCCATAGTTTATTGTCTGTGTAAAAAGTTCAACATCAATAATCTGTCTGTCTTTTCGCCGATGTCGCCATTGTGCGGTAAAATCTGAATTAGAGTCATTTTGTGCTAAATATTCCAGGAAGATAGGCACATCTTCTAAAGGGCGAATGTCAGTTATTCGCATTTGCAAGAACTCTTCTCGTGAGTAGCCGTAGTGAACAACAGCAGCTTCATTTACATCTAAAAATTGCAGATTATTCTGGTTATATACCCACATGGGGTTGGGATTTTTAGAGAAAAGTAGATTAAAACTCCTTTGGCTTTCATTCTCAGAAAATAGCATTAGTGGTTGTGTGATAAAAGTTTTTATTTCTTTTAGATGAAGTGGGTTTGGAGGCAGACTGCAAACAGTGCATATTGCTACGAATAAGCAAGCTACACTTAGCTTCTGTCTGCGACACGCTGTTCGCGTTCGTAGAGAAGAATGCAAAGAATCTTTGGAGACTTTGGATTATTTGCGGCAGCGTGGGTTATCTTCTATCTTGGTCGTCCCAATGTAGTGATATATAGAACAGCTTCGTCAGCAGGAATACCCAAGACTTCATTTACTTGGTCGTCAAAGAATCCACCGATACCACTGACACCTACATTTAGGTGCATTGCGGCTAAATTGAGGCGTTGTCCCAAATGACCGGCATCCATGTGCAAGTAACGGTAAACGCGATCGCCATATTGTGCGATCGCCGCTTTCAAATCGGCTGTATGAAATAATACTGCTGCGGCATCCCGTCCTAATTCTTGTCCTAAACAGAGAAAATGTAACTCTCGCCGAAAGTTTTTAAACCGAATTTGGCGTAATTCTTGGGCTTTGGGCGCGTAATAGTAACAACCCGCCTCCAGTCCTTTGACTCCACAAACAGCAATGAATGTTTCGATTAAATTTAGATCGAAGTAGTCTGGAGAAATATCTAAACTTTGGTCGATGTAATTTTGCGGTTGGTAAGTGAAATCGAGTAAACTTTTCAATTCATCGAAGCTTAAATCATCACCATTATAAGCGCGGGTAGAACGTCGCTTGTACATAGTGGTTTCCAGTTCTGATAATTTTTGTCCCCAGTCGATAGGTGCAGTGCTGGTGGGAATTTTTAAACAGAAAGGAAAATTGTATTTATCCTCCAAAGATTTTTCTTGCTTAATAGTTGGTAGATTAAGATTACCAGTTACACCTGGTTGGATCTGGGTGTGTCGATGGAAATATGTTAGTAATTCGCCATCGGGGATTTGAGGATAACTGGTTTCAGTTGCCGAAGGTAAAGCAGTACAACCCAATGGCAAATTTTGATTAACATCTAACAAGTCTGCCAGAGGTAAGACAGCGATCGCACCTTCTTGTTGCGAATCGATATAAAGTAGATCGTTAACCGATTCATCAACAAAGCCACCGATTAAATGGGGGCGATAATCAGTAACCGCACCAGCCAATTCGATATTACCCAGCAGATGTCCCGTATCCAGAAAAATCCGACGGTAAGCCCGATCTTCATAGCGCCACGCAGAACGATAGAATACCGCAGTTACAATAATTGCCAATTGGGTATTTTCTAAAGAAGGATGCCAGAAACAAGCTGCTTGAAGAGTTTGCCAAACATCACTTTCCCAATAATGCATGAGAGAATGAGTCCGAGACTGGTAGTTATATAGACCAGGTGGCAATAACGACGTACCACGGGAAACCAGATATATCTCAGCAGGGTATAATCCACCTGCACTAGGAGCAGCGCGTAAATACACAGCACTACCCATAGAAGGCATTTTCGCCGTCAATCCATAGCTGCGAAACAATAGCCGTGAAAGTCTTTGCCACCATTGAGCATCTGGGTTGTTAGCATAAGCCTCTGGTTTTTCTTGGATATAGGGTTTGAGATCAAAATTAGAGCCAATTTTGTACTCCTTAAAAGGCACTGGCTGTTTAGTCCAGTCTAGGCGCTGACTTTTAGAGGCGAGAGTCTCAGGGTTGTATTTAGTCCGTTCGTGATAATGCTGGGCAATTGATTGGTGTAATTCTGGCATAGTACTTTTAATATCCTTGGGGCATCCTTTTCTTGATCTTGGCATTCATTAGCCTCATTGTTTCGTGTCAATTGGTACAATCCTCAGAGTCATAAAGTGGTAATTGGTAACAATTTGTCATTTGTCATT
>NZ_JABXKI010000267.1 GCF_017115095.1 Nostoc sp. NMS4 | reverse complement strand
AATTTCTCTCGGTCACTTTGTCATGACCTTAACTCTTTCTAGCATGGCTTATGCCGAATTAGAACCTATTAGCAACTTGGCAGAACTTTTTGCCCGTCGTTATTCTTCAATGCTGCGGTTTCACGAATTTCTCCAAGAGCCAACTGCACCTGATTCAGCTAGTCTTTTAGAAGAGAGTAACCAGACAGAATCACCTTATAAATTTACTGGAAAAGTCGAGTTGTCGCACGTCAGTTTTGGATATGATGCCAACCGTCAAGTTTTGCAAGATATCAACTTATTGATTGAGCCATACCAAACAGTAGCATTAGTGGGGCGTTCCGGTTCTGGTAAGTCTACTTTAGTAAAATTGCTGTTGCGATATTTTGAACCTCAAGAAGGTCAAATTCTGATTGATGGTCAAGATATTCGCACTTTGAATGTAGGTAAGTATAGACGAAGGCTAGCGATCGTTCACCAAGAAGTAGACGTTTTCAACGGTACTATCTTGGATAACTTGACTTATGGCAGAACTGATGCGACTTTGGAGCAGGTTAAGGAAGCCTGTAGAATTGCCAGAGTCGATGAAGTAGTGCAGCACTTACCCCAAGGTTATTACACCATCGTCGGGGAAAGAGGTGTCAGACTATCTGGAGGACAAAGACAACGTTTGGGAATTGCGAGGGCGTTGTTAGTAGAACCAGACGTGCTGATTTTTGATGAAGCCACCTCTAGTTTAGATTATGAGTCAGAGCGTGCAATTCAGCTAGCAATGCGATCGATTCAGGGCACTTGCACCACTATTGTTATTGCCCACCGTTTAAGCACAGTACGGGAAGCTGATAAAATTGTCGTTTTGGAGCAAGGAAAGATTGTAGAAGTGGGTAGTCACGATGAACTCTTGCGTCAAGAGGGCATTTACCGCCGCTTGCACTCCCTGCAAGAAACAGGAGAACTCCTGAGTTAGGGGATATACACCTTTTAAACTTTAAATTTTAGATTTATTTAATCGACTTTATTCAGAATAAGGTCGATTTTTTTATAGATATCTTCAAAGTCTTCCAATCAGAAAAAACTAAGATTTGCTTTTATCAGCTTCTTTCTGTGCCGCCTCACTGTATTTTTTATATAGTTGAGTACGAATCTTAGCTTCTTGATAGCGGGTGTGGGTTTGTGGTACTGTACTCATTAAATCTGAAGCCCGTTGCCATTTAGCAGCAATCTCTAACCACTGCGTTGAGGTTGTAGCTGTTTTACCAGATGCAGAAGCTTGGTTGGCAATTCGCACAGATATTTGAAATGGATCGTCAGATGGCTCAGAAAAGCTATTGTTAGGGGCGCGGAATGGTGTTTGGGCTTTCCGATCGCTAGTATTTTCTGTAGTTAAAGATTTAGAAGTTTCTAGTTGGATGAGGTTTTTCAGTTTATTACCTAGCTGGGCATAAACAACCCAACTAAGCAACAACAGTGAGCATAAACCAGCCGCCGCTAATATCTTTGTGTTAGGTTTATTTTTGTATTTTTCTTTGTTAATGAGTACTAAAGGACGAGAGACTTGAGTTTTAGGATAATTTGGTTTTCCTAGTTCAGCTTGAGCTTCTGTGAAATCTTTAATTAATTGCTTTACAATACTGGGCTGAATTAGTGTAATTTCCTCTGACCAAAGCAATTGATTCTCGCGATCGCTATCTATTTCTTTTAACCACAGTAATTGTTGTTCTCGAACAATCCGACTGTTGATTTTGACGCGGCGAATCTGACGCGGGGCAATAGATTCAAGAATTTGCTGGATTTGTTCTACCAGGGGAGATTGCTCAAGTTGTTCTACTCTAGCCGCCTCGCACAGAAGTTGTAAGACACCATCAGAAAAAATGGCTCTAGTTCTGACACCACACTTGGCTAGCTTTTCGTTCAATAGCTGAATAATCGCCGCCACGCTACCTTGATGAGCTTGCCAAGCGATATCGTTTATCCTGTCTACCACCTGAAATTTGGTGATAGCTCTTCCACCCTGACTGATTAACGTATTCATTAATTTAGGGACTCTTTTTTACGGGTCTTGATCTTGTCTTCGATTTTACGAGTAAAAAGATGAGTTGCCAAATAAAATCATAAAAGTAGAACCTTCCTTCTCGGTTCAGTAAAAATGACCAATCGCACTCAGTTAACTTGACGTTATACGGCTTGAAAGCGTAAAATCCTTAAATAAAACTGCGCTTTCAAGGGTAAAGCCCATGCTGGCGGACGGGCTACCTGTTTGACATAGTACATTATCATGCCTTTTTGCGATCGCATCAGCTAAAGTTGAGCTAGCTCGCTACTCTTTTTTCTTCTAAGGCATCGATCGCATTATTCAATATATTTAGTAAAACCTGATTGATTGGAGCAGGATCGCAATTTACGCCTAATTCACATTAGGCATAAATTCCCAGTCCCCAATCCCCAGTCCCCAATCCTCTTTTCCAGTATTCAATTTTGTGGCATAAATTTATTGAATTCGGGTGATATATACATAGCAGCATTGATCCCTAGAAATTGACTTATGAATAACTCCACCCATCAGCTAGATGATTTCGTTTTAACATTGCCGATTTCCCAAACAGCTCGCATAACAGCCCAGCAATTTGCTAACCAGCAACCAAATCCTGAAAAAGCAGAGCAAGTCCGGCTGAATACTCTAGCTGTATGGGTGGTGAATGACTATTTGCAGATGATGGATATTCCTACCGATCTCCAAGGTAGTGACAGTTGGAACCCGATCATGCGCCTTTGTGGGGATGTAGCTGATTTAGAAATGCCCTCAATTGGTCGTTTGGAGTGTCGCCCTGTCTATTTGCATCAGCAGATATGTTCTATTCCTCCAGAAACTTGGGAAGAACGGGTGGGTTATTTAGTAGTTCAATTTGATGAATCGCTCGAAGAAGCAAGGCTGCTTGGTTTTATCCCTAGTGTCGCCACTGAAACACTGCCTTTAGCACAACTCCAACCATTGGAAGCGTTTATTGACCACATCTGGAAATTGCGTCAATCCCCAGTTAATTCATTAGTGAATTTGAGTCACTGGTTTACTGGTATATTTGAGACGGGCTGGGAAACTATTGAATCGCTGTGGAACGTGCCGGAATTCAGACCAACTTATGCCTTTCGCAGTATTGAAACTCTGGAACTAGATACCCTAAAACAACCAGAATCAATTACTAAACGAGCAAAAGTTATTGATTTAGGTATCCAAATTCTCAACCAACCTGTGATGTTGATTGTGGAAATTAGCCCCGAAAAGGATCAACAAACTAGTATTCATCTCCAATTACACGCTACTGGAAATCACATCTACTTACCACCAGGAGTTCATCTCACTGTTATAGATAGTTCAGGAGCAATATTTCTCGACGCTCAATCGAGAAAATCAGACAATTACATTCAGTTGCAGTTTCGTGGTGAACCCACAGAGCAATTTAGTGTTAGGGTATCCTTGGATAATACCAGTATTACTGAATATTTCCGAATTTGAAATATCTAGCTATCTTCCTTGTTTGTCGGTAATTTATTAAGTGATAATTCATTAACTAAAAATTAAAAATTAAAAATCCAAGCCAGCTTTTGGGGATTTTGAAAAAAATCTGTAGATGCTTGTGGAGCTTGCGATCGCACATGAGAACAGGGCAGGATCTTGCATAGGGAGATAGCGAAGGTTATGGGTAAGTTAGTGGCGATCAAATTCGGAGAGGGTAGTTTTGAGCAGGGGTTTGCTGTCACCCTCCAAATTGGTGAAGAACACGAGCGTGCTACAACCGAAATCACGGGGAGGCTACCTTCATTCCCGGAAATGCCACTATATTATAGTCATTGGCAGTCTAGTTATCGGCAAATAGGGAATCGTTATCGCCTCCATGCTGACCAAATGCAGGTGACGAATGTATCGATGGTTCAAGACTGCGAAAACGCTTCTCATATTTTGCGGGTACGCTTTAATACCTGGCTGCGAGCAGAGGAGTTTCGCCCTTTGAGGGAAAAATGGTTAGAAAGATTATCGTCTGGCGACGAAGTACGGGTAATTTTGCAAACAGAAAATAGCCAATTGCAGCTATTACCCTGGCATCTGTGGGACTTATTAGAACGCTATCCCAAAGCTGAAATTGCCCTTTCTTCACCATCCTACGATCGCATTCATAAACCACGCACTCTCAACCCATTAGTCAACATTTTGGCAATTGTGGGCAATAGTAAGGGGATTGACACCGAAGCCGATCAAGCTTTACTGCAACAGTGTAGGAATGCAGAGGTGAGCTTTATAGTAGAACCACAGCGTAAGGAATTGACTGAGCATCTCTGGGGAAAAAACTGGGATATTCTCTTCTTTGCTGGCCACAGTTCCAGTAACAAAAATGGCGAAAGTGGCAGAATTTACCTGAATAAAACTGATAGTCTGACCATTGGCGAGTTAAAGTACGCTCTCAAAAAAGCGATTGAAAATGGTTTGCAATTAGCTATATTCAACTCTTGTGATGGATTGGGATTGGCGCGAGAATTGGCTGATTTGCAAATTCCTCAAATGATTGTCATGCGCGAACCCGTCCCCGACCAAGTTGCGAAGGAGTTTTTAAAGTATTTTCTCCAAGGCTTTGCC
This sequence comes from Nostoc sp. NMS4, assembly GCF_017115095.1. Taxonomy (GTDB): domain Bacteria; phylum Cyanobacteriota; class Cyanobacteriia; order Cyanobacteriales; family Nostocaceae; genus Nostoc. Next base: position 24,929 of record NZ_JABXKI010000267.1, on the reverse strand, counting down.
GGTGGCGAGTCTTTATATCAAGCGGTACGCCAAGCGCGGGAACGCTTGCAAGGACTTGAGGATAGATTTCCTTGTGCAACTTGGCTACCAGTGATTTGCCAAAATCCGGCGCAGATACCACCGACTTGGGATGAATTATGGTCTACAAAATCTGAAGATGCAGATCAAGCAAATTTAGCTTTATCTAACAGACGCAGATTTAAGAGAACTGTGTTATCCAGTTTGGCCGTTACAGGCTTGGTTTGTGGCGTAAGATTGCTCGGATGGGTAGAAAATCCAGAGATTCAAGCCTTTGACTTGATGATGCGATCGCGCCCTGCCGAAGGTCTCGATCCCCGACTGTTGATCATCACAATTGACGATGACGATCTGGCCATTCAAAGACAAAATGGCGAGTCCTTAATCGGAGCTTCTATTTCCGAAAAATCTCTCAATAAACTCCTGGCAAAAGTAAATCAATATCAACCCCGCGCGATCGGCTTAGATATCTACCGTGATTTTAATGCCAAAGAGCCAGATTTAATTACTCGTCTCCAAAAAACTCCAAACTTAATTGGCGTATGCAAGGGGAGCGATCGCTCACAAAATATCAAAGGCATTAAGCCACCACCAGAAATTCCCCCAGGAAATCTGGGATTCAGTGACTTTATTCACGATCGCGATGGAGTTATTCGTCGGCATCTTCTGTTTATGAAGCAGGAGACGACATCATTGTGTTCTGCTTCTTATGCCTTCAGTTTACAACTAGCATCTCTCTATCTGCGCCCTTCAGGAATTCAAACAAAGTTCACCCCTGAAGGAAATTTGCAACTAGGTAAAACTATTTTTCCGAATCTGAAGTCTCGTACTGGCGCTTATCAAGATATTGATGCTAATGGCGGTCAAATCTTACTCAACTATCGTTCCTCAAAAGAAATAGCCGAACAGGTAAAGCTAACGCAATTTTTATCTAGTCCCGTTAACGCCAGTTCGATTAAAGACCGAATTATTCTGATTGGTGTGGTAGCAAAGGGGGATTCTCCAGACACCTGGCCGACACCTTATGGTATTCCTTTAGATCAGCAAATGCCAGGAGTGCTGGTACAAGCTCACATGGTCAGCCAGATCCTTAGTGCAGTCGAGAATGGGCGACCGTTGCTGCGGGCTTGGTCATGGTGGGCGGAAGTGGTCTGGATTTGGGGTTGGTCTTTGATTGGGGGAATCCTAGCTTGGCGCAGACTTTCGTTACCCTGGTTGGCGTTGGCAATTGGTGTTACTTGTAGTTTTTTGTATGTAGTTTGCTTTGGTTTGTTAATTTCGGGTGCTTGGGTACCGTTTGTACCATCGGCTTTATCGTTGGTAGCTATGGGGGTTTTGATGTCAATTTATAATAATTCAAAAACAAAGTCCAATCTAAAATCTAAAATCTAAAATCTAAAATCCTATGAGGTCAGGTTTCTATGAATTCAAATTTACAACCGATAAAACTGTTTTTAGTAGTAGCCTTTAGCTGTACAAATTTATTAGTTAGTCTGACTCCAGTATTGGCGAAACCAACCCCTAATCGCTCTGATGCTAAAACGACCCCTGCTCAAGTCACAACCTTTAATCAACCTCCAATTCCACCCGGCTCCCCTCCTGGAGGTCGCGTTCGTGGTGGTGCGAAGCGCGGGGAGCCTGGATGTCCTACTTCTAAAATTGACTTGACTGCTTTAGTACCTTCTACTGAAGAACCCAACTCAGTGATTAATGTCTGGGGACAAACAACAGTAGAACGCCCAAGTTGGTTTTTCTATGTGCCATATACCAAAAATTCGCCTTATGCAGTTGAATTTGTGCTGCAAGATAGTGACGCTAACGAGATTTACCAAAAGGCGATCGCTCTACCGGATAAGCCAGGAATCATCCGCGTTTCTTTGCCTAGCAATACTCCCGCTTTAGCAGTAGACAAACAATATCGCTGGTTTTTTAGTATTAACTGTGATCAGCAAAAGAATTCGCCCCCAACTTTTGTTGAAGGGGTAATACAACGAATCGAACTGAATCCAGCTACACTCAAAGAATTAGAAACGGCAGAACCTTTAAAGCGCTATGCAATCTATGCCCAAAAGGGGATATGGTACGAAGCACTGACGACCTTAGCTGAACTGCGTCAAAAAAATCCTCAAGATGCAGCGCCCAAAGCAGAATGGCGAAATTTATTAGGTAGCATCCGCTTAGATGATGTTGCCGGAGAACCCATTCTTCCAGAAACACCTTAGCTCGACTTTATCCATTTTTTTCACAACGCGATCGCTATCGCTGAAACCTCTGTGGGACGGTAGTTTTACTTTTTTAACTTCATCGATAATCTGTGACGTATAAAAAGTATTTGCCAAAAAGCTAGGGTTTTTGCCGGATAAAGAAAACCGAGTTCTTAATTTTGGATCAAGTCGAGCTGAGAGTAAGCTAGATTTTCAAGAAGAAACAGCTTTCAAATGTGAGCCATGATGAGATAAGTACTTCGAGTTAATCACCCGATTACGCCCAGAAGTTTTAGCTTGTAACAGACATTGATCGGCACGATTTAGCAGACTCTCTCCTTTCTCATCATCCTCAGCTTGCAGAGAGGCTGTACCCAAACTAATAGTGATATTAATTGTTAGTTTATTGTTGAGCGCAAATGGTTCGTCGCTGACTACGCGATTGAGACGACGGGCTACTAATAGTGCTTCGTCATCGGTAGTGTTAGCTAGAAGTATTACAAATTCTTCGCCACCATAGCGAAATGCTGTATCTTGACAGCGCAGATTGTGGCGCAAACGCTGACATAATATTTGCAAGGTGCGATCGCCTACTAAATGCCCGTGAGTATCGTTAACTCTTTTAAAATGATCTACATCCAGAATAATCAAACTCAGGGAGGTTTTTTGAGTCCTGGCTCTTTGAATTTGTCTGGGTAAGTCCCATTCTAAAGCCCGACGATTATTTAATTCTGTTAAGGAATCGGCTAAGGCGATCGCAGATAACATATCATTTGTCCGAATCAAATCTCGGTATTTTTGTGCTTTCCGCAAGCCAACTGTCAATTGAGCAAGTATTAGTCCATGATTGGCTGTCAACTCTGCAAGGCTATGGTCTGTTTTTTCTTCAGTAAGATGCCAAATATATGCATCGGCTCCTTGCTTTAGGGCAGCAGCACTCATTTCCAATTCTCTGTACCAACCCTTATTTCGATCGGTAAGCTGCTGAGAACGATCCTCGAAGAGGATACAGTATATCCACGATAGTTTTGTCTGATCTTTCAACCAATTGCACAACTCGATGCTGCCATCTAGACTAGCTTGCACGAGTATTATATCGGGAGGTGTTGTTTTAATCTGTGACACTGCTTGATTCAAATTGTCTATAACTTCTACATTAAAGGCAGTCGCATAACGGATCTGATCTGGAAGTGTGGCGATAAAGTTATTTTTTCCAAAGACCAGAATAGAAATATTCATTGCTTTATTTTAATCCTAATTCAAATTTTAAATAAAACCACTTGAGTAACTTACTGCTTTTGTCGTCCTAATGCTAAATATGATGGGTTAGGTTGAGTTATATTTCTTGATATATTATTTTCTGAACGCCGATTTTACCGTGAATTTACAAGTTTAATCTCCTTTTAGGGCTTTATCAGGATTTATACTTACTATTAAAGTTTCTGAAATATTCACTTATGACAACTAATGTCTTCTTTACACGTTGTTTTTAAAACAGTAAAAACACTGAATATTATTTCGAAGTATAAAAACTATTCTTAAGTGCTATTTCCATAATGGAATTACCAAATTAAATACTTTGTAATAATTTTTATATCGTCCAGAAAAATTTCTTCCAAAGTAGAAAAATAAAGAAAATATAAAGTTTTTTAATTGAATTACAAAACCAAGTTTTTTTTCATTGCATTAAAAATAGTATTTCCCATAGAGTATCTCACCCTTTTTCTTAATGAAATAGGGCTTTATCAAGTATCAGTAAAGGGGTTAAATGTCAAAAAAAATGCAAATGAAATAGACAGCAAAACTACCTCCTGTTATGAGCAGTAGCTTTCTGAAATTACATACACTACAATTAAATACAGAATTTTTAGGGTAAAAATTCACAATTTAAGTGAAGTATTAACCTAAGTTTTACGATGGATTTGCCGGATAAATAAAATTCTCTGCTTACGCTTTATCTGTGTTTGTCTATTTACTTAATTCACATCTTTTTTTATTTGCTGCAACATCATAAATCTAGAAAAAAGCTAAATAAAAACCTGATGTCAAAACAAACCTACCCCTAATTTTGGGAAATTAGTTCGATTCCGTCCGTAGAAGGACAGAAAAAACATAAAAAAATTTTGTTAGCGTCGCTTGAGATATTAAAATCTAAAGTTCTGTGAAAAGCTAGAACCCAATCAATAACCTTCTACAGCGTAACCAGCAGCAACAATTACCTGTGTGATTGACTCCTCAGAAGCTTCGGACTCCACCGTGACAGTTTTAGCGTTAACATCTACATCAGCTTGGTTTCAGGTTCGATAATGTGGATACACTCAGTAATTATTTCTGCACATCCCTCACAAGCAATATTTGATACTTTCAGTTTTAGTGCCATTTGCTACCTAAGTATGCAAATTTTAAAGTATTTCTTAATGATTAATCTTAACCATCGAAATGGTACGTCTAGGACGGTCAACACCTACGCGCATCCTACCAGAGTTAGGTTATTGGTGTAAAAGCGTCCTAATCAGTGCATTTTGCTCATCCACTGGCACAATTCGTTGGCACTAATATGAAACAAAATGCAAGAATATATAAAGCCTATTTATGAAAATACATCTACCTAGTACAGCACGGCGTAAATAAACCACCCATTCCAGATTAACCAAACGCTTATGCTGTATTCATTTTGAATTTTGAATTTTGAATTTTGAATTCCGCCTTGCGGTACTAGTGCCTTTATGCATAATTCGTAATTCGTAATTCGTAATTACCTCAAATGGGTGGCTTATTTGCCCCGTGATGCACTAGTGGCGCTACGCCCAAGTCTAAAGTCTAAAGTTAAAAAACCTATGTCTTCAAATCCCCAGTACCTAAGCGGTAACGAAATTCGCAACATATTTCTCGACTTCTTTGCCCAACGGGAACACCAAATTCTCCCCAGTGCCTCCCTTGTGCCAGAAGACCCCACTGTGCTGCTGACGATCGCGGGGATGTTACCATTTAAGCCAATATTCTTAGGGCAGCGCACACCAGAATTTAAACGGGCTACGACTTCGCAAAAGTGTATCCGTACCAACGACATTGAGAATGTCGGACGCACCAAACGGCATCACACGTTTTTTGAGATGCTGGGCAATTTTAGCTTTGGTGATTATTTTAAAGAACAAGCGATCGCTTGGGGTTGGGAAATTTCTACACAAGTCTTTGGCTTTTCTCCCCAAAATCTCGTCGTCAGCGTTTTTGAAGATGATGATGAAGCCTTTGGAATCTGGCGAGATCAAATCGGTGTGCCGGTAGCGAGAATTAAACGCTTGGGTGAAGATGATAACTTTTGGGTATCTGGGCCGACTGGGCCTTGTGGCCCTTGTTCGGAAATTTATTACGACTTCCACCCAGAACGCGGTGACGAAAATATCGATTTAGAAGACGATTCCCGATTCATCGAGTTTTACAACCTCGTGTTCATGCAATATAACCGGGATGCTTCCGGGAATTTAACGCCACTGCAAAACAAGAACATCGACACCGGCATGGGTTTGGATAGAATGGCGCAAATTCTCCAAAAAGTGCCCAATAACTACGAAACTGACCTGATTTTTCCAATTATCCAAACGGCAGGGCAAATTGCTGGTGTTGATTACCACAGCAGTGATGAAAAAACCAAAACTTCCCTAAAAGTAATTGGCGATCATATTCGCGCTGTTATCCACATGATTGCTGATGAAATTCGCGCTTCCAACGTGGGACGCGGTTATGTGCTGCGGCGGTTAATTCGGCGGGTGGTGCGTCATGGGCGATTAATTGGGATTTCTGGCGAATTTACTACCCAAGTTGCTGAAAGTGCGATCGCACTTTCGGAATCAGCTTACCCCAATGTGCGCCAACGGGAAGCAGCAATTAAAGCTGAGTTGCAACGGGAAGAATCTAATTTTCTCACAACTCTGGATAGAGGTGAAAAACTGTTGGAAGAGACTATCGCTGAGGTATTTTATTCATTACAACATGATCTATCATCTCCGTATTCTCCAACAGACCCAAAAATTTCTGGTCTGGATGCCTTTACTCTCTATGATACCTATGGCTTCCCTTTAGAACTGACGCAGGAAATTGCAGGAGAAGCGGGGCTAGGGGTTGATGTTGAGGGATTCAATACGGAAATGGAAAAACAAAGAACCCGCGCCAAAGCAGCACACGAAACCATCGATTTAACTGTGCAAGGTTCCCTCGACAAATTAGCAGAACACGTCCAAGTCACCGAGTTTTTAGGCTATACCCAATCGGCGGCGACGGCAAAAGTAGAAGCAATTCTGGTAGAAGGTGTATCTCAAGAAGAAGTATCAGCAAATGAATTAGCTGTTACGGAAGCAATGACAACAATACAAATAGTCCTTGACAAAACGCCATTTTATGCTGAATCCGGGGGACAAATTGGCGATCGCGGTTATATCTCTGGTGATGGTATTGTTGTTCGGGTAGAAGACGTGAAGAAAGAATCTGATTTCTTTGTTCACTTCGGACGCATCGAACGCGGTACACTGCGCGTAGGCGATCGCGTCACCGCCCAAATCGATCCAGCTTGCCGCCGTCGCGCCCAAGCTAACCATACCGCAACGCACCTATTGCAAGCAGCGTTAAAGAAAATTGTCGATGATGACATATCTCAAGCAGGTTCTTTGGTTTCCTTTGATAGGTTGCGCTTCGATTTCAACTGTCCCCGCGCCTTGACAGCAGAAGAAGTCCAACAAGTTGAGGAACAGGTAAACACTTGGATTGCTGAGGCGCATGCTGCCAAGGTAGAAGTATTATCTTTAGCCGAGGCGAAAGCTAAAGGTGCTGTTGCCATGTTCGGGGAGAAATACGGCGAGGAAGTGCGGGTGATTGACTTTCCTAGCGTATCAATGGAACTATGCGGTGGGACTCATGTAAGTAATACTGCTGAAATTGGCGTATTCAAGATTATCTCGGAAGCTGGCGTAGCTTCTGGAGTGCGGCGGATTGAAGCTGTTTCGGGGCCGGCAATTTTAGATTATCTGAATCTGCGGGATAAAGTAGTTAAAGATTTGAGCGATCGCTTTAAAGTTAAACCCGAAGAATTACCAGAGAGAATCACAAGTCTGCAAAGCGAACTGAGAAATAGCCAGAAGGAATTAGAAACCTTGAAGGTACAATTAGCGATCGCTAAATCAGACAGCTTGCTACAAACAGCCCAAACCATAGGTGGCCATAAAATTATTGTCGCCCAATTAGAAGATGTCGATCCAGAATCATTAAAAACCGCAGCCGAACGCTTACTGCAAAAAATCGGTAACGGCGCAGTGGTGCTGGGTTCTGTTCCCGAAGAGGGGAAAGTTAGTATAGTTGCAGCTTTTAGTTCAGAAGTGAATAAAAAAGGTTTGCAAGCTGGTAAATTTGTAGGTGCGATCGCTAAAATTTGCGGCGGTGGCGGCGGTGGCAGACCGAACTTAGCCCAAGCCGGCGGACGCGATGCCAGTAAATTACCAGATGCGTTGGCACAAGCGGAAAGTGAGTTAAAATCCGCATTGGGTTAGGAAGTTCCAAATAAAAAAATATCCTATTAATTCTTGTGGGGTGGGCATCTTGCCCGCCCAGCTTATATGGCGGGCAAGATGCCCACCCCACAATATTGGATAATTTATTTCCTGGAGTTCCCTTAACCAAGCCGAACGGGAACTCTTAAAATAGGGGAAGGATTTTAGGCGTTGCATATTTGCGGGATGATTCAGCAATTTCCAAAATTCCCCCCGCCTCCCTGCCCGGTTACTGAGCGTAGTCGTTGGCGAAGCCTCTGCCTCAGCAGAAGTATGCCCCCCTGCTTCATTCCCCAGATATGCTTCAGACTTTTCTATAATAATTAAGTGATTCCCGTCATCAAAAATAGCCTGTGACTACCACTCCCCTATCTCCAAGTTCAACTGCTCAGGTTCCAGATACGTTAGGCCGCTTCGGACGCTTTGGCGGTAAGTATGTACCTGAAACACTTATGCCAGCCTTGGCTGAATTAGAAACAGCTTATCAGCAATACCGTAATGACCCTGGTTTTCAAGCCCAACTACAGCAGTTGTTACGAGACTATGTAGGACGTGCGACACCATTGTATTTTGCTGAACGCCTAACTGCTCATTATGCCCGACCCGATCGCACCGGGCCACAAATTTACTTGAAACGTGAAGATTTAAATCATACTGGCGCTCACAAAATCAATAATGCCCTTGGTCAGGTATTGTTGGCGAAACGTATGGGTAAGCAACGGATTATTGCCGAAACGGGTGCTGGACAACATGGAGTTGCTACAGCCACAGTTTGCGCTCGTTTTGGGCTGGAGTGCGTAATTTACATGGGCGTTCATGACATGGAACGCCAAGCTTTAAATGTGTTCAGAATGAAACTCATGGGGGCAGAAGTGCGTCCAGTGGAGGCGGGAAGCGGAACTTTGAAGGATGCTACTTCTGAAGCAATCCGAGATTGGGTGACAAATGTGGAAACGACTCACTACATCCTGGGTTCAGTAGCAGGGCCGCATCCTTACCCAATGATGGTACGTGATTTCCATGCCGTAATCGGCGAAGAAACCCGCGCCCAAGCAATGGAAAAATGGGGTGGATTACCTGATATTCTCTTGGCTTGTGTCGGTGGTGGTTCCAATGCGATGGGACTGTTTTATGAGTTTATGAATGAGCCTTCTATACGCTTTATTGGGATTGAGGCAGCCGGAGAAGGTGTCAATACTGAAAAACACGCCGCAACCTTGACAAAAGGGCGAGTTGGTGTATTGCATGGAGCCATGAGCTACCTGCTGCAAGATGAAGATGGGCAAATCATTGAGGCACACTCAATTAGTGCGGGGTTAGATTATCCCGGTGTGGGGCCAGAACATAGCTATTTAAAGGATACTGGTCGCGCCGAATATTATAGTGTGACGGATGCAGAAGCTTTGGCGGCATTTGGGCGATTGTCGAAATTGGAAGGGATTATCCCGGCATTGGAAACAGCCCATGCGATCGCTTATCTCGAAACCCTCTGTCCCCAGTTAACCGACAGTCCTCGGATTGTCATTAACTGCTCTGGACGCGGCGATAAAGATGTACAAACAGTAGCCAAGTTATTAAATCCTGCGTAAATATACCTTAAATTTCTGAGAGAAAGCAATCATGGATCAACAATTCCGACACGCTATGCTACCGCAACCCACTCACGACGAGTTGGCACGCCAAAAGTTTGTGGAAAGTATGAAAAGGCACATTTTCAAGAATATCATTCCTGCTAATAAAGAAGTTTATGAAAAACTAGCCAAGCCGAAATTTGAACAAGAACATCAACGTCCTCCCCAAAATCGTTATGAAATTCGGGAAGTAATGCAGCACGAACCCTATTACCACTGGACTAGTGCCTTGAAGCGCATCAACCAGGAAATGTTATGGGATGCTGTAAATGCCAACGTTGACAGACAACTGCCAGAGTTAATTGAGCGTGCCAAAGATCGGGGTGATGAACTGGGTACTTTAACCCTCGACCCAAATTTTCAAATACCTGCTCATCAAAAGGCTGTAGACATTCACTGTATGCCCGGAGGATATCACAGTGAATTCACTGCTGATGATGTCGCCGCCGGTGCAACCTACGATCGCGGCGCTTACGTTTATGGACTCGGTTGGTTGGGGCCGCTCAACGATGATATGGGGCAATCTATAGTCCAAAATTACCTTTTAGCAGAGTATCCCAACTTTAAACCGAGAAAAATCCTCGATATGGGATGTTCTATCGGCAATAGCACATTACCTTATGTAGATGGTTTCCCAGATGCAGAAGTGCATGGCATAGATGTAGGCGCATCTATGTTGCGTTACGCTCATGCAAGAGCCGAAGACTTAGGAAAACGGGTACACTTCTCTCAGCAAAATGCCGAACACACTAATTTCCCCGACGAATCATTTGATTTAGTGGTTTCTCACATTTTGCTGCATGAAATCCCGCCGTCATCTGTGCGTAAAGTTATGCAAGAGTCTTATCGTCTCCTGGCTCCTGGTGGCATGATGATTCATTTGGAGGCACCCCTGTATCATCACATGGATGTTTATGCACAGTTTATGTATGATTGGGAAACCGCTAACAACAACGAACCTTTCTGGAGTGCTGTACGCGATTTAGATTTAGTGCCGCTAGTTACTGAGGCTGGTTTTTCAGCAGATAAGACATTCGAGAAATTTGTGCCGAATGGGGTATGGAAAGCAAAAGAAACTAATGGTATGTTTCAAAATCGGAACTCAGCCACCCAAGGCACTTGGTTTGCGGTTACTGCAACTAAGTAAGCTGAGGAAGTTATCGAACAGAATTCAGGAGTCAGGAGTCAGAATTCAGAATTAATTCTGTACGACTGGTGGATGAATAAGGGACTTCCAAATAAAAAAATATCCAATTAATTCTTGTGGGGTGGGCAACATGAGCGCCCAGTCCATAGTGCGGGCAAGATGCCCACCCCACAATATTGGATAATTTATAGCAATTCGTAATTCGTAATTGAGAAAGTCAGATTATATCTGGCTTTTCTCCTTTTCTGTGTCTAGTCTTATTTTTGGAGAATTGGTATTAGGATGACAAAAATAGCCAAGGGTAAACGACCTGTTTACTTAGAAAATCCGCAAACTGATAAATTATTCGCGATCGTTATGGCTTTGACTGGTGAAGTGTCCGTGCTGCATGAGCGGCTAGACACCATTGAACGGTTGCTAGAGATTAAAGGTATTTTATCGGTTAGTGAGATTGAAGCTTACGAGCCGGATGTAAAAGTAGCCAAGGAACGGGAAGAGTGGCGTGCAGAATATATTGCACGGGTGTTGCGCGTGGTGCAGGAAGAGTTAGAAACCCTCAAACAAAGCTAGTTGAAATCACGCAGAGATTTTGCTGAGTCAACCTAGTCTATTTTTATCTTACATTCCGTATCTTCAACTGTCGCAATCGGTTTTTACTGCTTTTCATACGTAAAAAAAGCTATGTAATATACTTAGAAACAGTAAAATAGCTGAATTTTGAAGATGAATAAGCATAATCTGAAACTAAGGAATTCAAAAAAATCTAGTAATTACACTAACGAATGACACTTAAGTGTGGAATGTAGGATAAAAAAATCATACTAATGGTAGAAGACAAGTGTTGATTAAACAGCACCATTTTGTCGCAAGATTGTGCATTTAAACGTTTGCTAGTAGTTTTTGAACAAAAAAGCGCACAAATAGAGCTATATAGACCTAGAAGCAATTTGTCACATTGATATTAGTTGGTTAGATTGTCTAAAACTTTACTTCAGGCAAATGATCAAACCAATAATTTACAGCGTTGCTTTAGGCACTATTGCTCTCAGTAGTGGAGCGATCGCTACTCCTGTAACAAATCCAGCTTTCACGCCAATGGTTTCAGACGTATCAAATAACACTTTAAAAGTTGCAGTAAATAGCATCGATACTGCTGCTCTAGAACAGTCGATTTTTAACCAAATTAATAACTACAGAATTTCCCAAGGGCTATCAGCACTAACTCGTAATGGTGCGATGGATAATCAAGTTAGGATTCATAGTCAGAACATGGCTAATGGTAGTGTTCCTTTTGGACATACTGGATTTTCAGAACGTCTGAGAGCAACCCGTGTTTCTTACAGATCGGCTGGTGAAAATGTCGCTTACAACCAGGGATATAGCGATCCTGCCACAGTAGCTGTTCAAGGCTGGCTCAGAAGTCCAGGGCATCTTGCCAATATCAGGGGTAATTATAATCTGACGGGGATTGGTGTTGCTAAAAACAGTAGAGGTGCAATCTACTTTACACAAATGTTCATTCGCTCATAGATTTGACGCGATGTGCAACTTACAGCAGATTTCAAGTTGGTGAGGTATACAAGCTAAGTCTGTTACCCAGTTATAAAGCGTGTTTTACTTCTAAATTCTGTATTCTGAATTCTGCTGTAATATTCTGTCAGCAAAGCTTTTGCTAGATAATTCCTGAAAATCTGAAATTATCAGCAAAATTAACCGTAATTTTGATGAAGCTGACCTATTGAAATACTGACAATTGCAAATGATTGTTTGTGCTACTTGTAAAGGATGTAGCCAAATTGCCGAAGTTCATCATTACTTAATAGTATGATGGTATATATCCTTGGAACAATAGGGTAGAGTAGAAGTCTTATATCTCTACACATTACGCAATTCTCCATGTTCCGACAAACTGCTTTTGGCATCGCTTTAAGTGCGCTTGTCCTTGCTAGTGGATTAACGACTGTTCCGATACCAAATCATACTTCTACGAATACATCCACCCGTAATAAGCTGTTGTCGCTTTTTTCTAGTCAGGTTGCAATATCGACTCCCACTTTTAAAACTACTGAGCTAGAAAAATCAGTATTTGACCAAATTAATCGATATCGGGCTTCTAAAGGGCTGCCAAAGTTGACCTTAAATGCAAATTTAACTCGACAGGCAAGAATTCATAGTCAAAATATGGCTAAAGGTAAAACCCCATTTAGCCATCAGGGTTTTGAAGGGCGAGTCAAAGCTATCCCGATTCGCTACAACAGTGCGGCGGAAAATGTTGCTTTCAATCGGGGATATAGCAACCCCGTAGAGGAAGCTGTTACTGGCTGGATCAAAAGTCCCGGACACCTAAAGAATCTTAAAGGAAATTACAACCTAACTGGAATTGGTGTTGCTACTAATAATCAAGGCGAAGTCTACTTAACACAAATGTTTTTTCATACTAGGTAGATTTAATTTCTGATTATTTTGCACAATAATAATGTAGTGTCTGACAAGACTTTTGTTTGCTGGACACTGCTATTATTTTTGAACAATTGATGACATTACCAGATTTTCAGGTGAGCGATCGCGATCTCAGTGACGCAGCCCTTAGCCAGTATTTAGAATCTACCGCGATCGCAGTTGATACAGAAACGATGGGATTATTGCCACTGCGCGATCGCTTGTGTCTCGTCCAGCTATGCAATCTTGAAGGGAAAGTGACTGCAATCCGCATAGCCAAAGGACAAACTGAGGCTCCCAATTTAAAAAAACTCTTGGAAGCAGTCAATGTGGTAAAAGTGTTTCACTTTGCACGATTTGACGTGGCCACTTTGCGAGCCAATCTGGGGATTCAGGTAAGGCCGATTTTTTGCACCAAAATTGCCAGTAAATTAGCCCGTACTTACACAAATCGCCACGGACTCAAAGATGTGGTACAAGAGTTAGAACAAGTGGAACTAGATAAAAGCTCTCAAAGTTCTGATTGGGGTAACGCCGTTAGCTTATCTGAAGCTCAACTAAGTTATGCTGCCAATGATGTACGCTATTTACTGAGCGTACAACAGAAGTTAATACAAATGCTCAAACGAGAAGAACGTTGGCAAATTGCCCAAGAATGTTTTGAATTTCTACCAACGATAGTTTCCTTAGATTTGTTGCAATTTAAGGATTTGTTTGAACACTGATCTCGGCAATCCTGACTACTGACATGGATATGTCAAGTTGAAATTGATATAGGAATCCGATTTGATTCCTGAAAAAATCTAAGTATATGTAGTGCCGTGGCAAGCTTAAAATAGGGCATTAAACGTAGACGTAGGTTGGGTGGAGCGGAGCGCAACCCAACAGATATCAGGATGTTGGGTTACGCAAAGCCTCCACCCAACCTACAATTTTTTTGCAACATTTTAGCCTTGACATCCCACTACAGTACCTAATTTTGTTCAAAAATCAAATAGTAATCCTATAGATAAGCAAGTTCGTAGTAAGGACTAAAGTCATTATTTTCCAAGTACTAAAGTGCTTACTACAAACCCTCATGCTAAGTTACATCAGATTTCAAGTTAGTGAAATACACAATGATTAGTCTCAAAGCCAGGTATAAAGCTTGTTTTACTTTTGAATTCTGACTTCTGGATTCTGACTCCTGAGTTCTGAATTCTGCTCTATTTTTTGTCTAAGAGCCAACATTGGAATCATCAGTGCCTGTAGGAGGTTTAGATTCACTAGCAGCTTCCTTGAGGTTACTAGCTCCTTCTTGAATGCCTTCCTTAAGGTTGCTAGCTCCCTCTTGAATACCTTCCTTAAGGTTACTAGCTCCCTTCTTAATAGATTCTGTGGCGCTAGTACCGCCCTTTTCCAGATTTTCTTGATGGTTTTTTAGCCGATCTACAACATTGTAGTCATCTGCACCTGGGGGAGTTTTTGATTCAACAATGCCTTCTGTTGGGCCACCGATCGCCTTCCATGCAGCAAGACCACCTTTGAGTTGAGATACGTGTTCAAATCCATTAGAACGTAGTTGTTGTGCGGCTTGGGCAGTATCTTGTTCGTCCGCACCGTAAACGTAAATATCACGCCTCTTATCCAAAGAAGGTACTGCACGCTCTACCAATTCATCTGCTGGCATTGGCATTGCTCCCATAATGTGACCTTCATTGTAGGTGGGGCGATCGCGCACATCCAAGATTGTAAAAGCTGGTTCGCCCCATTCTAAACGACTCTTCAGCACATGAGCATCAGTTTGTGCTTCTATTGGTGGCTGTGGGGGAATGATGCCGCCTACTAGATTATTAACCATAATTTTTCCTTACTGACGATATTAATAGCAATTTAGCGAACTAAAGATATTAAATTGATCTTTCTCTGGTATGAGTATCCTCAAACTCTCTCCTGAGATAGACTGAGTTATTTTCAGAAATTCTACCAGTTAATAAATTGCAAATAATGCCATTTGAGAGTACATACAGAAAATATTTACTAGAAATATAATTAAATATATTTAAAGTTCATGCTTTTAATGTTTCAGTAAATTAGACATTTATAATGTTACTAAAAATCTTGGATAATATAGTAGTTGCATACTTTTTAATATCAAGCGATCGCTAATATTAATATCTCCTCAATTTCCGTCGCACTTCTGGAGTTACATCAGCTTCTTTTTGCTGTTTTTTTGCCCTAACATAGCCGTAGTTTAGATATGTTAGGACAGTATTGATTGCCCAAAGCCTTGCGCTACTAGCTGTCTGCTAAACAGCACTTTGCTATACCTTCTGATGATGCTTTCAGTCCTTGGCTTGTCATAGTCTCAGCTGAAAGTTGTAGTATAGTATATGCTTAAGAGTATAGCTATGTGTAAATGCACCAGGGTACATTTTCGTAGACCTTCTTCAAGAGAATATACCTATTGGCTAGAGTACAGTTGAGTAAGTAGGAGTTGAGAATCTAAATTGGCTGATAAGTTAGTTTGTGAGCCTTTGTAGAGACCTAATTAATCAGGAAGTGTGTTGCCCTTTTACAGTTGTAGCAATTGCCGTCGCTTCTGGATGTGTCTTTGGACTATTTGCGGTTACGGAGATGGTTTTTAATTACGCTTATCCCAAACGTAAAAACTTATTATTATACAACATAAATTCAAAATTATGCAAAACTCATGCAACAATCATAAATTTTATTGGTATGAGGATGGCTGAGGTTGTCATAAGCTTGATAGAAAATTAATTGTACACAAGTACTACACTAGCGATCGCACTCAGCAGAGACGCGCGTGAATACACTCTCAACAGAAACACGTAAAGTAAACTGGGGCAACAGCGAATCGCCCAATCTACAACAATAGGCAGCATTATTATGGTTATGGTTACTGCTACGACTCCCAAAATTCTAATTGTTGATGACGATTTCGGTGTCCGAAATCTTGTATATCGTTTTTTAAGTCGGAAATATCAAATAGAGTCGGCAGCAGATGGTAGGACTGCTTTATCGTTGTTTGAACAATTCAACCCAGCTTTAGTAATTCTGGATTGGAATTTGCCGGATGTTACTGGTTATAGCCTTTGTCAAGAAATGCAGAGTCGTACTAATGTTTTAGTGCTGATACTAACTAGTAGAACTGATGAGGCTGATAAAATTAAAATCTTAAGCGCAGGTGCTGATGATTTCATGACTAAACCATTTAGTCTTGCAGAAGTTGAAGTTAGAGTAGAAGCCCTTTTGAGGCGGATACGCTACATTAATCCCTCGCCAACACAACGTATCGTTTTCAGGCAGCTAGTAATAAATCCAGAGGGTCGAGAGGTAACACTTAACGATAAAATTCTTGCCTTAACAGCGCTGGAATTTAATATCTTACATTTTTTGGCAAGTCATCCTAATCAAGCTTGGAGTCGTCCACAGCTAATCCAAAAAATCTGGGGTTGCGACTACGTAGGAGATGGGCGGGTGGTTGATGTGCATATTGGTCAGCTTCGCAAAAAGATGGAAGTCGATCCCAGCATACCGGAGTTTATTAAAACTGTGCGGGGCTATGGTTACAAGTTTGAAGCACCCGACGAGAATACTAATTCGTAATTCGTAATTCGTAATTAATGAGTACTTGCAACATTGTTTATTAATGGAGACAAAAGAGTGCATTTATGCATGTGGTAATAATTATAAATTCTCATGCCATCTGGCTTACCTAAATACTTTTACTGAGGCTTGACCGTATAACTTGCGTTAATTTGGGACGTTGATACAAACTAATTTGGTAATTTCGTGTCTGCTCAAGCCTCAGACAGTAACTTTATTACTTTTAATATATCGTCTCAAAATAAGTTCCAACAAAATCAAAATGTACAGAGCTTATCGGAAGTTTCGCCTGTAGGTAAAATCTGGGACAAGCACAGAACCAATACTGATAAAGTCTTGCATTATTATGGAAAAGCAGAGGAACATTATTTTCAGCAGTATGCTTGGCGGATGAGAATTTGTTCCGAGTTGCTGAAGTTTCAATTGGTGCCAGATGAATCGGAAGGTATTCTTAAGTTAAAGCTATCAGATGCCCGATTTTGTAGGGTTCGTCACTGTCCGGTTTGTCAGTGGCGGCGATCGCTCATGTGGAAAGCAAGAGCTTATAAAATTCTCCCACAGGTTGTCACTGATTACCCCAAGTACCGTTGGCTGTTTGTTACTTTGACTGTAAGGAATTGCCAGATTGAGGAACTCAGGGAAAATTTGGATTCGATAAATAAAGCTTTTAAGCGATTGACTGAATTGAAGGCATGGCCTGCAAAAGGTTGGGTGAAGTCTATCGAAGTAACTAAAGGTAGAGATGGAGTCTCAGCACACCCGCATTTACATATTTTGGTAATGGTGCCGCCTTCGTATTTCAGTCATGGCTATCTATCTCATGCCAAATGGGTAGCGTTGTGGCAGCAGTGCTTACGGATTGATTACCAGCCTGTTGTTCATACTAGCGCGATCGCAAAGCATCATAACCCTTCACTACTTATCCCAGAAATTCTCAAGTATCAGGTGAAAGAGTCAGATTTAGTGGGTGATAGAGAATGGTTTTTAGAGTTAACCCGTCAACTGCATAAAAGTAGAGCGATCGCTGTTGGGGGTATACTCAGGCAGTATATGCGCGAATTAGAGGAGAAAAACCAAGACCTCATTGATGAAAGTGAAGAGACAGATGAGGTGGATGGAGAAAGTTTGTATTTCCGATGGGAGCGCAAGTTACAAAGATTTAATATAGAGTGACATCAGCGATACAATAACAGCCTCATAATCCTTACATGAAAAGGATTAGATAAGTTTAGAACTGTAGAAACTGTGGCTTAATCCGGCGAAAGGACAAAGACCAGCGATCAGATACAACCGGAAGTAGTTCATGGTGAAGATTAGAATAAAACTTGATAATCTGACCATCTTCAAGGTGATATTTATTACTATACCCTTGAGTATCAATGCAGAAAGTAGCACGTCCAATATTAACTAATGCTACCAGAGGTTCAAAAACGCGGTGGTCACGATGTCGTTTCATGCCAACACCTGGAGGATAATGGCAGAGTAAGGCAGAATTCCATCCTGGAAGAATGCGATCGCCAAGTCGATTAACCGTCTCATCCCAATGTCCTTTGTTAATTACCGGAGGGTATACTAGTATTACCTCGTTTCCAAACGGTTTGTGAGTTCGACCAAAAGCAATCTTACTAGAAGGCATTGACTTCATATTATTAGATTGATATTTAAGCAAGTCATCAAGACTTTTAAGATCGAAACCATAGTCTTCAATAGTTTCAATTTTAGCTAAATCCATTATTAAATCCATTATTAACTCCTGAAAATTTCAACTCTGCAAATCAAACTAATTACACCTACCCTCAGTGCGAAGCGTTCAAAGAAAAGATATTTAAAGTCGATTCCACTCCACGACTATTGGAGTACAACTTCTTCATTACAACTAGGCGTTAGCCTCTTTTTTCTCTAACCCAAAAGCACAAAATAATAAATACCAGTCGCCCGAAAAAAGATGACTGGTATTTATAAATTGCCTTTACTTGAAGCTAATAAATAGCTTCGATGATAAAGTTATAAAATTTCAAAATAGATTGGCAAAAATAGCAATGACTGATCCAAAGCCTATTCGCACAGTTCGTCGGGGAAGAATATTCCCTGATATTCAGTGGTCAGAAGAAAAAAAAGCTCAATGGAAAGCTGAACAAGAGGCATTTTACCAACGCTGTAAAGTTATTTTTGACCGAGTTCAGCCAGAGTTAATCAAAAGTCACTACAACTGGTATATGGCTGTTGAGCCTGAAAGTGGAGATTATTTCATTGATACAGATGAATTAGCTGCTATAAATAAGTCTCGCCAGCATCACCCGAATACTCCGGTGTTTATATTTCAGATTAATGAAACAGGAATAGCTGGCACAATATGATTCAAGGCAGCTTTGGTGATGAGGAACTGCTATTTTTTGAAATAGATTTTAGAGTCGTTGAAACGAATAATTAAATTTTAACTAGCCAGATAGAAAGCGTTTTATTTTGATTTCTTTCTTACCAATTCCGTGGGCTTCATACCAGATCACAAAGACGCGATAAATCGCCGTCTCTACAAAGGACTGATTCTTGTAAAGACGGCGATTTATCGCGTCTCTTGCCTTAACCGAACCGTATTGACTGCCAACCTTTGACTAACCAACTCAGCCGCTAAATGTATCGCTGCTTTCATACTCGTAGCATCAGCAATTCCCTTACCCGCAATATCAAATGCTGTTCCATGATCGGGTGAAGTCCGAACGAAAGGAAGACCAATGGAAGTATTAACTGCCCGATCAAACGCCATCAGCTTTACAGGAATTAAGCCTTGGTCGTGGTAAAGTGCTAAGTAGCCATCAGCAGGATTTTTTACTAAAGAATTTCCATACCAAGCTTGACCAGGTTTAACCCACATTGTATCTGGCGGTATCGGCCCATCTAACTGCAATTGTGGACGTTTTTGCCGCTCTTGCTCTAACCAGGGAATTAACCAATCTTGTTCTTCATGTCCAAGTTGTCCCTGTTCGCCACTGTGGGGATTTAAACCTGCGATCGCAATTCTCCCTTTATCTATACCAAAATCCTTCTCCAAACACTCCACCAGTAAATCCAATTTCTGTGTCAGCAACTGCGGTGTCAACACATCGGCTACTTGACGTAAGGGTATATGTGTGGTAGCAAGTAAGGTGCGGAGTGTCCAACCAGTATGGGGCGATCGCGCTACAAATAACATCCCAAAACGGTCAACACCTGATTTTTCTGCCAAAAGCTCTGTTTGCCCTGGATAATTATACCCTGCGGCTTTCCAGGCAGATTTAGCGATGGGTCCGGTGACAATACCATCAAATTTACCAGCCAGTGTTTGAGCGATCGCATATTCCATATACGCAAAACTAGCCGCACCACTCGCTGCATTACCTATTCCTGAAATAATTTCACCTTTAATTTTCCCATCCACTTGCACATCAATAACTGACAACTCATCTGGATTTGCCAAAGGTGCAAAATTCTCAGTTAAATTCAGTTTGCGATAAGTTTCTGCCAGCAAATCCCCGTTACCCACCACAGTAACGTCATATTTTTGACTAATTTCTGGATCTGCGAAAGCTTTCAAAATCACCTCCGGCCCAATCCCTGCCGGATCTCCCAGCGTCAGCACCAAACGCGGACGATTTTCTTTTACAAAATTTATTAAACTACCTTGATTATTTTGATACATAAAATCTCTTCATAATTATTATCATTAAATTTTCCCAATTTCCCCATCATCCTTTTGGTAAGAGTAGGGATTGCCCCCCGAACCAGTAGGGATTACCTGCTAAACTAGTTTAAAATTATTTACACAGGTCTAATCCTACAGCAACTATTGAAAAGCTTCTGTTAGACCTAGTTTACACACCACTTTGCATAAGGAGAATCACACTAATGGGCGGCGAAATTTTGAATGCAGCTCTATTGTCTTTTGGTTTAATCTTCGTGGGCTGGGCATTAGGCGCGTTGTTACTAAAAATTCAAGGCACAGAAGAATAATTGAGTGCTGAGTGCTGAGTGCTGAGTTAGGAGTTAGGAGTTAGGAGTTAAGAGTTAAGAGTTACTATTTTCCCCATTCCCTACTCCCTACTCCTTACTCCCTTTTTCATCAAAATGAGAAAAAAGCTTGTCCATTAACCGGACAGCAATTTTCTCATAAATATATCTAAATAAATTGATTTTCTGAGAAAAGATGTAAACTTTTGTTTGCATAGGTTATTCTGATAACATTATTTTCATAAAACATTAAAATTTATTACAACCCTCATGACATTATTAATCGTCGGTGCCACTGGCACCTTAGGAAGACAAGTGGCTCGTCGTGCTATCGATGAGGGATATAAAGTACGCTGTCTTGTCCGCAGCAGTAAAAAAGCAGCTTTTCTTAAAGAATGGGGTGCAGAACTCGTCCCCGGAAATTTACGTTACCCCGATACCCTAGCGGAAGCTTTAGTTGGTGTAACCCAAGTTATTGATGCCTCAACCTCTCGCCCTACAGATTCACTGAGTATCAAACAAGTAGACTGGGAAGGCAAAGTAGCATTGATTCAAGCAGCAAAAGCAGCAGGTGTAGAGCGTTTTCTCTTCTTTTCGATTTTAGATGCTGATAAATATCCAGAAGTGCCGCTAATGGAAATTAAGCGGTGTACAGAATTATTCTTGGCTGAGTCAGGCTTGAATTATACCATCTTGCGACTAGCTGGGTTTATGCAAGGGTTAATTGGTCAGTATGGGATTCCCATTTTGGAAGCACAACCAGTTTGGGTAACAGGTAATTCTTCTCCTATCGCCTATATGGACACTCAGGACATTGCTAAGTTTGCGATCCGAGCATTGAGTGTACCAGAAACGGAAAACCAAGCTTTTCCTGTAGTCGGTACTCGTGCATGGAGTGCAGAAGAAATTATCAACCTGTGCGAACGCTTATCTGGAAAAGATGCCAGAGTAACGCGGATGCCAATAAACTTACTGCGTGCTGTGCGGGGCATAATGCGATTCTTTCAGTGGGGATGGAACGTAGCAGATAGACTAGCGTTTACAGAAGTATTGGCTAGTGGTAAACAGTTAAATGCTTCAATGGATGAAGTCTACACAGTGTTTGGTTTAGACCAGCAACAAACCACAACCCTAGAAAGCTATCTACAAGAGTACTTCAGCCGAATAATGAAGAAACTTAAAGAGGTAGACTACCAGAAAAATAAAAATAAAAAGCAGAAACCTAAAAAAACTCCTTTTAAGCAATCTTCAAAAGCCAATAGTCAATAGTCATTACGAAACAGTCACTTAGTCGTAAAATTCTAGACTCTGGATATTTGACCGTGCCAATTTTAGATTTTAGATTTTTTTGGTTCATGTCTCAACGCACTTGCTCTACTTGAAGATAACTGAAGACCTCAGCCGCTTCCCCTGGTGGGTGAAATAAATCCAAAATCCAAAATCCAAAATTGTTTGACTCTAGATTAATGACTAGATGACCAAAAATGTGTAAGGATTACATAATACAGAGCATCGCCTAAAATTGGATATTTGAGTGTGCCGAAAGCAGGCATTATCTACAATGACATTAAACCGATAGCGGGCCGTGTCGCTATCGAGTTGAAAGACAAGCTAACCGCAGCCGGTTGGAATGTATGTATCACATCGAGTATTGGTGGGATACTGGGCTACCCTAACCCGGAGAGTCCTGTGTGCCACACCCCCATTGACGGTCTGACACCCCCTGGTTTTGACTCAGATATGGAATTTGCAGTGGTATTAGGGGGAGACGGCACTGTTCTGGCAGCGTCTCGTCAAGTAGCCCCTTGTGGTATTCCACTATTAACAGTGAACACCGGCCACATGGGATTTTTGACAGAAACTTTCCTGAATCAATTGCCTCAAGCACTAGAACAGGCAATGGCAGGTGAGTATGAAATTGAAGAACGAGCTATGCTCACCGTCAAAGTGTTTCGGGATGATTCAGTGCTATGGGAAGCCTTATGCTTGAATGAAATGGTGCTGCACCGGGAACCTTTGACCTCTATGTGCCATTTTGAAATTGCCATAGGTCGTCATGCGCCAGTAGATATTGCCGCAGATGGTGTGATTGTTTCTACACCTACTGGCTCTACAGCTTACTCGTTGAGTGCTGGCGGCCCAGTGGTAACTCCTGGCGTACCTGTTTTACAGCTAGTACCTATTTGTCCCCATTCCCTAGCTTCTAGAGCATTGGTATTTCCAGATACTGAATCGGTCAACATCTACCCAGTCAATATTCCTCGGCTGGTGATGGTAGTAGATGGTAATGGAGGGTGTTATATCTTACCAGAAGATCGAGTATATATGGAGCGATCGCAATATAGTGCCAGATTTATTCGCTTACAACCGCCTGAGTTTTTCCGAATTTTGCGAGAAAAATTAGGTTGGGGTTTGCCGCATATCGCTAAACCAACTTCGGTAGAATTGCCATAGATATTGGGCATTGGGCATGGGGCATTGGGCATTGGGCATGGGGAAAGAGAAGGCAGGAGGCAGAAGTTCTTTAATCTTTAATTTTGAATTGATTGCTCCCTGTCTCGCTACCACTAACAGCACTTTGCTATAAATAGGTCAAATAGGTCGGTCGTTTCAGCCTTTTACAAACTGCAAAAAGGTAACTGAAAAATATACCCGCTATTTTGGTAATCGTTCATGGGGGTAAATTATTGCTGAAATCCCGCAAAATCTAATGTGTGAAGAGTTACAGCAATTAAACACACAAGCAGATCCATCTGGGGTAACAGTAAATAACCTCGTAAGACAGATGATGTATAGGCAGCATTTATTACTTAATCAGCAGCAGGAACTAGGGGAACTAGGGATGGAGTTGGTTGACGCTTACGCGTAGCACTCACAGATGCAGTCATAAACTCCAAAACATTCCGACGCTGAGATTTAAGGGTAGTCACAACAGTCAACATTCTTTGCACAAAGGTACTACCAGCAAGGGATTGAGAACCAAAACTAGTACGTCGCCAGATTACAGCCGGACGAATAGCACGTTCAGCAGCATTATTTGTGGGTTCCACGCCTTCAACCTGGACAAATAACCATAAAGCGGGTTCAACCTTTAACAGTTGGCGAGAAGTGCGAACAGTTTTTGCCAGTGGCGTTTTCTCTTGAGAGCCAATCTCATAATCTGCCGCCTGTTGTAAAGTAGATTTGAGGGAGTGACGAATTGGTTCAACTGCCAGTTGAAAATCACATCGAGTTAAAGTTCCATCTCTGACTTGATACCAAAGCTCAAATAACTTTTCTTGTTTTTCCAGAAGTGCTGTGCCAATTTCTGTTGATACCCCTGTGCGCTCTTGAATTTTGATAAACTCACGTTTCAGGTGCGCCCAACACAGTTGTCGCTGCTCAATGCTTACCCAATTGTATGCTCCGTAACGATCTGAGTTTAAAATTCCATTAAAGGTTTCACCTAACAAATCAAGAGCTGCAGATGTACAGCGAGTTAGTGTAATTTGAAAGAACGTGACTAATGGTGTCACTGCCACCCACAGCCAAGCTTGACTTTTTTTGGCGTTGCATCCATCCATATTTCCTTGAGAGAAGCTTGTTTCATCTGCTCCTACCACCGCCGCATTCTGAACATAGGTTTTCGCTTCTTCTACCGCCAACTCTAGGGCAGTACTCGCCTCCATTCTCAGTTTATTGATTGTTCCCAAGCTGATTCTGATGTCAAATATTTCCTCCATTGCTGTTTTCACCATTCTCTGACTATGGCGATACAGTCCGCTTAACACCGCAACAAGAGCTACCACTTTTGTTCCATAATGATTTGGCTCTACATCTGCTGGCAATTTTGCTCTTGTACTTTTACCACATTCTAAGCATTCGAGTTGATGTAATCGATGTTCGATGATGATTGGTTTGATTGGTGGTATCTCTACATACTGGTGTCTGATTGGGTTGTCATCTTCCCCCTCTAAATGATTTCCACAACCACTACACAACTCCGGTTTGTGGTTTATTACCTCAGCACATTCCGATTCTGGGTAGAGGACTTTTTCAAATCTTTGATGCCCTGGTTGTCCCCCTACCTTCTTTTCACTCTTTTTCTTTTCTGCTTTCTTTTCTACATTGAGTGGGTCTGTTGATGGTGGTAATGATGAGTTCTTTGATGTTCTGTTCAGTTTTTCTTCTAATTCTTGTATCAACGCCTTCATCTCCTCCATCCTTCCTTTGACACTGGATGGAGTCTTTTCCCAGTCCGATTCCGGTACTTCTGTTCTATAGATGTGGCTGATCAGGCTGATTTTCTTCATGCCCTCTAATCTACCATCTCTCTGTACTTATTTTTCCTGGTAGCTTAATTTCCCCCGTGAACGCTTAC